>NZ_JAMQOP010000003.1:0-300000 GCF_031624495.1 Halogeometricum sp. S1BR25-6 | reverse complement strand
GGTCAAGACCGCCGGACGGCCCTCGCGCAACCGCCGGACGGCTCGCTCGACGGCGGCGTCCGGTTCCTCCCCGACGACGAGGTCCGTACCGTCGACGGGGACGACCGCCTCCTCGGGCACCCGTTCGAGTTGTGCGAGCGTCGTCGCGCTGACGCTCCCGACCACGCCGAGCGCTCCTCCCTCCGAGAACCGCCGGGAGGACTCGAAATCCGGCTCCGAACCCCGCACCGGCACGTGCGCGGCCAAACCGCCGCTCCCGACGTACAGCGCGTCGAGACCGTCGGCCGCCGCCGCGATGTCGGCCAGGTGGTCGTCCTCGACGGCGTCGCAGACGACGACCGGGGGCCGGTCGTATCGCTCGACGGCGGCCGCGATTCCGTCGTCTCCCGACACGACCGCCGCGTGCGATACCGTCTCGACCGGCCGGTCGACCGACGCGAACAACTCGGGAATCGACGACGAGGCGGGCCCCTTTTCGTCGTCCCCGTACTCGGTCTCGGAGACCGGTGTCCCGTCGACGTAGTGGACGCCGTCCTCCGTCGTTCGGCCGATGGAGGGGAAGGCGGGCGCGACGAGTGCCAGTTCCGACCCCGCCGCGTCAAGCGCGGCGTCCACCTCCGCGGCGAAGTTCCCGCGCAGCGTCGAGTCGATCTTTTTGTAGACGGTCCGCGCCGGCGTCGCTTCGACCGCTTCGGAGACGCTCCTCGCGGCGTCGCCCTCGTCGTCGTAGCGGGTGTCGGTGTTGATTCCGAGTACGGCCCCCTCCTCCTCTACGGCCCCTTTGTCGGCTTCGGGGTCGGCGACGACGGCCGCCTCGTAACCGCGGGCCGCGAACCCCTGCGACGTGTCCATCGCGCCGGTGAGGTCGTCGGCGACGACTATGACGGAGTACATGGTCGTTCACTCGCCGCTCTCGGTGATAAACGTTGGTGAGGACCCCGACCGGGGCGGACGACTGCCGGGTCGCTCGATACGTTTAGCTATACTAAACAACCGCTGACGGATAGTCGGCTTGGAATTACATTGATAGACTTGTAATGCTAGTTCGCCCCTCGCTCGCTCTTTCGATTGTCGCGTTGGGCGGGAGAAGGAGTCGTTACCTACACCGGCGCAAAACTGCCGAATCGTCCGTGATATACCTGGCTCTCATTGTTGGTCCGCCCGTTTGCTGATGCTAAACGAGACGGCTCACTCGACGCCCGACCGGCCGATGCTCTCGGTCAGGTTGATGTTCGCCTCTATCACGCTGGTCGTGTTCGTCACCTTCTCCGGGAGCACCTCCCGGAACCGTTCTTCTCGCAGACGGCTGACCGGTCCGGAGACGCTCACAGCCCCGAGGACGCGCCCGGTTTGGTCCCGCACCGGCGCGCCGACGGCGCGGATGCCTTCGACTTCCTCTTGGTCGTTGAGCGAGTATCCGCGCCCGCGCGTCGCTTCGAGTTCGTCGAACAGAGCGTCGCGGTCGGTGATGGTGTTGCCGGTCAGTTCGGCGAGACCGTACTCGTCGACGATGCGCTCTACTCTGGATTGAGGGAGGAAGGCGAGAATGGCCTTGCCCGTGGCCGTGTAGTGGAGGTAATCGGGGCGCTGTAGCTTGACGGCGTGAAATCGCTCGCCGACGGCGTCCTCGCCGAGGAGTTTGCAGAGCTTCATGCTCAGACCGTGCTGTTCGGTCGAGAGGTGGACGATTTCGCCCGTCTCCTCGACCAGTTCTTTGATCTCGGGTTCGCCGATCTGATAGAGGATATCGTCGTTTCGCACGTACTCCCCGAAGATGAGAAACCGGAGACTCAGTTCGTACCGCCCGTCTTCCTTGACGACGAACCGGTGCTGTTCGAGCGTGCTCACGTGGTTGTGGACGGTACCCTTCGTCAGATCGAGGTGCGCGGCGAGTTCCGTTACCGTCGCGCCGTTCAGTTCTTTGAGCGCCTCTAACACTCGAACGGTCGTCTCCACCGCTTTGACCGGGTTGCTCGCTTTCTCCATCACGTTCGCACTATCGGTTCGGGAATATAAGCCTGTTTACCAGGGCTAAACGACGGTCCCGAACCGACCGTACACCTCGATGACGACGGTGCCTTATCGTCGAATCACCGCCGAAGGTGTGAGATTGGTTGCCAAACGTGGCTCGGCGGTTTCCGCTCTTACGGACTCAACTTGCTCGTCGGTCGCTCGGCGGAGCGCTCGGGAGCCGACCCTCGAAAACGGCGCGGAGGCGACGGCGTCCGCCGCCGGGACGGCTACGCCAGGGGGACGACCGACGAGAGGAGGAGAATCAGCAGGAGCCCCGCAATCGACATGATCGTCGCGCTCGCGGAGTAGGTTTTGAACGTCTCGGTCTGCGTCAGTCCGCCGACCTCGGAGACGATCCAGAAGCCGCTGTCGTTGAACCACGGGGCGATCATGCCGCCGGCGCCGATGGCCAACATCAGGTAGACGGCGCCGACGGAGAGGTCGCCGGTGAGCGGCGCCATGATTTCGGCTCCGGTCAGCAGCGCGACGGTAGCCGAGCCCTGCGCGACGCGCATCAGGGCGGCGATGAGCCACCCTGCCACGAGCAGCGAGAAGCCGAGGCCGGTGACGATGCCGGCGACGTACTCGCCGACGCCGGTCGTGTTGAGCATCGCACCGAACGCGCCGCCGGCGGCGGTGATGGCGATGATGTTCCCGCCGCTCTTGATCGCGCCCGTCAACTCCTCGTTGAGCACGTCGAGGTCGCGGACTTCCAGACGATAGTAGGTGTACGTCGAGAACATCGCAGCGGCCGTCAGCGCGAGCGTCGCGTCGCCCACGAACGCCGTGGCGGTACGAATCGTCGTCCCCTCCGCGTACAGCGCGGCGGCGATGGTGTTCGACCCGATGAGGATAAGCGGGAGGACGATGGGCGTCAGCGACTCGACGAGCCCCGGACCCGTCCCCGAGTCGGCCATCTCCTCGTCGATCTCCTCGGAGGAGACCCCCATCGACTCGCGGAGCGGGAACTCCTCGCGGTTGTGCAGCGCCTTTCCGTAGACGATTCCGCCGAGCAGCGACGTCGGGAGCGCGACCGCTCCGCCGACGAGGATGGCGAGCCCCAGGTTCACGTTCAGGGAGTTCGCAACGGCGAGCGGACCGGGGGTCGGCGGCACCAGCGTGTGCGTCGCGAGGGCGCCCGCACAGAGGGCCGTCATGTAGAGGGAGAACTTCACGCCGGTCCGTTTCTTCATCGCCCGACCGAGCGGGGCGAGCAGGTAGAACACGTTGTCGAAGAACACCGGGACCGACAGCAGATAGCTGCTGGTGAGAATGGCGTACTCGGAGCGCTCTTGCCCGGTGACCGACAACGCGGCGCGGACGATGCGAGCCGCCGCCCCGCTCTCCATGAGCGTTTTGCCGATGATGGCGGCCATCAGGATGGGGATGCCGACGCCGATGAGCGTCTCGCCGAACGCCTGCGCCACCTGGGCCGGAACCTCGTTTATCGGAACGCCGGACGAGATGACCGCGACGCCCAACGCGGCGATGATCAACCCCACGAACGGTGGGAGGTTCAGATACACGAGCAGGAACACGACCAGCAGTACCCCTATCGCCAGCGGGATGAGCGGATTCGCCAATACCATGTCTCCAGTCGGTCGATGAGCTAAAACATTATAATATTTGTTGTGTCTGTTCTCAGTCCTCGTCGGACCGCACCAACAGCACCTGCGTGCGCGCGTGCCGCGCGACCTTCCCGGCGACGTCGCCGAGCAGGAACTTCCCGACGGCGCTCCGCCCCTTCGCGCCGAGGACGATGAGGTCGACGTCCTCCTCGTCCGCGTAGTCGGTTATCACCTCCGCCGGGTCGCCGACGAGGACGACCTGTTCGACCGGTACCCCGCGTTCGTCGCCCTGCGCCGCGACGCGTTCCGTGAGTTCGCTGCCCGCCTCCTGTCGCCGTTCGTCTATCTCCCGCCGTTCGTCGGCGTCCCGAGCGAGTTCGTTCACCGACTTCGAGGCGTGACTCGCCCCCCGGTCGTCCACGACGTGCATCGCGCGCACCGTGCTGTCGAACCGCTCGGCGATCTCGAGGGCCTGTTCGACGACCCGCTCGGACAGTTCGCTTTCGTCCACCGGCACGAGTATGGTCTCGTACATACCTTCCCTAGGCACGGTACGGGGTATAAACACTCGGTACGCTTCGACCACTGTTCGACCCGACGGAGCGAGTAGTAACTATAATCCGGGGCGGCGTGGTACGCCCGGTATGCCGCGCAACACAACCGCCGCGCTGGACGAGTGCTACGAACGGGCCAGGAAGGGGAGCTACGGCTTCTTCGCGAGCAACGTGACCCACTTCGACGTCCTCGTCGGACTCCTGCGGGGGAGCGCGAGCGTCGACTCGGACCTGGTCGTGCAACTCGGCAGGGAGGAGGCGGCCTTCTTCGGCGACGGCGACCCCGCGGTCGGTCTCGACGTCTTCGGCGCCGCTCTCGATTCGCTCGCCCAACGCCACGGCGTCGAGGCGTTCTGCAATGTCGACCACGTCCACCTCCCCGAGGGCTTCGGTTTCTTGGAGGCCGCGGTCGACTCCGGCGTCCCCGACTCGGTGATGGTCGACGCGTCGGCGGAGCCGTTCGAGCGGAACGTCGAACTGACGGCCGAGGCCGTCGACCGCGTCGGCGACGACGTCCTCGTCGAGGCGGAACTCGGGCGCATCGCGGGCGTCGAGGGGACCACCGAGACCCCCGACGACGAGGCGTTCTACACCGACCCGGCGGACGCCGTCGAGTTCGTCGACCGGACCGGCTGCGACCTGCTCGCCGTCTCCATCGGCACGCAGCACGGGGTCGCGTCCGGCCGCGACCTCGACGTCCGCCCCGACCTCGCGGCCGACATCGACGACGCGCTCCGGGCGGCCGGTCATGAGACGCCGCTGGTCGTCCACGGCGCCTCGGGACTTCCGGACGAGCGAATCGCGGAACTGCTCGACGCCGGCGTCTGCAAGTTCAACAAGAACACCCGGTACCAGTACGAATTCGCCCGCACGACCGCGGACTTCTATCGCGACCACGCGGACGCGGTCCGTCCGCCCGCCGACGTCGAGGACGACCGGGCCGGGTTCTTCGCCGACAGCGACTGGGAACCGGACAAGACGTTCTTCCACCCGCACGTCGTGTCGGGGACGGTCCGCGACCGCATCGCCTCGGTGATGAGCGACCTCTGCGAACTGACCGGGAGCGCCGGCGAGACGATGCGCTCGGACCGATGACCGACCCCGACGACGTCCTCGTCGGCGTCGACGCCGGACTCACGAACGTCACGGTGACGGCGTTCGACGGCGCCGGCGACGAACTCGCCAGCGCGTCGCGGTCGACGCCGACCGTCGAGACGGCGTCCGGACGCGACGAACAGGACCACGACCGACTGTGGGAGGTCGTCTGCGAGGCGGTCGCCGCGGTCACGGAGCGCGTTCCGACCGACGCGGTCGCCGGGGTCGGCGTCGCCGGCCACGGCCACGGACTCTACGGGCTTGACGCCGAGGGCGCGCCGGTCTGCGGCATCAAGTCCACCGACAGTCGCGCGCTCGACACGCTCTCGACGTCCCGCTCGGACGTTCTGGAGACGGTCGTCGACCGCCTCGGCTGGGAGCCGTTCGGCGCCGACCCGCTGAGCCTCCTCGTGTGGCTCCGCGAGCACGACCCGGATACGTACGACCGATTGGAGACGCTGTTGTTCTCGAAGGACGTGCTCACCCACCGACTCACCGGCGAGCGCTCCACGGACCCCTCGGAGGCGAGCGTGTTCTACGGGCCGACGCCCGAGTACGACGAGGCGGTGTTCTCGGCACTCGATATCGAAGATGCGTTCGACGCGCTTCCGCCCGTCGTCCCGAGCACCGAACCCTGCGGAACGGTGACCGCCGCGGCCGCGGCGCGAACCGGACTCCCGGAGGGGACCCCGGTCGCCGCGGGACTGCACGACGTCGCCGCCTGCACCCTCGGCGCGGGCGTCGTCGAACCCGGCGACGGACTGCTCATCCTCGGCACCTGGGGGCAGAGCGTCGCCGTCCTCGACGCGCCCGAAGACGGGGAGTCGGGGCTGCCGCGGCGGTACCTGAACCGGTGGCTCCGGTACGAGGGTCTCCGGTCCGGCGCGGCCTGCGTCGAGTGGTTCGTTGAGAACTGCGGGGCCGACTGGCGGCGCGAGGCCGAGGAGCGCGGCGTCTCGCCCTACGTCGTCTACGAGGAGGCGGTGTCGAGCGTTTCCCCCGGCGCCGACGGACTGGTGTTCCACCCGTTCCTCAAGGGGTCGACGGACGACCCGAACAGTTCGGGCGGGTTCTACGGCCTCCGCCTCGAACACACGAACGCGCACATGCTCCGTGCGGTCTACGAGGGCATCGCCATCAGCCAGACGAGCGCGCTGGAGTCCATCGCGGCGGACGTGGACGCGATTCGGCTGACCGGCGGCGGGGCGCAGAGCGAGGCGTGGGCGCAGATGTTCGCCGACGTCTCGACGCTGCCGGTGACGGTGCCGACCGAGCGCGAGACGGGGGCGCTCGGCGCAGCACTCTGCGGCGGCGTGGCCGCCGGCGTCTATCCGACCGTCGAGGCGGCGGTGGACCGCGCGGTCGGCACCGCCGTTCGTTACCAACCGGACCCCGAGACCGAGGCACGCTACCGGACGGTCGCCGACGCGTTCGCGGAGGTGGCCGACGCGATGGAATCGCCGTGGGAAACGCTCAAGTCGCTGGCTCAGGAACGCTGATTCGATGAAGGTGTTACTCTGCGGGGACCCGCAGCAGCCGAGCGAGTACATGCACGAAGCCCTCGGGGGGTTGGAGAGTCGCGGGGTGCGCTTCGAGCGCATGGACTGGATGGGCGACTCCTCGCCGGCCGAGTTCCGCAACGTCACGATGGAGATGGAGTCGCGCGGCCCGGGAAGCTACGATACGGACGCCATCGCCGCGAACCTCGACGGCGCCGACGTACTCGTCGTCCACAAGGCCCCGGTGTCCCGCGAACTCATCGAGGGCGCCGACCTTTCGGTGGTCGCCGCGGCCCGCGGCGGCACGGAGAACGTCGACCTCGAGGCGGCCGCGGACAACGACGTGACCGTCCTCCACGCGCCGGGGCGGAACCGCGATGCGGTCGCGGACTACGCGGTTTCGATGCTGCTCTCGCGACTCCGGGAGATTCCGTTCAATCACGCCGAACTCTCGAACGGCGAGTGGAACCAGGTGTTCGACCCCGACCTGCTGCCGCCGGACGTGCGGACGACGACCGTCGGCATCGTCGGGTTCGGCCACATCGGCCGCGGGGTGGCCCGTCGCCTCGCCGGCTTCGACCCCGAACTCCTCGTCTACGACCCGTTCGTCGACGACGAGGAGATACGCGAGGTCGGTCCCGAACCGGCGGACCTCGAAACCCTGCTCGGCGAGTCCGACGCCGTCACCCTCCACGTCCGCCTTTCGGAGGACACCGAGGGGATGATCGGACGCGAGGAGTTCGAGCAGATGAACGAGGACGGCTACCTCGTCAACACCGCGCGCGGCGGCCTCGTCGACACCGACGCCCTCGTGGACGCCGTCTCCGAGGGGGAAATCGCCGGCGCGGCGCTGGACGTCTTCGAGGAGGAACCGATTCCGGAGGGCCACCCGCTGTTCGACCTCGACGGCGTCGTCCTGACCCCGCACGTCGCCGGGTCGACCCGCGACGCGGTCCTCGGCGGCCCCCGCATCATCGCCTCGCAACTCGACGCGTACCTCGACGACGAGACGCCGGCGCACGTCGTCCGATAGCGGACGCTCGCAGTTCCGAGCGGGAGCCGTCGGAGACGCGTTCCGGGCGACGAAGCTGACGTCCGCCCTCGGACGCGAGAGGAACTCGACGTTCGAAAAGACATATATGCCGCCGTTTCGATAGCCGACTCATGTCGCTCGAAATAACGCGGATAGAGTCGACAGAGTTCAGCTATCCGCTCGAAGACGTGGGCACGGACGGCCACGGGTTCAACCCGGTGTACGACCCCGGCAGCGTCCTCGACCGAAAGCTGTTCGCGATAAAAGTGCACACGAACGAAGGAGTGACGGGCACGTACGTCGGCGGGAGTTCGCCGGGTGCGGCGCAGATCAACCTATTCGGCGACTACCTCGTCGGCAAGAATCCGCTCGACCGCGAACGACACTGGAGCGAGATCAAACGCGCCCTCCGGAAGTACGACCGTATGGGCATCGGTCCCATCGACATCGCCCTCTGGGACCTCGCCGGGAAGTACTACGACGCCCCCATCCACGAACTGCTCGGCACCTATCGGACCGAGTTGCCGGCGTACGCGTCGACGTACTTCGGCGACACGAACGGCGGCCTCGATTCCCCGGAGGCGTTCGCCGACTTCGCCGAGACGTGTCGGGACATCGGCTACCCGGCGTACAAGATACACAGTTGGGGCGGCTCGGACGCCGACCGCGACATCGACCGAGAGATAGCGATGGTGCACGCCGTCGGCGAACGGGTCGGCGACGAGATGGACCTCATGCTCGACCCGGCCTGCGAGTACGAGACGTACCTCGACGCGCTGAAAGTCGGACGAGCCCTCGACAAGGAGGACTATCTCTGGTACGAAGACCCCTATCGAGACGGCGGCATCTCGATGCACGCCCACGAGCGTCTCTGCGAGGAACTCGACACGCCGGTGTTGCAGACCGAACACGTCCGCGGACTCGAACTCCACAGCGACTTCATCGCCAACGGCGCGACCGACCTCGTCCGCGCGGACCCCGAGTACGACGGCGGCATCACGGGCGCGATGAAAATCGCGAAGGTCGCCGAGGGGTTCGGCCTCGACGTCGAGTTCCACGCCCCCGGACCGGCGTCCAGACACTGCATGGCCGCGACGCGGAACACGAACTACTACGAGGTCTCCTTGGTCCATCCGGACTGCGGGAACACCGTCCCGCCGGTGTACCTCGGAGACTACTCGGACGAACTGGAGACCGTCTCCTCGGACGGAACCGTTCCCGTTCCGGACGGCCCCGGCCTCGGCGTCGAGTACGACTGGGACTACATCGAAGAGAACGCGACGGGGAGCGTCCACGTCTACGAGTAACGACTACCGACGGTTCGCGCGCGGCGGTGCCGTCTCGACGGCGGTCGAACGGGTGCCCGATGCGGCCGGCCGCGGCGACTGCGTGCACAACGCGTTCGCTGTGCGTGGTCGCCGAGGGGGGCGACCGGCGGACGCGTTCTCGACTGCGGCGTTCGCCGACCCGCGGGCGGGGCGGAGTCTTATGTAGCTCGAACAGAGCAGCAACGTATGGACATCCAAAGTGCGACGTGGACCGAAGTTCGCGACGCGGAGACGAATCTGGCGATGGTACCGATCGGAAGCACGGAGCAGCACGGACCGCACGCCGCGCTCGGCACCGACACGCTCAACGCCGAGACGGTCGCCGAAACCGCCGCCGACCGACTCGACGACCCGGTCGCCGTGTCCCCGGCCGTCTCCGTCGGCGTCGCCGAGGAACACCGACAGTTCTCGGGGACGCTCTGGACGTCCGAGTCGACGTTCCGGTCGTACGTCCGCGACATCGTCGAGAGTCTGGCGTTCCACGGCTTCGACCGCGTGGTGCTCGTGAACGGCCACGGCGGAAACGTGGCTGCCCTTCGGGAGGTCGCCGGAACGATCACCCGCCACGACGACGCGTACGCGGTCCCGTTCACGTGGTTCGAGGCGGTCGGCGAGGACGCTCCGCCCATGGGGCACGGCGGTGCGCTGGAGACGTCGCTGCTCCAACACGCGAACCCCGACGCGGTGCGCGAGGACCGCCTCGACGACGCGGCGGCGGAGGGGACCCGGCGCTGGGGGAACTGGAAGGGGAAAGTCAACCTCGCGTTCGACTCGGCCGAGTTCACCGAGAACGGCGTCGTCGGCGACCCGCGCGAGGCGAGCGCCGACCTGGGCGAGGACCTCCTCGACGCCGCGAGCGAGGCGTTGGTGGACCTGCTCGAAACGGTCGCCGAACACGACACCGAACGGCCGCCTCGGAAGTAGTCCGGAGTCGCTCGCTCCGGGCGCCCGTCGTCGTCCTCGCCGCGCGTCGCTCGCCGGCGGGGACGCGGCATCCCGTCACAATGCGCCGCCGATGTCCACTTTACGAGTTTCGTCGAAGCTTCGAACCTCGACGTAACAGCAAGCGGATACGTTGTGGATGGCGCCGCAGTGAGACAACTCGTGTCACGAATCACACCGTTCGAGCAGCGTCGCGTGCGGGGAGAAGTTCGCCGCCGCCGTCCGCGACCGGGTCGCATCGACGCTCGAACGTCTCTGCGGCGAGTTCCCCGTCTGCGAGTGACGACTGTCGGTGTCACAATATTCCCGCCCCACGAATTTCGGCGCGTCCCGTCGGCCACTCGTTCGGGACGCGAACCCGCGTCGGAGGCCCCGCGTCGCGGACGAACGAAACGACGACTCGACCGACGAACCTAAACAATAAAGAGCGAGACTACCGAACGACACTACTGTGAACACGAGTCACGATCGGTACGACGCTATCGTGGTCGGCGTGGGTGGAATGGGGAGCGCGACCACCTACCACCTCGCCGAGCGCGGTCTGGACGTCCTTGGATTAGAACGGTACGACATTCCTCACACGAAGGGGTCTTCGCACGGTGTCACGCGCATCATCCGGCGCGCGTACTACGAACACCCCTCGTACGTGCCGCTTATCGAGCGGGCCTACGACCTCTGGGACGACCTTGCAGAGAAGACGGGGCGCGACCTGATCCAGCGGACCGGGTCCATCGACGCGGGACCCGCGGACAATCCCGTGTTCGCCGGGTCGAAGCGCTCCTGTGAAGAGCACGACATCCCCTACGAGGAACTCACGGGCGCCGAGGTGAACGAGCGGTTCCCCGGCTACGAACTGCCCGAGGAGTACCGCGCCGTCTACCAGGAGGACGGCGGATTCGTCATCCCCGAACAGGCCATCATCGGCCACACGGTGCTCGCGCAGGCCAACGGCGCCGAAGTGCGCGCCCGCGAGCAGGTCCACGACTGGAACGAGACGAACGACGGCGGCGTCCGGGTCCGAACCGACCAGGGGGTGTACGTCGCCGACCGCCTCGTGCTCGCCGCGGGCGCATGGAACCACAAACTCGCCGACGCGTTGGAGGGGCTGGCGGTCCCCGAGCGACAGGCGCTGGCGTGGTTCCAGCCCGAGGCGCCGTCGAACTTCCAGCCCGGTAACCACCCGGTCTGGAACCTTAGCGTTCCCGAAGGGCGCTTCTACGGTTTCCCGGTCCACGACGTGCCCGGGTTCAAACTCGGGAAGTACCACCACCGCGACGAGCAGGTTGACCCGGACGACTTCCAGCGGGAACCGGACCGGGCCGACGAGGCGCTGCTCCGCGACGTCACCGAGAAGTACTTCCCGCAGGCCGCGGGCCCGACGATGCGGCTCTCGACCTGCCTGTTCACGAACTCGCCGGACGAACACTTCATCCTCGATACGCTCCCCGAGCACCCCCAAGTCGCCGTCGGAGCGGGGTTCTCGGGTCACGGGTTCAAGTTCGCGAGCGCCATCGGCGAAACCCTGGCCGACCTCGCGATGGACGGGGAGAGCGACCATCAGATCGATATGTTCGGTCTCGACCGCTTCGAGTGACGGCCGGACGGCCGGCTTACTCCCCTCCTACCTCACCCGCTGTTGCGCGATAGTCGACGCAGTCTTCCACAACGCGTCCGATTCGGCGACTTACCGTTTCGAGTACCGGATTTTTACTGTCCGCATCCGACTACCGGTACTCGGGGCATACCGAACGTCTCCAAATTACAGGTATATAGTTGTAAGGAGCGAGCAGCTATCGAGAGCGATTGCTGTTCTCCCGAATGGCGTCTTCGAAACCCGCCCTATAGAATCCAATCTCAACTGTACCGGTGGGATACGACCGCCTCCGCAAAGAAATTGAACCGGACGGGTGCCTTCGAGAAACGACGGCCTCCCCGCCGCCGTCTCCGGGCGTCCGTCCGGAACGTCGAACGATATGCACCCGTTTCGGCGTACTCGAGATCGACGACTACCATCGGATTTTTCACTTCAAATACGACGCGGACGTCAAGGACGAGATGCGCATCCGCGACGAGCACAGGGCGAAGTTCTACTACTTCCGACCGAATTCCACGTTCGACCTGCACGCTGTGAGAACCTGGCCTCGCACAACGCCCAGACGCGAATCGACGTTCGTCTCGGTACCTTCTGTTTCTGCTTTCCATCGTGAACCGCTCGAAGCAGCTCTTGAAGTCGAATCGGTGAGTCTTCTACGGAGAAATACTTCTGAAATATCTCCACACGGAGCTGCAGAGTCCCGCGATAGATTCAACGGCGTACGCGAGACAAACACCATCAATATGATGCTCCTACATCTCGAATCGCTGGCGTGTCTGCGAGTCTCGGGAATTCTCCGACGCGGACGCGCTACTCGTCCGAATCGATTTCGCCGGCTTCGGTCAGGGCTTCGACCGCCTCGCGGACCGCTTCGAGCGAGGTGTACCGCGGTTCGTATCCGAGTCGCTCGCGGGCCTTCTCGATGCTCGCGTTCGGGCTGTAGCGGATGTGTTCCTCGGTCGCCTCGACGTCCGTCTCGTCGTATTCGGGCCGGTCGGCCCACTCGCCGAACGGGAGGTACGTGAGGTTGGCGTCCCGCCCGAACCACCCGGCGACGGCCTCGGCGTAGCCGCGGAGGGTGAGCGCCCGCGGTGAGACGACGTGGAAGCTCTCGCCGACGGACGCCGACCAGCGTTCGAGCGCACGCTGGAAGCCCTGCGCCACGTCGTCAGCGTGGACGTGGTGGACGGTTTCGAGCCCGAAGTTGGGGAGTGCGACCTCCTCGCCCCGCGCGAGTCGCGAGAACACCTCGGTGTCGAAGTTGCCGGCCGGATTGAGGGGCTCCCAGCCGGGACCCACGATGTGGCCGGGATGGAGGACGGTCGCCGGGAAGCCGTTCCGTCGCGCCTCGTCGAGTAGGTACGCCTCGATTTCGGCCTTCTTCTGCCCGTACTCGCCGAGCGGCCGGCGCGTGCGAGGGGCGTCCTCGGTCGTGGGGACGACGTCGCTCGGACCGTGAACCCAGACAGTCCCGCAGTGCAGCAGGTGTTGGACCTCCCCGCGTAGCGACGCGACGAGCGATTCGGCGCTCTCCGGTTCGAAGCAGATCAGGTCGACGACGGCGTCCGGGTCGGTGGCCGCGATCGCCTTGCCGAACTCGCCGCGTTCCTCGGCGGCTTCGCGGTCGAGTTCGACCGACTCGACGTCGGTCCATGCACCATCGTCCTGATAGGGGTCCCGCTCTCCTCGACTGACCGCGACGACTTCGTGGCCGGCTCGCACCAGTCGCGGTACCAGGTAGGTGCCGATGTGTCCGGTCGCTCCGATGACGGTGACTCGCATAGGTAGTGCTATCACCGGTCTTCGCGAAAAGAATTCGGGTACCGGACGGATGGAGACGGAGTCCCACCCGTACTACTCCTCTCCCGCCAAGAGTGGGAACCCAATCCCGGAAGAGAGTTTCCAGATATACTGGAAACGGGGGCGCCTCTCCCTCTCAGCGTCACGTGTGTTTTCTCGGTGTACGGGTCGTTCTACGTCGATTCGCGGAACCCATTACAATAATAGTAGTGTGAGCAATGATGGCCGAGCACTGCTGGCGAGCACGATAGTATTAGTGGACTCGCCCGGCCGTTCGCCTCCCGAGACGCGTCGTCTCGTCGCCGTTCGATTCGGCCGAGGGTCGGCAGTCGCGTCCGCGCGTGCACTTCTCCCGAGATGGTAGCCGTATCCGCACAGAAACACCACGGCCGTCGGCGTCACCGGCGAGGAGGGGACGGGTCGACCCGTAGCAGCGTCCGCCCATCTCCTGCGGTGATGACGTGTCCGTCCTCAATCCGATCGTATTCGGGACCGGCGACGTCGGTAGCCACCGCGAGGTCGCGGTCGTTCGACGCCGACGCGGGAGGCGCGGCCCACTGGCGCGTGAGTGCGGCCGTGTCGTCGCCACTCTCCCTGCGCTGATTCGCGGTGAAGTCCGCGGGAGCGGACGGATTAGTAACGGAGTCAGGATACTCGGCAACGATTCCCATCGGGCCGCCGAGGACGCCCGTCGCGAGCCACGTCGTCCCGGGTTCGTGCTCGCCGCATAGGGTCGGCACCACTGTTCGAGGACAAAGCAGGTTCGTGTTCGGTGGCAGGGATTCGACTGCGCCCTCTCGGGTCCCGTCGAGCGTCCGAAGGAGGCTGTCGCCAGCGGCGGCCGCGGCGGCCGCAGTTCCATCGGTTGCGGCGCTCGCGTGCCCGTCCGCCGGAACCGGAAATCCCCCCTCGACGCTCGTCAGCGTGCGGTCCGTCTTGATACGGTGGAGACGGACGTGCCACGGCGGCGCCGGAGCGAGCCAGCTATCGACGGTGACGTCGTCCCACGGTTCCCAGCGGGAGTAGACGACGTTATCGCGGACGTCTCGGTCGACAATCTGCTGCCGCCGCCGGAATCGCTCGTCGTCGTCGCTCAGGAGGAGCGTCCCGTCGGGAGCGGCACCGGTCCGGCCGTTTCCGTCGGCTACGTTCATCCCGAAGCGGGTGGAGTAGGCGAACTTGTTGTACTTCTCCGCGTCGCCCGAGGCCGTCCCGGCGCAGAGCGCGCACACCTGCCCGTCGTCGGGTTGGAGTACCATCCCCGGTGGTTCTTGGCTGACGACGTCGCTCGGCCGGTCGGGCGTCCGTTCCTCGGCCTGCCAGAACGGGTGGTCGGCGGACAGCGCCAGCGGGAGGAAGAACTTCATCGCCCAGTAGGGCGAAGAGGGGGAGTTGTACGACTCGGTCATCTTCAGCGTCGGGTACGCGTAGCCGAGCGAGAGCACGCCGTCGGCGGTGAAGACGGGCCGCCCGGCCCACCAACGGAGGTGCCGGAGCCACCGTGCTTTCAGCTCTCCCCATGGAAACGCCTCCACGCCCGCGAAGGCCAGTGCACCCCAGAACGCGCCCTGTGCGAACCGGTAGGTGAGGCTTCGACCGTACGGGAGCGCGCCGCCGTCGGCGGCGAACCACCGGTCGAACTCGCCAGCGAACGCTCGGGCGCGGTCGCGGATTCGGTCGGCCCGTTCCGGGTCGCGGTCGTCGGCCAACGTCGCGTACAACAGCCCGTCGGTGTGCAGTTCCCACGCGGTGTAGTAGTCGCAGTGTCCGTCGGGACCGTCGCCGTACCAGCCGTCCGACAGGGCGAACGATTCGAGACGGTCGAGGTCCTGACGCACCCGCTCCTCGTCCGGCTCCGAACCGACCGCTCGGAGCCCCTCGTTCGCGAGCACGCGGAAGAACAGCCAGTTTGAGTCCGGCACGTCCACGTCGTTGATTCTCCGAAGCCAGTCGGCGACGGCCGCCTGCGTGTCGTCCGTGAGCGGTCGCCAGAGGTCGTCAGTCGCCAATGCGAGAGCGACGCCGATGGGTGCCATCTCCACGGCCGTCTGCGAGTAGTCGGTCACCGCGCCCCAGTACTCCTCGTGTTCGGGGTTGGTCCCGTTGGCCAGTCCCGTCCGGTAGCGTTCCCAGTAATCGAAGTCGCCGCCGCCCGCCGCGAGCGGGGCCGCGCCCCACAACGGCCTCGCGAACCCCTCTAGTTCCGCCGCGAGGGTCGGAAAATGCGCCCCCGTGACGCCCGGTCTGACTCTGGCGCCGCCCGGGCTAGCGTGTTGTTCCAGCGGTACGAGCAACGACCGGGCCGCGTTCTGCAGGTCTCTACGGGTTGCTAGCGGGTTACCATCGAGTGGGTTCATCGTCCCGTGGTTCGTCCGACGGGCTCAAAAAGCCGTGGGGGACTCCCCCGAACACCGATTTCCCGGAGACGACGCGGTCGTGGTGAGGAGGCGGGCGACCCGGCTTGAAGGCCGGTGCGACAGCACGATTCTCCCTTTGACGGATCGGAAACGCCGAAATTCACCGTCGCTCGCGGCGCGACGCCGGTGTCTTTTTGCGACTGCGTGACACGACACCCGATAGCATGACCGACCACCATCGGATAGCAATCGCCGGAATCGGTACCGTGGCCGAGGTGCACGCGCTGTCGATTCGTGACCTCAACCGGGCCACGCTCGTCGCGGGGTCGTGCCGAACCGAGTCTCGGGGCCGCGAGTTCGCCGCGGAGTTCGACTGCGAGTGGTACGGCGATACCGGCCGAATGCTCGACGAAGCCGACCCGGGCGTCCTGATCGTCTGTACGCCCAGCGGGGCACACTCGGAGCCGACACTCGCGGCCGCGGCGCGGAACGTGGATGTCCTCTGCGAGAAGCCCCTCGAAATCACGGCCGACCGAATCGACCGCATGGTCGCCGCCGCAGAGGACGCCGGAATCACGCTCGGCGGCGTGTTCCAGCAGCGATTCGACCCCCTCTTTCGGCGGGTCCGCGAGGCGGCCGACGCGGGCCGATTCGGACAGCTCTCGGCCGCTAACGCGTACGTACCCTGGTGGCGCGACGACGACTACTACGACGGCGGCTGGCAGGGTACCCGGGACCTCGACGGCGGCGAACTGCTGAACCAGGCGATCCACGGAATCGACCTCGTGCAGTGGCTCGCCGGCGCGACGATGGACCTCGACCGCGACGAGAACCCCATCGCGGAAGTGTTCGCCTACACCGACCGCTTGGCTCACGCCGAGGACAGCATCGCAATCGAGGACACCGCCGTCGCCTCCGTTCGCTATCGAGACGGCTCGGTCGGACAGATTCTGGGGGCGACGTCGATGTATCCCGGGTCCTCACAGCGCATCCAACTCGGCGGCCGCGAGGGGACCGCGGAGATGCTGGCGGACGAACTGGTCACCTGGGAGTTCCGCGAGGAACGCGAGGACGACGAGCGGATTCGCCGGGAGTTCGGCTCCGACCGCGACACCGGCGACGGGGAGGCGGACGTGGCCATGAACTACGCGAACCACCGCCGGAATATCAAGCGATTCATAGACGGACTCGACGACGAGGAGCCGTACCCGCTGGACGCCGTAGAGGCGCGCAAGGCCGTCGATATCATCGAAGCAATCTACGAGTCCGCGGAGAGAAGCGAGCCCGTGCGCCTGCTCTGACGGCGGTCCGTTCGGCGCGGCGGGCAGAACCGCTGTTGGCTCATCCCCAGCCGATTCGACGCGTCGAACCGGTCGAACCTCCGTCAGTACGCCCCGGCGCGCCGTCCTCTCGTTCGCGGTGCTACCAATACCGCCGCCATCCCTCCGCCGCGCGGACCAGTCCCTCGACGTAGAAGTAATCGCCCCAGAGACAGCACTCATCGTAGTCGCCTTCGCCGCGGTTGTACGCGGCGTCGGTGAGCAGACCGTTCGACCGCTCGGGGTCGGACGCGTAGTGCTCGCCTAGCGAGTCCAGCGTCGTCAGGGCGGCGTTTCGGTACCGGTCCGCTCTGTCGTCCGCGACCGGGAGCACGGCGGCGAGTTGAACGAGACCACAGGCCGCGATAGCGGCGGCCGACGTGTCGCGCACCTCGTCGTCGGCCGGCGCATCGAAATCCCACCGGGGGACGTGGTCGGGTTCCACGCGGTGCAGGTAGTAGTTCGCGAGTTTCGCAGCGAGGTCGGCGTACGCCATCTCGTCCGCGTACTCGGCCGCGAGCGCGTAGCCGTAGATGGCCCAGGCCTGACCGCGCGCCCAGCACGAGTCGTCGTCGTACCCCTGGGCGGTCTCCCCACCCAGCGGTTCCCCCGAGGTTGCATCGCACTTGAACGTGTGGAACGTCGAGCCGTCCGGTCTGACGATATGCTCCGCGTTCGTCCGGGCGTGCGTCTCGGCGATGGCGGCGTAGGCGTCCTCGCCCGTCGCCTCGCTGGCCCAAAACAGCAGCGGGAGGTTCATCATCGTGTCGACGATCATCCGACCGTGAACCCACTCGTCCGCCTCAGGGCTGTCGGGGTCGCCCCACGCTTGGAGCAGTCCGGGAGCGTCCCAGAACCGGTCGGTCAGATGGTCCGCGGCGGTGACGGCCATCTCCCGGTACCGCTCTGTCCCCGTGACCTCGTATCCGGCGACGGCCGAGAGGGTGTAGAGGAATCCGAGGTCGTGCGTCAGCACGTCGCCCTCCGCGAGGCGTCGGTCGAACGTCCGGAGTTGGGTCTCGGCCGCGTCGCGGAACCGCTCTCGACCCGTGACTTCGTGGGCGAGCCAACACTGGCCGGTCCAGAACGAGGTGGTCCACCCACCCATGTTGTCCGTGGGTTGGTAGACGAGGTCCTCGCTGGACGGCCCCGGAAACCGGTCGTAGAACTGGGCGACGTTGTCGTCGATTCGGTCGACAGCGTCGGATAGTCTCGTCTGCAGGTCGTATCGACCGACCCCCGAGGGCGTCGCGTACCGCTCGGGGACGCCCTCGTCGGTCACTGTCGCTGCGAGTCTCGATGGCGCTCGTGGCATTGTCTCACTGATGTATCCCCCCAATCATAAACCCGTCGAGAGGCCGGACTGGCCGCCTATGCGACCCGAGACGACGGTCGACGTGCTTCACGACGGACGCGCTTCCGCGTCGAAGTGCCCCTCTCTGGCGGTGTGCACCGCCCTGTCTGTGGCCCATGTCCCCAACACTTATGCGTTACTACTTCCCACGCATTCACTATGTCGAAGCAGACTGACGGCCAGACTCGCGTAACCAGGCGTAGCCTCCTCGCAGCGACCGCTGCGGGTGCGGCACTCACCGCCGGATGTTCCAGTGACAGTGGCGGGGGCGGCGGGAGTAACAGTAGCGGCGGCAGCAGCGGCGGGGGCGACGGCGTCGTCGACAAGACCTGGAAGGACGTGACGAACATCGAACCCGAACAGTGGAACCTGAACTACTGGAATCCCACGAATAACGCCGCGACCGACTGGGGTGGGAATCCGATGTACGACCGGTTCATGCGGAAGGCGATTCACGAGACCGACGAACCGTACTACGAGTGGCGAATCGTCTCCAGCATGGAATGGCAGGACGACAACGGGTCGCTCGTGCTGAAGGTCGACAACGGTCACGTGTGGCACGACGGCGACCCGGTGACCGCACAGGACGTCGCGACGCAGTTGCGCATCGAGAAGTACAACCGCCACGTGATCTGGGACTTCATCAACGGGCTCACGGTCGAGGACGACGCGACGCTTGTGCTCGACGTCGGTGAGGTCTCGCCGCCGATCCTGGAGGACGTCATCGCCGAGCAACGCCTGTACGCCAAACACTCCGTATTCAAGTCGTGGCTCGAAGACCTCCAGAACGCCGGAGGCACCGAGGAGGAAGACGAGATCGTCGCGGAGCTACTCGACTACAGCATCTCACCCACCAGCGACGAGGCCGTCGGGAACGGTCCGTTCATGATCGGTGACGTGACCCCCGAGCGGGTCCGGTACGACCGCTGGGACCAGTACCCGTGGGCCGAGAACGTCAACTTCGCCCACCAGACGTACCGGACGATCCTCGAAAAGAGTGGGGTCGTCCAGTCGCTCAACTCGGGCGACCTGTCCGGTCATCACTTCACGTACTTCACGGACGAGACCCGGCAGACGCTCCCCGATGAGGTCAAGTACGTGAAGGTGCCGGACAACGGCGGATACGCGATGGACTACAACCAAGAGTCGGAGCACCTCGGTGATGCACGGGTGCGCCGAGCGATCGCCCACCTGATCGACCGGCAAGCCATCGTCGATAACATCACGGCCAATTTCGTGACGCCGTATCCCTCCGGCCTCGCCAGCGACCTGGGGATGGTCGAGGAGGTCGCCGGCGACTACAAGGACTCGTTCAACCAGTACGGTCCGAAGTCCAAGAACGAGGAGGCCGCCGCGGAGGAGCTCCGGGCCGCGGGCTACGAGAAGGACGGCGACAAGTGGGTCGACGAGGACGGCAACCAGCTCCGCGCCGATGTCCTCTCCGCGTCCTGGGGGACCATATCGACGATAGCGGAGACGGTCAATACACAACTCACGCGGGCGGGCATCGCCTCGGAGCTGCAGATCATCGAGCCAGGGACGTTCTTCGAGCGGTTCGAGAACCAGGAGTACGACATGCGTATCGCCTGGTGGGGCGGCGGCGCCGAGCAGACCTCCCCCTGGTTCTCCCTGCGCATCCCGTTTACCCAGACCCACCAGCGCGAAGAGTTGGCGTTCCCCAAGACGACCGAGATCGCGTGGCCACCGGACTCCCAGGACGAGACCGTGGAGTACAACGTGGAGGACGCGGTCGCCGAACTCGGATCGACTACCGACGCCGATCGGTCGGACGAACTGGCGCTGCAACTGGCGTGGACCTGGAACCAGCAGCTCCCGAAGCTTCCGCTGACCGAGCGCTGGACGACACCCTACGTGAACACGGGTGAATGGGAAACGCCGGAGGATCAGGACCCCGAGACCCGTCCCCTCGAGTCCGACAACCCCCTCGCGTACATCATGACCATCGGCGAATGGTGGCCCCGCGCCGGCCTGCTCCAGGCCCCCGAGTAACGAATCGACCCGACCCGCTACTTGGACCGACCACAAGATATCCTTTTCTGCCGATAGTTAGAGACGACGACGTTGAATCGCGCTCCGTCCGCTGAACCGGTGCCAACGGCCAGCGGTGGCTCCGCTACCGCAAACTCGCAGGCGAGACGGCGGGCACGGTCCCGTGGACGACGAGGAGTGAGTCGGGGCCGGAGCGAATCGGCGGCGAGTCGTATTCAGTCCCGGCACCGGTACAGAACGTACCCCGTCGAGAGTAGCAAAACCGTCGCCAGAACGAGGTTGACCTGCGTGATGATAGTGGCCGCCGGCGAGAGTCGGTTGAGGTTCGCCAGCGTGAGCAGCGTCAGCAGAAGAATCAGGAGCGCAACGGCGAACAGCGCCATCACCGCGTTCTCGAACGCACACAGGAGGTCCCAGAAGCGCTGGCGGTTCGTACGAGCCATGCGCTCCGTAACAACCGCGGGTGAAAAAAGAATTGGGTAACGGTGCGTGGTGACCGCTCGACGGGCGAGCGGGAGACCGCGGCGCTACTGGCCGACCGTCACGTTGCGACTGCTGGAGTCGTCGCCCTCATCGACGGCGGCTTCGCTAGCGCTCTCGGCGTGCTTCGCCCGAATCTGCGGGTTGAAAATCCGGTCGAAGCCCTGCGAGAGGAGGATCAGGCCGAACGAGATGAGCACGATCGCGACGAGGGGGGCGATGATGTAGTACACCAGGTCCAGCCGGTACAGAGCCGCGGAGTTGTACGCGCTGTTGAGGGTGACGCCCCAGTTGAGGTTCGTGTACGGGAGCACGCCCAGGAAGTACAGCCCCACGGAACTGAAGATCACGTTCCGCGCAGAGTTGACGAAGTTGATCAGGATGTACGGCATCAGGTTCGGAATGATCTCCTTGGCGAGGATGGCGGGCGTCGAGATGCCCATGATCCGCGATGCCTCTACGTAGGAGTCGTCTCGGAGCGTCAACACCTGTGAGCGCAGCGACCGCGCCAGGCCGGCCCAGACGTGGCTCGAGAGGATGATCCCGACGACAGCCGGATTACGCGGCTCGATAACCGCCGCGATCACGATGATCAGCGCGAGGCCCGGAATGGCGATCATGGTGTCGGCCGCAATCATGAGGGTCCTGTCGAGGGTCCCGCCCTTGTAACCGGCGGCGGTCCCGACAATCGTGGCGATGACCGTCGAGAAGACGGAGCCGGCACCGATCATGATCAACATTGCGGGCGTAGAGTGGACGATGAGGCCGAGCAGGTCCTGCCCGGTGTCGGTCGTTCCCAGTGGGTACTGCATGTTCTGGAACGGCAGGATCCACCGCTCCGCCTGGTTCGTGTACGGGACCTCGATAAGCAGTACTCCGACAGTGCCCATCAGGAGATACAGAAGCAGGATGAGCATCCCGACCCGTGAACGCCAGTCGTTCCACAGGATCAGAAACGGCGCTCGAACGAACTCGTCGTAGTGTCGACGGTACCGGTCCCAGCGCGTCTCGTTGCTCTCAGCCGCCTCGGTTAGGTCGAGGTCCTCGAGCCGTGCGTTCCCATCGGCTTGTAGTTGCTCAGTAGGTCTCACGTGAATCACCCGTTTCTGCGCGCGGATCGATGTAGCTGTACGTCACGTCAGCGACGAAGATAGTCGTAACGACCGCGACCGTGATCAGAATGAACCCGCCCATCATGAGCGGGTAGTCCCGCGCGTTGATCGACTCGTAGATGTAGTAGCCCAGTCCGGGGTAGTTGAAGATCTGTTCGAGAATGATCGACCCGCCGAAGATGCCCCCGATGGCGATCATCAGGTTCGTGTACAGCGGGAGGATGGCGTTGGGCGTCACGTACTTGACGACGATATCGCGCTCGGGGATCCCTGCCAGCCGCGCGACCCGCAGGTAATCCTTCCCGAGGACGCTGATACTATTACCGCGCATCCCGAGCGCCCAGCCGCCGAACGCGGTCAGCGTGATCGACATGATCGGTAACGCGCCGTGACGGAGCACGCTCAAGAGGAACTCGGCGTTCCATCCCACGGAGAGGTTAGACTGGAACCGCCCGCCGGTGGGGAACCACCCGAGCTGGTACGCGAAGGCCATCAACAGCACGATGGCCACGAGGTAGTACGGGATTGAGGTCAGGAACGTCGAGACGAGCGTCCCGCCGCTGTCGAGTCGAGTGCTCTCGCGATACGCCATGACTGCACCTGTGAGGATCCCCATGGTAAACGACAGGATCAGCGAGACACTCATGACAAACAGGGTCCAGGGGAGCGCGGCGATGAGGATGTCGGCGACCGGCTTGTCGTACCACATCGAGGTCCCCAAGCTACCGGTGAGGATCTCACCCAGGTATTCGACGTACGCGATATGGACCGGTTGGTCGGGGTTGACCTGGGTGTACGTCGCCGCAAGTTCCCTAGCACGGGCGGTCGAGAGGCCCTGTTGTTGAAGGTTGGCTATCATGTAATCCATCGGCCCACCCGGCATGTACCGGATGAGGAAAAACGAGAACGTGATCACGGCGAACACCGTGAACACGGACATCCCGAGTCGTCTGGCGTAGTAGTTCTGAATCATGCGCTGAGGTTGTGTGTGGTGTGGTTTGACATCGTCTACGCTGGTTTCGATTCGTTGCTGGGACCGACGCTCGCGGCCAGTTCCCGGAGTTCGTCAGACGGATCGTTCTCGCGGGCGGTACGAAGCCCCTCTCTGGCCTCGGGGTGATCGAGGGCCGCCAGGGTCCAGATCACGTTGCCGCGGACGACCGGTTTCTCGTCGTCGAGCAACTCGATCAGTCGCGGGATCGCGGGCTCGAACGCCGTGGGGTCCCGCTCGGCGACGTGGGAGGCAACGCCAGTGGCGGCGGCCCGGACACGCGGGTGCTGGTCCTCGAAGAGTGCGATCAGCAGCTCGCTGGCGCCCGAATCGAGGACGACGTCGGTAACGGCCTCGGGGTGAGATTCGGTGGCCGCCGCGACCGTCCGGCCGACGATCAGTCGGCTGCTCTCGTGTTCGATCCGGCTGTGGCGTTCGAGTGTCATCAGGTCCCCGCCCTGTACCTCGAGCGGCTTGTTGGTGGCCGACTCGAAGTCCTCGGTCAGCGCCGCGAGCAGGTCCGGAACCGCGTCCACGAGCCGTTCGGGGGCCTCCGTCCCGACCGCGAGGAGTATCCCCGCGGCGTGCCGCGCGACCCCGTCTCTGGAGTGGTCGAGCCGTTCCATCGCGACCGCGTCGTGCTCGGCGACGGCATCGGGTGCGACGGTCGAGAGGTACTCGATGGTCTCCATCGTCCGCCGTTCCGTGACCGTCTCCTCGAGCATCGGCAGCAGCCGAGCCAGGAGCCGGTCTATGGTCTCGGGGCCGGCGTCCGCCAGGACGACCCCCGAAATAGCGGCGATCCGGTGGACCGACATCCGCTCGTGACGGAGCAACTCCGGGATCGCGTCGAGGGTTGCCTCGACTGTCTCCTGGTCGAACTTCCCCTGCTTGGCCTGGGTCGCGAGGTCTCGGACTGTCGAGAGGGACGGGACTGAGTCGGCGACCGACGGGTCGAGGTCGTCGATCGCCTCTCGGAGCGTCGACACGTCGATCGGGTCCTTGTCGGCGATGGCGATCATTGGTCTTCCTGCACGCCGGGGAGCGGGTCGCTCTCCCAGTAGGGGTGGTCGTCGTCACAGACGCGGAAACACGCCGTGCTGTGTCCCTCCGCGGAGTCGAACTGCTCCGGCTCCCGCTCCGTGCAGACCTCTCGGGCCTCGGGACACCGCGTGTGGAACCGGCAGCCAGAGGGCGGGTTCTTGGCGTCGGGGATGTCGATACCCCGGATCGGCGGCTCCTCGTTCTCGCCGCCGGAATCGAGGTCCGCAGTCGCCCACATGAGCACCTTCGTATACGGGTGCTGGGGGTTCCGGAGGATCTCCTCGACGGTCCCGATCTCGATGATCTGCCCGAGGTACATGACGCCGATCCGCCCGCCAGCGTTACCGGCGAGGTACCGGGCGTTCGCGAGGTCGTGGCTGATGAACAGGTACGAGGTGTCGAACAGATTCTGGAGTTCGAGCATCAAATCCATCATCTCGACCCTGAGCGAGACGTCCAGCGCGGAGACGGCCTCGTCGGCGAGAATCAGGTCCGGGTTCATCAACAGCGCGCGGATGAGCGCGACCCGCTGTTTCTCCCCGCCCGAGAGCTGGTGAGGATACCGCTGGGCGTAGTCCTCGGGCGGGGTCATCCCGACGATATCGAGCAGCGCGTGGATTCGCTGGTGGCGTTCGTCCGTCCCCATCTTCTGATTCCACCGTTTGAGTGGGGATTCGAGGGTGGTGAGGACCTTCCGATTGGGGTTGAGCGAACTCCCGGGGTCTTGGTGGACGATCTGGAGTGACCGCCGAATCTCCTCGAATGGGATCTCGACCTGTCCGGTCCCGTCCCGGGCGTCCCACACGTTCTGGTCGCGGTACTCGACGGATCCGCCCGTGGGACGCTGGACGCCGATGGAGGTCTTTCCCAGCGTCGTCTTGCCACACCCGGACTCCCCAACCAGCGCCACGACGTCGTTCTCGTAGATATCGAGGTCGATTCCGTCGACCGCGTAGACGGTATCGGACTCGCTGAAGATGTTGAGGATGCCGCCGCCGTCCTCGAAGTGAACCTCGACGTCGTTCATGGAGACGACCGGCTCTTCGGATTGGGACCCCTCGGTTAACTCCTGTCGGCCGTACTCGTCCGCGTTCGCGAACGGAATCGCCTCCTCCGCCTCCTCCCAGTGGAAACAGGCGGTCCCGTGTTCGTCGCCGACCTCGTGGAAGTCCGGATCCTCTCGGACGCACTGTTCGTCGGCCAGCGGACACCGGGGGTGGTACGTGCAGCCGTCGGGAATGTTCACCGGGTCCGGTGCGCTCCCCTCGATCGGCGACATCTCACCCAGCGGCGCATCGAGATTGGGCACCGACCGCAACAGCGCCCGTGTATACGGGTGGGTGGGGTTTTCGAGGACCTCATCGGCGGGCCCGAACTCGATGAACTCGAAGGCGTACATCACCGCCAGGCGGTCGGCCAGTCCCGCGACCAGCGGTAGGTCGTGGGTGATGAAGATAACCGTCAGGTCGTAGGTCTCCTGTAGGTCCTCGAGGAGGCTGAGGATCGACTGCTGCATCAGCAGGTCCAGTGCCGCCGTCGGCTCGTCCATTACGAGTACGTTCGGCTTGAGAATGAGGCTGTACGCGATCAGCGCGCGCTGTTGCATCCCGCCCGAGAGTTCATGCGGATACGAATCGAGTACTCGGTCGGGGTCCATGTACAGGTCGGAGATGAGGTCCCGGGCGTGGCTGATCCCCTCGTCGACGGGCTTATCGTGTGCCTCAAGCACGAGTTCGAAGTGCTCTCGGATCCGCATCGTCGGGTTGAACGAGCTCTGGGCGCCCTGGAACACCATCGAAATCTCCTCCCAGCGAAGCCGGCGCAGTTCCTCCTTGCTCAGGTTGAGTAAGTTGACTTGGTCGCCGGTGTCGCTTCGGTAGCGAACCTCGCCGCTGAGCGTTCCGGGCTCGACGACGGCGTCGAGCAGCGAGGAGGCGAACATCGACTTCCCGGAGCCGCTCTCGCCGACGACGCCCAGGATCTCCTCGCGCCGAACGTCGAACGTGACATCGTTGAGCACCCGCGAGGTGCCCCGGTTCATCGAGAACGTCACGTTCGTGTCGCGTAACTCGAAAATCGGGTCGTTGACCGAGGCCGGGCGCTCAGACATCGACGATCACCTTCCAGTGGCGCGTACACGCGCTCGGTGTGTGTCTCTTAATAGCACACCCGAGGGTCGCGCAGCGACCGAATAAACTACTCTGAACGGGCATCACAGCCGTGTTGAAGATACTCATACTTATAGATTGCTGGGGTACACCGGCTGTCCGTCGGCTCTACCCGGGTCGCGTCGCTGATGGCCGCCTTTGAACCGGCCGGAGACTGCGGGCGTTCCCGCGGCGAGAACAGCGCCCGGAACCGCGAATAACCGGCGAACGAATCACTCGAAAGAGCGAACGAACGTCGGAGTGATACGGGATTACGTCCCCGTCACATGTACGTAATGTTCAGTTCGATGACGTTGGCAGCGCTCTTCAGTTCCTCGGGGAGTTCCCGAGTGAAGTATTCGTTTTGGAGCCGGCTCGTAGGGCCGGAGACGCTGATTGCGCCCTCGACTCTGTCGTTGTTATTGATGATCGGAACCGCGACGCATCGGAGCCCTTGGACACGGGCTTCGTCATCGAACGAGACGCCCGCTTCGCGAACCGTCTCGAGTTCTTCGAGCAACGCATCGCGCGTCGTTATGGTGTTCGGCGTCGTGCGCGGAAGCCCGTGGTGCTCGATGATTTCATCGACACGTTCTTCGGGTAAATGCGCGAGAATTGTCTTCCCCAGCGCCGTGTTATGGAGGTGGACCCGCTGTCCGACGTACGAGTCGGTCCGCACGGCCTTGTTACCGTGGGCGCGGTGAAGATACACTCCCTTTCCCTTCTCCTCGACGACGAGATTCGCCATCTCGCCGGTGGACTCCGCCAGCGCCGTCACTTCCGATTTCGCGATGTCGTAGATGTGCCGGTTCCGACGAGCGAACCCACCGAGGTCGAGAAGTCGAAGCCCGACCTTGTACTCCGTGCCGTTCTTGATGACGTATCCGTCCTCTTCGAGCGTGCTCAGGTAGTTGTGGATACTGCTGTTCGAGAGGTCGAACTCCTCGGTGAGTTCCGTCACTGTCGCCCCGTTCTTCCGCTTCAGTTCTTCGAGTATTTGGAACGTTGTTCGGGCCGTTTTCACGGTGCCGTTGTTTCGTGTGGTGCTCATACGTACGGTACATATCTTCACACATGATAAATTATTCTCCACAATAGCGATAACTCGGCAGTATCCCTCCTCACGCGGCGGCAGCGGTAACCCTCTGTTGCGTCTCTCCTAAAGCATCACATCGCGTATGACGCCGACGTCCGAAAATCTAATACACCCCGTCGTCGTCCTATGGGATGATGCAGCCACCAGAAAGCAATTTTCCGGCGATAGGCCTCGGTACGTGGCAGAACACCGACCCGGACGAGTGCGCGAACAGCGTCCAGACGGCACTCGAACTGGGGTATCGGCACATCGACACCGCCCACTACTACGGAAACGAAGAAAGCGTGGGTCGCGGTCTCCACCGGGCGGACGTCGAACGCGACGATGTCGTCGTCGCTTCGAAAGTCCACGCGGAGAAGTTCGGGTTGGACTACGACGGCGTGATCGAGGGGGCGAAAAAGAGCTGTGAACGAATGGATGTCGAGCGTCTCGACTTACTCTACGTCCACTGGCCGGTTCTCCACTACGACGCGGAAGAGACGCTTTCTGCCTTCGAGCAACTCAAACAGGACGGGGTTATCGACCACGTCGGACTCAGCAACTACTCGATAAATCTGCTCGACGAAGCCTTAGAGGTGCTCGACGAGACGCCGCTGGCGCTTCAGATGGAGATGCACCCCTTCCTCCATCAGGACGACATCCTCGAGTACGCGCAGGAACACGATATCTGGCTGATCGCGTACTCACCTCTGGCACGCGGCAACGTGTTCGAGAACGACGTGCTCGAATCGATTGCGGAGAAACACGAGGTGAGCGAAGCACAGGTCTCGATCGCTTGGCTGCTCTCGAAGGACAACGTCCGCGTAATTCCGAAAGCCAGCAGCGAAGCGCACCTCCGTGACAACCTGCACGCGGTCGACCTCGCCCTTGACGAGGAGGACATCGAGCGCATCGACGACATCGACCGTCAGGAGCGCTACGTGGAGCGCGACGATTCGCCGTGGCTCGAAGCGAAGTAGGTCCGCCGCATCACGCTCCATTACTGCTCGACGGTCCTCTCTTTTTCTCCGAGTGACGAACTGATTGCGGCCCGAGACACGTTGTCGTTTTCGGGGACTCGACACCTCTCGAGGGTCCTGACTTCCGCGATCCGTCCCGCTGACAGCCTCCACCTCGGTCAACGCGGCTCGTAGGGGCGTCCTGTCTCTCCCGAAGAGAGCTGACCGACGCGCTTGAGAACTCATAGGATCAACCTGATGCGGCTCCTTCGCGCGGCCGACCAGTCACCACGAACTAATCGTGATTTCGCGCAACGGCCGTTCGAGCGGGATGTCCACCCGCGACCCAGTGTAGTGCGAGAGGTAGAACCCGACGATGATTTCCAGCGACCGGGCGGCCTCCGCACCCGGCGAGTAGTTCTCGCACTCCCCGTTCAGGAGGTCCTGGATGTGGTGTGCCGCGTTCATGAACGACCCCTTGTAGTCGTCCTCCCACGTCCAGGCGCCGTCGATTCCCGGAAGTTCCTGCCTGACGTGCTCCCCGTCTTCGAGCGACCAGTAGCGCCACTCTCCGTCGTCGTTGTTGAGGTAGAGTTTCCCTTCGCTTCCGATAAAGTTCAGCGTCATCGAGGACATCTCTCTCGGTATCGTACAGTCTACCGATACGAACGTGTCGTCGTCCATCACGATGTGGCCGCCTCCACCTGCGTCGTCGACCGGTTCGCTGGCGTCCAACGTGTCCACCGCCTCATTGTCGCCCGTGATGTACCCACTCACCGTCTCCGCGCGCGCGTCGAGGAGGTACACGAGCGTGTCCAACACGTGCGTCGAGTTTCGCATCAGCTCCATCCGATACTGCGTGCTGACGGATTTGATCTCGCCCAGCAGGTTCTCGTTCTGTATCAGATACTGCAACCGCTGTAGTTTGTTCGTGAACCGGAACGAGTGGTTGACTACGAGTTCCGTGTCGGTCTCCTCGCAGACGTCCACCATCTCCTCGGCCGCCGATACCCGCGAAGCGATCGGTTTTTCGCACCAGATCACATCCGGGTCGGCCGCAGAACGGGCCACATCGATTGTGTGTCGGTCGTGGAGAAACGAGGGAGAACAGATAGAGACGACGTCGAGGTCCTCGCTGGCGAGCAACGCTTCGTGGCCGACGTACTGTCTGCTGGGGGGAATTTCCCACGCTTCACCGAACGTGGCGAGACTTTCTTCGTCGACATCCGCCACCGCGACCAACTCGATACCGGACGTGCTGTCGTACCCCCCCGCGTGACTCGCGTCGATTTTCTCTGTCCCGATGGCCTCCTCGTCGTGCATCCCGAGGATTCCCATTCCGGCGATTCCGCCTGTTCCGATTATACCTGCTTTGTATGACATGGTTATCAGAGTCTTGTGTCGACTAAACTGGGGTATTCCCTTCAGGAGCGGAGCTCTCGTATCCCAAGAGAATCTTCTGGAATCTCATCCGAAGTCGAACCCATCAACGAGGCTGACCACATCTGCCAACATAAGTCTATGGGTGTCGGTGGCAAGGGCTGGTTGGTATAATCGCTCTGATGCGTAGTCGCTATCTTCACAGGTCGTTCATCCATCCACGGCTCGTTTCCAGTGATACTGGAACTGCTCCTTTTTGAGTGGAAGTAGTTCCTGGAATAGATTTGGTTTTATACTTATACTGGGAATCCTGCTCTCCAACTTCTCGTTGCGACGCGGAGAACTTCGCCGAACCATCCCTCAGTGGCCCCGTCCACTTTCCATTACAAAAATATAGTTGTAAGGGAAATTGGTCCACTATTACTGGAGCATCTTACACTATCGATGACGGACGATGACGTCCACCTGAATTGATTAGCGTACACCACCACCCAGTCCCTTTAGAAGCGTATAGACTCTGCGTCACGTGGTTTGATTAGAATGTCTTGGGCCTGTTCGTCTTCCATCTATATCTAAGATATCTCTTTCCAACTCCTTCCTGAACTGGGCAACACGCTGAGGCGGGTAGTTGCAACTGTAACCCTCAGCGTAGATGGTCTGCGCCGTTGCGGTACTGGTCGAGATGAATCTCCCCGGGTCGGAGAACGAGGGCGCGGCTTCCCACGTAGAAATGTGAATCGGGTTAGAGTACTGGATAGCATAGCGGACTGTTCCGCAAATCGGGGTTTCGGCTGCCTAATTCGATTGAAACCGCGTATCACAGCCGTTCTATAGCCTCCGTAGTCTCAATTCTCCCGACGAACAATAGCTAAGACTGGGTATCTCGATGCATACGGTCGCCCTGTAGCAACGGCGCGTTCAACAAAGCAGTGCAGGAGTTCTCACCTCCAAATTGCACATCGTCGAACCATCGGGAAAACTGCTTGTTCGACGAACTGGAGCACCCACGACTTCGGGAGAGCCTGCATTCGATCACACGACGGCCGAACCTGTAACTCTCAAAGGGTTTCAACAGAGTCGATTCTCCGGCACACAGGCTATCCCTCACCGAAAGATGGGGTCATCAACCCGAACCAGTCGAGTGGCACGGTATGCCCAAACTCCGTCTACAACCGCTCATTGGCCCAACACTGATCGTTTGAACGAGCTATAACTGACGGTTACGCTCATAGACGACTGGATACTCATACTCTAGAGTAGACAAAGTAGATTAGATAGAATGTGTTCGTCATCGACTGATGGCTGGTGCGATGCTCCTGCGTGGATAGGTGATTTCTCGATTAACCCCTTGAAGGCCGTCACGACGTGCCCCTACCCTCTAAAGCGGTTACCAGTCGATGAAAGAAGGGACCGAGCCGATATTGACAATGACAGATTGTCGCAGACTCAGATTCGGAAAGACAAGAGACCAGATGAGTAAAGACGTGAGATATGAGACGTTTCTCTCATCACGTATTCAAAAGTCGTGGTTGGTCTACACATAGTGCCACAAATATATTCGTCGAATACGCGAAACACTTCGTTTTCCTCGCTCAACGAAAATTTCCAAGAGGATCTGAGTGTTGTACTGGACAGCGCACCGGGATTTTACCATCGACCAGTATGAAATTGTGCTCTCTGGCAATCTTGTATCCATTCGGGTTCCCATCAATACTTCAGAGTATATTCTTCGGATAGTGTCAACTCCAGCTGGCGGTGCTGTCGGTGACCGCTCTCGGTCCCAGCGATGAGCATCCGTTTATATCGATCACCCAGAGACAGGTGTTGTCTAATCTAATATGTTTGATAAAGTCTGGATTGAGAGCTGACGCGCCGTGAGTTGGTCGTTGACCGGCAAGAGACAGATAATACAGATCAGTACAGTCGTTGAAGTCGCCCCAGAGACTTGACCGTCCGTAAGTGGATTGAAACTTACAATACTAAAATCGTAACACCAGCAAAGACGGATGTATAACTCGGACGCGATACTCATTACAATATTAGTGTTGTAATGATAGTATTAGATGCGTAATGTCGATATCAGGACATCGAGTTCTCGAGTTCGAACTCGTTGGCGACGCCGAGGAGGATCTTCGGAATCTCCTCTTCAAACCGATCTTCGGTCATTCGATTCGCGGGACTGGCGACGCTGAAGGCCCCGGCGACACGACCATCAGAGCCATCCACGGGGACGCCAACAGCCTTCACGCCCTCTAGTTGTTCCTCGTTATTGAATGAGACTCCCCGGTCTTTGACGACTTCCAGTTCCTCGAGCAGGTCCGACCGGTCGGTAACGGTGTTCTCCGTGCTCGCCGGGAGTCCCCACTCCTCGATGATGGCGACGACTCGTTCCTCGGGGAGACGGGAGAGGATGGCCTTTCCGGCGGCGGTCTGATGAAGATAAAACCGCTTGCCAACGGTGGAGTACTTCCAGACGGCGTGTTTTCCGGAGTAGGTGTACATATAGACACCCCGTCCGTTCTCTTCGACGGCGAAGACAGCCCGACACTCCGTTTTCTGTGCGAGCTGGTCGGTGTACGATTCGGCGGTCCTGTAGGCGTTTCTCCTGTTGCGAACGTAGTCTGCCAGTCCGAGGAACTGGAGGCTGAGGTGGTAGATGTCCCCCGACTTGACGACGTAATCTGCGCCGACGAGGGTCGAGAGGTGTGCGTGAACAGTGCTCGGTGAGAGATCGAGTACCTCCGCGAGCTCCGTCACTCGAGCGCCGTCCAACTCGCGTAACTTCTCTATGACCTCGAGTGAGGTCGTCGTGGTCTGCAACCGCCGACCGCCATTATCGGTGTTCATACGTTACACATACCGTAGCTACTATATAAAATTCGTGTGTCGCGAATTGCCAGATAATCCCCAAGTACAGTCCGTGAAATGAAGACCGTGCGGGTGTGATACATACTCACAGAGTATATAAAATTCGCCTCTGCACAAACGATTTCGGGCGACGAGCGAGTGTTAGAGTTCCGACGGTTGCCAGAAACCACCGAACTGGACCGCCTGAGGTTGGGATTCCTCTCAATTTAGAGGATAAGTCAGCTGAACTGGGCAGAGAACAGAGAGGGTTCGGTACGAGTTGGCGGTTGAGATACGATTCGTGCCTCCCGAATATCGTGGAAAATCGACCGCTTCTCCGGGGTTTCGCGGAGCTCCCAGGATTCAGAGCCCGAGCATCTCTCGGGTCTCCGCAGGGGACGCGACAGGCCGTTCGAGTTCGTCCGCGATGCGAGCGGTTCGGCGGACGAGTTGTGCGTTGCTCTCGGCGAGTTCACCTTTCCGGTAGTAGACGTTGTCTTCCATCCCGACGCGGACGTGACCCCCCATCGTGATGGCCGCGGTCGTCATCGGGAGTTGGTGTTTGCCGACCGCGAGGCACTGCCACTCGACGGGGTCGGGCAAGTTGTCGACGAACGCCTCCAAGTTCCGGGGGCCGGGCGGCATCCCGTTTTGCATCCCGAAGATGACCGTCGCCCAGTAGGGTTCCTCCAGTAGGCCCTCGTCGATGAGGTGTTCCGCTTCCGGGATGTGGCCCGGGTTGAACAGTTCGAGTTCGGGTTTGACGCCGGCCTCACGCATCCGCTCGGCGTACTCCTCGTTCTGTTCGCGCGTGTTCTCGGCTGTCCGCGTCTGGCCGAAGTTGATGGGACCCAAGTCGACGGTTGCCACCTCCGGGCGTGGATCCGTCTCGAGCACCGGAGCGATGCGCTCTTCCCGCGGGTAGATACCACCACCGCCTGTGGTGAAGTTGACGATGATGTCATCGCAGTACTCGTCGATCGCGTCCGTGAGCTCTTGGTACCTAGCAACCGACTTCGTCTTCTCACCGTGTTCGTCACGGGCGTGGAGGTGGACGATAGACGCCCCTGCCTCCTCGCAGGCGGCAACGTCCTGTGCCACTTCGACGGGTTGGGTCGGGAGGTTCGGGTTTGCCTCCTTTCCGTGGTGTCCACCGGTCGTCGCGACGGAGATGATGAGCTTTCGGTCGAAGTAATCTTCGTAGCCACTGTACGGCATACCCCAAACCACCCATTTCATCGTGTTAATTCTTCCGGGAGCGCGTCTGGGACGGCCGTTCCGTGGTGCGACTCGATTCTACTCTGCTTCTGATCAGTAGTACGTTGATGCGTGTGTGAGGGGCTGAGCCCCGGTATGGAACCCTAATGTTTATCAATCATCGTTCGGGATGTGAGGGTATGCAGAAAGACAGCACAGCCCTAGTCACCGGTGGCGGCCGTGGTATCGGCCAAGCCATCTGCGTCGAACTGGCACGACGGGGGGCCGACATCGTCGTCGCCGACCTTGACCCCGACGAGATGCAGGAGACCGTCGACCTCGTTGACGCCCAGAATCAGCGTGCTTGCGCGATAGAGACCAACGTTACCGACCTCGAATCCGTCGAATCGGCTGTCGACACCGCACTCGAAGAGTTCGGCAGCGTGGAGTGCCTCGTCAACAACGCCGGCATCGCGGGACCGACCGCGCCGTGCGAGTCCATCGACTCGAAAGAGTGGGACGATACCCTCGACGTGAACCTTCGGGGGGCGTTCTACACCTGCCGGACGCTGCTTCCATCGATGAAAACCCAGTCATACGGTCGCATTGTCAACATCGCCTCGGTGACAGGGAAGCGGCCGCTCACACAGCGGACACCGTACGCGGCCTCGAAGATGGGGCTCATCGGATTCACGAGGACGCTCGCGGCCGAGGTCGGCGACCACGACATCAACGTCAATGCGATCTGTCCGGGGTCGGTCGACGGTCCCCGCATCCAGCGAGTCTTCGAGGAGAAGGCACAGGCGGCGGGCCGGTCCTACGAGGCGGTCCGATCGGACGCCGAGAGTCAGAGCCCTCGGAACGAACTAGTCAACAGAGAGAACGTCGCGAACACGGTCGCGTTCCTCTGCTCCTCCGACGCCGACCAGATGACTGGGCAAGACCTCAACGTCTCGGCGGGCAAAGTGATGTACTGACAAAACCCGACGTGCGAGCCGCCTGAATGAAACCGCTCGGCGAGAGTGACGACTGAGGAAGTGTATCGCATTATCAATCATAAACTATATATCGGAGGACTCACGAAATCACAGTGACGCAAACATGCCACGAGATAGCAGTAACCAGTCAAGGCGCCGGTTCATCGAGAAAACCGCCGTTGGTGGGGCCACGATCGCACTGGGTGGTCTAGCGGGATGTGTAGGTGGCTCGGGCGACGGTGGCTCGAGTGGTGATGGGTCATCGACGTCCTCGGGCAGTTCAGGCGGGTCTGGCGGCTCGTTGACTTCGATGGGATCCATCGCCAACCGACAGAACTCCTACTGGCTCAGTTGGGAGAAGGGGTACCTCGAGGCTTGCGAGGCCTTCGGCTACGAGACGAACGTCCAGACCAACAACGGCGAAGTCCAGACACAGCAACAGCAGTTCGACACGGCGGTGTCGAACAACGCGGACTTCATCGCCGGGCAGACCTACACTAACGCCGCCGCAATCACGCTCGCGGAGACGCTGGTGGAATCGGGCACTCCGGGCGTGCTTGCGGTCACCATCGCCGACTGGTACGTCCCGCAGGACGCCGGCAAGGAGTACGTGACGTTCTTTACACCCCACTTCGTCAACCACGCGTACAGCGCCGCGAAGATGCTGTTCGAGTCGATGGGCGGCAGCGGGACGTTCGTCCACATCGAGGGAAACCGAGGGACGGCCCCGAACATCGGCCGGAACAAGGGTGTCGACTTGGCGATGGAGGAGTATCCCGATATCGAGATGGCGGGGCCACGCCAACCGGGCAACTGGATCCGCTCGGACGCCCGCTCGGTCATGAACGACAAGGTCTCCCAGTTCGGCGACGAGATCGGCGGCTACTTCGGCCAGAACGACGCCGTCGCGCTGGGTGGACTCACTATCCTTGAGGAGAACGACATCGACGTGCCCGTCGTCGGCATCGACGCCAGCGAGCCCGGACTTGCGGCCATCGCCGAGGACCGGATGACCGGCACCGTCTCGGGCATGGGGCCGTGGCAGGCCGGCTGGTCGGTCGCGAAGTGCCACGACTACATCAACGGGCACACGCTCAGCCCCACAGAGAAGATGATGTCGTTCAACGCGCCGGTCTGTGTCAAAAATCCCGACGAGTGGATCGACACGATCGACCGACTCCCGGTCGTCGACGCGGCCGACTACAACGACGCGATCTTCTCGGGTGAGACACCCTACGACTGGACGAAGATGTCCGTCGTCGAGGCCGGTGAGGACGCCTGGGACCCCCAGATCGATATGCAGCCGATGAATCTCGCGGACATGAAGGAGGTCCTCGACTGGAAGGAGGCGGACAAGCCAAACGATTACAGCCTGCCGGGCGTCTACACCGACGAGGCCACCCAAGAGGAAACGACCCAACTGTACAGCGATCAATTCCAATCGAACCCGCTCAAGTAACTTTCATCACACACCCCCATGGCATCAGAGACATACACAGAGGAGATAAACGCGGACCGAGCCAGCCCGACTGGCGGGAACGACCACAGCTTCCGTGTCGAGGGTATCTCGAAGTCGTTTCGCCACGTGCAGGCTCTCAAAGACGTGTCGCTGGCAGTCGACCACGGCGAGGTCATCGGTCTAGTCGGAGAGAACGGTGCGGGCAAGAGCACGCTGCTGAACATCCTAACCGGCGTGTTGGAGGCCGACGAGGGCCAGCTGTACGTCGACGGGGAAGCGGTCACGTTCACGAATCCGCGTGAAGCGGCGAACTACGGCGTCTCGCTCGTCCACCAAGAACAGGACGTTATCACGACCATGCGGGGGTACGAGAACCTCTACCTCGGGCGGGAGATGGAGCAGTTTGGGGTCCTCAAGAAAGAACAGATGCGCGAGGAGGCCCAGGCCTTCGTCGACGACCTGGGCATCAACATCGACGTGGACGAGCGCGTGCGCAACTACACGTTCAACGAGCGCCAGATGCTCGAGATCGCGAAGGCGTTCCACGTCTCCCAGAAGTCCGAGAATCCCGTCATCCTACTGGACGAGCCGACAGCCGGGCTGGAGGAAAGCGGCCGGAAGATCCTCTTCGACCTCGTGAACGACCTGCGAGACCGGGCAACGTTCGTCTTCGTCTCCCACGAACTCGACGAGGTGTTGCAGATATCCGACCGCATCTACGTCCTCAAGGACGGGGAGCGCGTCGACGACACCACCGCGGCCGACGCAACCACGGATTCGCTGCAGCAGGCGATGGTCGGCCGGGAGACCGCCGACGAGTACTACCGAGTCCCCGACCAACAGCGCGAGGCCGACCTCGGCGAGACGACGATGACCGTCAAGGAAGTGGTCCACGAAGACACAGTCGGTCCGGTATCCTTCTCAGTCCGCGAGGGGGAGATATTCGGCATCGTCGGTGTCGAGGGCTCGGGCAAGCAGCGGTTGGGCCGCCTACTTGCCGGAGACCTCGACACGGTCCACGGTTCGATATCCGTCGACGGCACCACATTGCAGAGTCCGACGGTCTCCGACATGGTCGACGCGGGCGTCGGCTACATTCCGAAAGACCGGAAGTCCGAGGGCTTGCTGCTCTACCAGTCGGTGTTGGTCAACACCTCCCTGGCGATGGTTCGGGACATGAACGGCAACATGCCGCTGCTCGATCTAGACGCCGAGGAGGAGGCGACCCGCAACGCCATCGAGGAGTTGTCGATCAAGACGCCGGGACCCAACGCGCTGGTGCACGGCCTGAGCGGCGGGAACCAGCAGAAGGTCGTCATCGCCCGCTGGCTGGCTCAAGAGACCCCGGTGCTCGTGATGGACAACGTGACTCGGGGCATCGACGTCGGTGCCAAAGAGGAGGTGTACCGTCTCTGCCGTGAACTGACCGACCAAGGCGTCTCGATCGTCTTCATCGGCGACGAACTGCCCGAGGTCATCGGTATGTCCAACCGTATCGCTGTGATGGCGAAAGGCGAGTTCGTCGGCGAGCCCTTTGACGCCTCGCCGGGCAACAAACCGACCGAAGAAGACCTGATACAGGAGATGATCTGACAATGAGTACAAGTAATTTGAGCGAATGGATAACCGCCCAACGAGAGCAACGCACCCTCCACGACTGGATACAGGATCTCGGCCCGTTCGTCATGCTGTTCGGGCTGATGATCACATTCACGTTTACGACGGAGCGCTTCTTCACCGAGGGTAACCTGCTCGACAACGTGGCGAAGAACGCGGTTACGCTGCTGCTAGTGGCGCTGGCGGGGACCTTTCCCATCCTCCAACAGAGTATCGACCTCTCGGTCGAATCGGTCGTGCTGCTGACGGGCGTCGTAACCGTCGTCCTGATCTCACAGTTCGGTCTGGGCCTGCTGGCCATCCCGCTCGCCATCGGCGTCGGGATGCTCGCCGGCCTGTTCAACGGCATCGTCTTCACGAAGCTCAAAGTGCCCTCGTTCCTGGTCACACTCGGAACGCTCTCGGTGATGGCCGGAGTCGGGAAAATCATCACCGGTGGTTCGACCATCACCTTCCGGAACCCCGCCATTCGCACCATCTCGACCGGGGACGTCTTGGGCATCCCCAACCTCGTGCTCTGGGGGCTGCTCATCTACCTGGTCACCATCGTCTTGGCCTTCCGAACGAAGTTCGGCCGGTACTGCTTCGCGCTGGGTGAGAACGAGCGCGTCGTCGAGTTGGCTGGCGCGAAGGTCGACCGCTACAAGATCTACCCCTTCGTGCTGTCGGGACTGCTCTGTGGTACTGCTGGCGTCCTGCTGACACTGCGCATCTCGTCGGCCTCTCCGAACATCGGGAGCGGGCTCTTGCTGCCCAGCATCGCCGCCATCGTCATGGGCGGGACGGCGCTGACCGGCGGCGTCGGTGGGCCTCACCGAACGATTTTGGGCGTGCTCGTCATCGCAGTCCTCAACAACGGCATGAACCTGCTCGGCATCGACTCGTTCGTCCAAGAGATAATCCTGGGGCTCGTGGTCGTCGCGGCGGTCGCCCTGTCGATCGACCGCGAGAAGATCGACGTGGTGAAGTAGAGCGACTCTTTCCGGGTTTCTTTTCTTCTGCTTCTACACCCACCTGTTGGATTTGCGACGTCATGCTCCCCGGTAGCGTACCGTTCGGTATGAGACGCACGCTAGTCGCGCTAAACGATTCACTACAGGGACTGCGCGCGTTCGAGTACGCCCTTTCGACCTACAACGACGACGCGTTCGTGCTCGTCCACGTCATCGATTACAGCGAATCCATCACCGACCCCAACCGTGGCGGCCGAGGGCGACTGGAAGGCTGGTACCAGAAGGCAACCGAGGACGCTGAGGAACTATTGTCAGAGGGCACGGGAGCGCTGGACGAACACGGCGTCTCGTGACGACAGTCGCCGCGGGCACGGAGTACTAAGAGGTGCTCACCCCGCCCGGTTCAGGCAGTGAAGCCGCCGTCCATGACGAGATTGTGCCCCGTGACGAAAGACGACTCGTCGCTCGCGAGAAACAGCGCCGCGTCCGCAACCTCCTCGGGTTGGCCTGCGCGCCCCAGCGGCGTCTGATCGAGGATGCCGCCGGCCGTGTCGCCGTCCTCCATCGTCATCGCCGTCTCGATGAACCCCGGGTTGAGGGCGTTGACGCGGACGTCGTACTCGCCGTGTTCGACGGCCAACTCTCGGGTCAGGTTCGTCACCCCGCCTTTCGAGGTACAGTAGAGGGAGGAGTTCTCCAAGCCGCGGATGCCGCCAATCGAGGACATGTTGATGATGCTGCCACCGTCGTCTTGGTCGCGCATCACTCCGATGGCCGCCTGACTCCCGAAGAACACGCCCTTGAGGTTGATATCCATGAGCCACTCGTAGTCCTCCTCCGTGACGTCTCCCAGCGGCTTTTGACGCTCGACCCCGGCGTTGTTGACCATTACGTCCAGCGAACCGAACGCCTCGACGGTGGCGTCGACCGCCGCGTGGAGGTCCTCGACCGAACTGACGTCGCAGTGAACGAACTGTGCCTCTCCACCCTCGCTCTCGATGAGTTCGTGTGTCGGTTCACCGCCCATCCGCGGGTCTTCGCGGACGTCGGCGACGGTGATGCGCGCACCCTCCTCGGCGAACCGCCGAGCGATGGCCCGTCCGTTGCCGGAGGAACCACCGGTGACCAGTGCTGTCTTCCCTTGCAGTCGCTCGGACATGACAGGCTAGGGTGCTACTGCCGCTCAATTAAGTGTTTCTCGCGCTCAGGCCCAGGTTTCCACTCTCCGGCTCAACTCCGCGCGCTGGCGCAGGTGTCGTGTACTGACTGACTCCGGGTGATGACTCTGTGCGGGTCAAACGATCACTGTCGACACACGAACTGCCGCCGCTTACCCAAATGTTTAATAATGGCTCACTTGACGTACACCACGAGATGTTAGACAGTGGCTCACTCGTAGTGGACTCCGTGTCACACTGCTTCAACCACACGCCAGAGAATCACAAACACCCACACGCACAGATCTGGGACGACGAGACGTACGAGCTCGGTGCGAAGCTCCTCCCCGACGGCTACGTACCGTCCGAAGAGGTGTTCTACCGCGACCACCAGCCCGAAGAGCTCGCTCGGCTCCTCTTCTTAGAGAGTCAGATCGACTACTCGGTCTACCACTCCCTGCCGCTCGACGACTACTTCCACGACGGCTACGTCTCCCGCGAGAAGGGTTTCGAGTTCATGGAGCAGAACCCCGAGCGCGTGTCGATGTACGTCGACATCAACCCGCTCGAAGACGACGCGGGCGACCAGATAGAGGAGTTCGCCGCGAAAGACGGAGTCGAGGGCATCAAGTTCTATCCCGCGCGCTACCAGAACGGCAACGACCTCTCGCTCCAGTTGACCGAAGAGGCCGTCTGGCCCCTTCTCCAGCGAGTCGCCGACTCCGAGGTCGACACGCTGGCTATCCACAAGTTCATCCCGTTCGCGACGGCGCCCGTTCGCTACTTCAAGCCCGACGACGTCGAGGACGCGGCCAACTCGTTCCCCGACGTCAACTTCGAGATCATCCACGCGGGCTTCTCGTTCGTAGAGGAGACGGTGCTCGCGATGGCGAGCCACGACAACGTCTACGCCAACCTCGAGAACACCGCCTGTCTCGTCAACACCCGACCGCGGAAGTTCGCGAAAGCGCTCGGTGAACTGCTCTACTGGGCCGGCCCGGACCGCATCGTCTACGCCGGGGGTGCGACGGCGCTGCACCCTCAGCCACCCATCGACGGCATCCGGAACTTCGAGATGCCCGAAGACCTGATCGAAGACTACGACTACCCCGAAGTCACACAGGAGATGAAAGAAAAGATCCTCGGCAAGAACGCGCTTCGGCTCCTCGACAAGGACCCCGAGCAGATCAAGAAGGACATCCAGGGGGACAAGTGGGACCAGCTCCGCACGGAACGCGAAGAGAGCGGCGACTTCCCCGCCGAGCCGTGGTCGACGTACGAAGCCGACTCGGCTCTCGCGTCCGACGACTAACCATGTCCGCACACACCGACCCCTACGCGCGGACGGAAGAGGCCACGCACGTCACGCCGAGCACGGAGTTCGACGACGAGCGCAAGACGAAGGTCAAGGCGCAACTGGACGAGGTGCTCGACCCCTGTAGCTGTATGAGCGATCACCCGATCAGCATCCTCGACCTCGGTCTCGTCGAGTCCATCGCGGTCGACGGCCGCGACGTGGAGGTGACGCTCCTCCTGACCTCACAGCGATGTACGTACTTCCTCGACATCAACGACGAGGTGCGCGAGCGCGTCGAGTCGCTCGACGAGGTCGACGGCTGCGAGGTCCACCAGGACACCAGCGGTCAGATCTGGACCAACGACCGGATGTCGACCGAGGAACGGGAGGCTCGACGGCAGCGGTTCCACGACCAGATGGACGCCGCTGGCGTTACCCCCTACGCCGAACGCTCGGACTGACCGCCGGAACGAAGTCGACTGATTCGATTCGTTCGACTCGTCGACATTGCGTTCTTTACGATTTCACACCCAGTTGGATAGGGTCGAACCGCCCCGCGAAAACACAAAAACACCAACGCACGCGGTTCACACTGCCCGCTACGACGCCGCTTCGATCTCGTCGAGTGACTCGGGGTTCTCGATGCTCGACATATCGCCCAGCTCCTCGCCTTGATAGATCGACGAGATGGCCCGTCGAATCACCTTGCCGGACTGGGTCTTCGGGAACTCGGGGACGAAAAGGATCTCACGCGGGCGGAACGGTTTGCCGTACTCCTCGCCGACGAGCGTCGACAGTTCGGCCCGGAGCTCATCGCTTCCTTCGAAGCCGTCTTCGAGCACGACGTACGTCACGACTGCCGTGCCGGTCGTCTCGTCGGGGACGCCGACGGCCGCAGCCTGATTTACCCTCTCGTGTTCGGTGAGGACGCCCTCTATCTCCGCGGGGCCGACCTTCCGCCCGGCGACGTTGAGCGCGTCGTCCGCGCGGCCGTGGAGGAACCAGAAGCCGTCCTCGTCCTTCTGCGCCCAGTCGCCGTGGTTCCACAACGGCGGGTCGGTGAACGTCGACCAGTACTCCTCCAGGTAGCGCTCGTCGCCGCTCCAGAGGCTCTTGGTCATCGACGGGCAGGAGTCGCGCGCGACGAGGAAGCCGCGTTCGTGTGTGTCGGCGATGGAGTTCCCGGAGTCGTCGACGATGTCGATGTCCATCCCGAGCCCCGGCCCGCCGAGCGAACACGGCTTCAGTGGCTGGGTCGGCATCGGCATGAGGAAACAGCCGCATATCTCGGTGCCGCCGGAGATGTTGATGATCGGTGCCTCGCTCCCCCCGACGTGCTCGTAAAACCACTGCCACGATTCGGGGTCCCACGGTTCGCCGGTCGACCCGAGCAGGCGTAGCGAGGAGAGGTCGTGTTCCTCGACCCACTCGTCGCCGTGTTTGCGCAGTGCTCTGATGGCCGTGGGGGAGATACCGAACGTCGAGAGCGAGTGCCGGTCGATCATCTCCCAGAACCGATCCGGCTGGGGATGGTCGGGCGCCCCCTCGTACATGAACACGGTCCCACCGAAGGTGTGATTGCCGATAATCGTCCACGGACCCATCATCCAGCCGATGTCCGAGACCCAGAAGAAGCGGTCCGAGGGTTTGTGGTCGAATCCGAAGTAGATCTCCTTGGCGCACTGTAGCTGTACGCCGGCGTGGGTGTGGACGATGCCTTTCGGTTTGCCGGTGGTCCCCGAGGAGTACAGCAGCATCGACTCCTGTGAGGAGGGCAGCGATTTGGTGTCGTACTCGTCGTCGTGGCCCTTGATCGCGTCGTCCCACCACTCGTCGCGTTCTCCCATCGGAACCTCGGCGTCGTCGCCGAGGCGGTCGTAGACGACCGTGTGCTCGACGTGGCCCGCTTCGTCGATGGCGTCGTCGGCCGCTTCTTTGAGCGTGAGTGACTTGCCGCGCCGGTAGAAACCGTCACCCGTGAAGAGCACCGAGCACTCCGAGTCTTCGATCCGCGTGGCCGTCGCCTCGACACCGAATCCGGAGAATATCGGAACCGCGATGGCGCCGACTTTGAAACAGCCGTACAGAATCGCGATGACCTCGGGGACCATCGGCATGTACATCCCCACGGTGTCACCGGTCTCGACGCCGACCGATTCGAGATAGTTCGCAACCTTGTTCGACTGTCGAGAGAGTTCGTGATACGTCACCTCTCTGATGTCGCCGGGTTCGCCCTCGAAGAGACACGCGACGGAGTTTCTCGTCTCAGCGTCGGCGGCAGCGTGGCGGTCCACCACGTTGTGTGCGAGGTTGAGTTCACCACCCGGATACCACTCGGTGAACTGGGGGCCGTCGGTGTCGTCACGGATCGTCTCGTACGGCTCGTAGAAATCGATGCCGAGGTACTCCGGCATGGTGTCCCAGAACCACTCGACGCCCGACGCCTCGACGCCGTCGACCTCCTCGGTGGTTCGGCGGATGAGTTCGTCGTAGTCGTCGATGTCGTACGTCTGCATGAACTCGTAGACGTTCGTCGACTCGACGAACTCCCGGGTCGGTTCGTGGACGATGGATGGCTCTTCGTGGGTGCCGTCTGTCATGGTTGCGCGTCTCTAGGTTGCCACAGCAATAGATATAAAATATCGGGGTTAACGTGGCGGATTCGTCGAGACGTCCCGGTCGAACGCCGCAGTCGATCAACCGGACTCTCCAGTCACTCGAACTGACCGGCCGCTCCGTACTGACGTCCGAGGTCGACGTAGTGCTGGTGGACGCGGTCAATCTCCTCACGCTGGTCGTCCGTGATCGGTTTCGTCTCGGCCGGCGCGCCGTAGGCGAGGTGCCCTTCGGGAATCGTCTGACCCTGTAGAACCACCGCACCGGCGGCGACGATGCAGTCGGATTCGACCGTCGCATCCCGGAGAATACGGCTCCCCATACCGACGAGGGAGTGGTCCTCGACGGTCGCGTAATCGACGACGGCGTTGTGACCGACGGTGACCTCGTCGCCGAGGATCGCGCCGTGGAGCATGGTGAACTCCTGGACGTTCGTCTCCCTGCCGACGACCGTGGAGCCACCGTCTCCCCGAAGACACGTGAACGGCCAGAGGCTCGCACGGTCACCCACTACGACGTCGCCGATCAGGTACGACTGCTCCGAGACGAAGGCCGACTCCGCGACGGTCGGTGTCGCCTCGTCGAAAGTGCGCTGCATACCCGCAATGCGAGGATAGGACACTATAGTGCTACCGGGACCGTTCAAGAACTGAGACGGGACGGCACGGAGCGTAACGGGACAGTGAACGACGCCGAGGTCAGCCTTCGGACGCGAGCCGAAAGCCGACGTGACGGTTACCGCCCGACGACGACACGACGGTCGGTATTACTTCACTCCCTACTTCGAGTACGTCCGAGCAGTCCTGGAGTTCTCCGGTGAGTCGGACGGGTCCGAAGTCGGCGATGAGTACGACGGGTGTCTGGCCAGCGAACGCCGGGGCCGGTACAGCTACCTCGGTGAACGTGACGACCGTTCCCCTTGCAGGCAGTGTCTCTTCCGATAGCTCGTCGTCGCCACAGCGCGGACACACCCGTCGAGGGGGAAGCGACCCGTGGCCCGCCGGACAGGAGAGGTAGTAGCCGGTGTCGGATTCAAGCGCGTCGAGCAGGTCGTCGTAGCCTTCTTCTCTCGGTTCTCGCATCAGGAACGCACCTCGAGGACGTGGACAGTCGCACTCGCGACGGTTCCACCGGCGTTGTGGGCGACGGCGACGGAGGCGTCGGGGACCGCGCTACTGTTGACGTGGTCGCCGCGGAGGAGCTTCGTCAGCTCGACGACCTGGCTCACGCCGGTCGCCCCGACCGGGTGACCTTTCGCCTTCAGCCCACCCGAGAGATTGACCGGGAGGTCGCCGTCTCGTGTCGTCTCACCGCACGTCGCGGCGTCGATAGCACCACCGGGGTCGTACAGCCCCAACCCTTCGAGCGCCAATACCTCGGCGATAGTGAAGCAGTCGTGGACTTCGAGCAGGTCGACGTCCGCTGGGGCAACCCCGGCGTCGTCGTAGGCGACCATCGCCGCTCGCTCCGTCGCAGGGGTCCGCGTGAGCGACTCTCGGTTCTGCAAGGCGAGCGAGTCGGTGCCCTGTCCGGACCCCGTAATCGAGACTGAAGCGTTCAGGTCGTGATTCTCCGCGTACTCCTCGCTGACCAGGACGCACGCACTTGCCCCGTCGGTGATCGGACAGGCGTCGTACAGTCCGAGCGGGTCGGCGACGGTGGGCGCTTCGAGAACGTCGGTCGTGGATATCTCCCGCTGGAACTGGGCGTTCTCGTTTCCGAGTGCGTTGCGGTGGTTCTTCACCGCGACCGCGGCGAGGTCCGCTCGCGTCCCGCCGAACTCCTCGAAGTACGCGCGTGCCATGAGCGCGTACGCACCGGGGAACGTCACGCCGGCGCGACTCTCGTAGAGGTCGTCCGCCGCCATCGCCAGTCCCTCGGTCGCTCGCTCCGTCGTAACGTTGTGCATCCGCTCCATCCCGCCGACAAGGACGACGTCGACCGCTCCCGACCGGACCGCCTCGACCCCACTCCTGAGTGCGACGCCGCCCGACGCACACGCACTCTCGTACCGTGTCGCTGGTGCGGTCACGCCCGCGGCCTCTGCCATCAGCGGTCCTTGGTGTCCCTGCCGTTCGGTGACCGTTCCGGCGAAGTTCCCGTAACAGAGGCGGTCGATATCCGCCCTCGGGACGCCCGAGTCTTCGATGGCGATACGGGCCGCCTCTCCGAAGAGGTCGCGCCCGGTCCGTTCGGGAGACGCACCGAACGCTGTTGAGCCAGCACCGGCTATGCGAACTGCATGCATACGTTACGATTATTCCCGTCCCGATTGTAGGTGTTGCGGTCTCTGGACACCGAATTATGGGTTCTTTCGGTGTCGTTTCCGGTGCTCCTTCGGTATCCACTCACTACGACCGGCTACCCCACACGACGTGGAGAACCTCCCGCTGGCTGCGGTGGGTCGACATTTCTGACCGCAGTCCGGGGGAACGTATTTATCGACACGAGGTATCGTATTCCATGCTATGTATCAGATACTCCTCCCGGTAGACGACGAAATCGATCGGGCGGCTGCTCAAGCTCAGTACGTCTTAGGGCTCCCCGGTGAGACAGATGAGGTCACCGTGACAGTTGCTCACGCCTATCGCGATGAGCCAAGCGATGCCGGTGGTGACAGCTTCGACGAGGAAAGTCCGGGCGTCATTGAAGCAGTGGATGTCCTCTCTGCTGCTGGCATCACGATCGAACAGACCGAACTGTATGTTCCAGTCGCGGAGTCGATCGTGAATCTGGCGAACGAGATAGGCGCGGACGAGATCGTGGTGTGCGGACGAAACCGCTCACCCACCGGCAAAGCGCTCTTCGGGAGCGTCACCCAGTCGGTGGCGCTTGATTCACCAGTTCCGGTGACTATCGTCGGAGCGAAGTGAACCCACCGATAAATCGGTGACTTGGCACACCCGGCGTCGGTTCTCTCTGTAGCGAGCGATCTCAACAGTCTGCCGTCGGAGCTCATCGTGACGGTTACGAGCTGACAACAGGGGCCGAACGAACACTTTGAGTCGACTCGGTGCTTGCCACAGGGCAGGTCAGTTCGTCGACGATCCGGGCCGTGCGTTCGACGAACTGCGCGTTGCCCCCAACGAGTTCGTCTCCCGGTAGTGGATGTTGTCCTCCATTCCGATATTGACAAGAACTATTATGAGCGTCTGCGTGCATTGTTGATGTACGATGCAGACAGATCTACCAGCAATTGCTGATGAGTACGGGGTGTTGATCGACGGCACCGAGCGTGCGGCGTCGTCCGGCGAGGTGCTCACCGTCCACGACCCGGCGACAGGTAAACCGTTGACGACGGTCGCCTCTGGGACCGAGGCCGACGTTAACGAGGCCGTCGACGTCGCCCAAGACGGCTTCGAGACCTGGCACGGGTACACTCCCGCCCGCCGGTGTGAGATACTGAACGACGTTGCCCGAGCCATCCGGGACGAGAAGGACCGACTCGCCCGCATCGAAACCCTCGAGAACGGAAAACCGCTCTCCGAGGCCGTCGGGCAGGTGGAGCGCTGCGCGCGCCACTTCGAGTACTACGGTGGCCTGGCCGACAAAATCGAGGGTGAGAGCATCCCGCTGGACGACGGTCACGTCGACTACACGGTTCGGGAACCCCTCGGTGTCACCGGCCACATCGTCCCGTGGAACGTCCCGGCCTACCTCTTCGCAAGGAGCGTCGCTCCGGCGCTCGCAGCCGGGAACGCGGCGGTGGTCAAGCCGGCCGAGGAGACGCCGATCGGAGCGCTCGAACTCACGAAACTTCTCCACGAGAACGGCGTTCCACCGGCCGCGGTCAACGTCGTTCCCGGCGAGGGCGTTTCCGCGGGGGCGGCGCTCTCGGGGCACCCCGACATTGGGAGTGTGACGTTCACCGGGTCGAGCGCGACCGGCCGCGAGGTTGGGAAGGCCGCCATCGAGAACCTCACCGAACCCCACCTCGAACTCGGTGGCAAGAGTCCGCTGGTCGTCTACGACGACGCCGACCTCGACGTCGCCGTCGACGAGACGATCAAAGGCATCTTCGCGACGAATTCCGGCCAAGTCTGCTCGGCGTCCTCCCGCGTCATCGTTCAAAACGAGATACGTGACGCCTATCTCGACAAACTCGTCAGCGCTGTCGAGGGTCTCTCCATCGGTCCGGGCATCGACGACCACGATGTCGGCCCGCTCGTCTCGGCGACCCACCTCGATACGGTTGCGGAATACCTCGAGGTCGGTCGTGAGGAGGTGGGCGAACCGCTCACCGGTGGGGCAGTGCTCGACCGCGAGGGGTATTACGTCGAACCGACGGTGTTTGCGGACGTCCCGCAGGACGCACGGCTCCTCCAGGAAGAGGTCTTCGGGCCGGTGCTGACCGTGAGCACCTTCGATGACGAAGCCGAGGCCATCCGGCGGTCCAACGACGTGGACTACGGGCTCGTCGCCGGCGTCATCACAACCGACATGGGCAGAGCCCACCGCTTCGCGCGCGACGTCGACGCCGGCCAGATCTACGTCAACGAGTGGTTCGCTGGTGGCAACGAGACTCCCTTCGGCGGCTTCAAAGACAGCGGCATCGGTCGAGAGAACGGAACGCAAGCCGTCCACAACTACACCCAACTAAAGAACGTCTGTCTCAACATCTCGAAGTGAGCCTACTCGGGGGACGTCTACTACCGCTTGCCTGCTCGGGGCCTCGGGCCAGCGGGAGCGATTCGAGAGTACAACTATCGGTGGAAAATCGAGAGTGGGTACAAGTTCATCAAGCGGTTCATGACGGCCACCACGTCGAAGAATTTCGTGCTGCGGTTCTTCCACTTCGCGTTCGCATCTCTGCTGTATTCGATTGGAGAGTGGTCGACCTCCTTGTACAAGCCGATCTAACGGGTGAGTACGAGCGGTCACCGGTCGTGACCGCGAATACGGTTCTCACGCTGTTGAAGAAGCTGACTGGAGTCGAGTAGGTTGACTTCGAGATGAGTGTCCGTCGGTTCACGAACGACGGTGCAGTCTAGCTGGCGGCTTTTCGCCATGACTAGTTGGGATTGTTATATTATCCCTGACTGGAACGAGAACGAAGTCGCTCTCCATCTCAGATTCAGCCAAATCTACGCATTACCACCGTTCTATAGCCTCCGTAGTCTCACCCCACCGACGAGATTTGATATAGCGATATAAGATACATAAGTGCGTCTAACGACTGTGTACAGGCTGCTACCCACCGAAAACGAACGTTTCGCAGGTCCGCCAATTTACTTTGTTTTAGGTCACTAAAGACAAGTGAATCTACCGGGGTCGGCGCTGTCCCCTCGTCGGTATCCGTACTTGGCCGGAGACCGAGGTTGTGAGGCTGAAATCGGCGGAATGACGGAGAGAACACGCTAGCCGCGGCACAAGAGCCAGTAGCGCGCGGAGCGAACGCGCGGGCATGGACGAGACCGGCGATTCACTCATCGGTGGCGTCGTACTCGCGGCCGGTCGGAGCACGCGGTTCGGCGAGTCGAACAAGCTTCTCGAAGCGATAGACGGGACGCCGCTCGTCACCCGTGCGGCGCGGACCGCAGTCCAGTCCTCGCTGGACGAGGTCGCGGTCGTTCTCGGGTACGACTCGGACGCAGTCGCCGACGCGCTCTCGGCGTTCGACCTCCCGGCGCGGTACAACGACGACTACGCCGACGGACAGAGCACCTCCGTGCGCGCGGGTGTGGAGTTCGCCCGCGAGGCGGACTGGGACGCCGCCGTCTTCCTTCTCGGCGACATGCCGTTCGTCGAAACGAGGACGCTCGACCGCCTCCTCGACGCCTATCGCGCCGGCGAGGGAGATATCGTCGCACCGCGGTACGAGGGTAAACGGGGGAATCCGGTACTGTTCGACGCGCGGCACTTCGATGCGCTGGGCAACGTAGACGGCGACAGAGGAGGGCGCGAACTCGTGATGGAACACGACGGAACGCGGTTTGTGGACGTCGACGACGCGGGCGTGCTCCGGGATATCGATTCGGAGGCGGACCTCCGAACGTACGTTGCTGAGGAGTGAACGGGTACGCGCTTCGCCGCGCGAGACGCCTCGGCTCTCAGGACTCGGTTTCCGAGTCTCGGTTTCAGACTACCACTCGCTCCGGTTTCGACCCGCGGAACCGTCGGAGTCCGCGAGAACCGCAGGGGTCGGCGCGCCACGCTGCGGTGAGAAAAGTGCGAGACCATCCGGCCCAGTAGGTCGCGAGAACACCGACGCCGCGAACGGGACCGCTCAGAAGGTGGCGTCGGTTGTACGGCAATTGCGACTCGTCGGGGTGGACGTTCTACAGAAGTGACAAGACGAGTGCCTCGGAGCTTGACCCCGAGGCGGTTCACTTTGTTTTAGATTTAAGAACGTCGACGCCGAAACACCGAGCAACCCGATGTCCGAGCCGGAACCCCAGGGGTCGAACCCCGACGAAGCGGTGTCCACGGAGGGTGACGAGCGCGCCGCCGACACGTCCGAGATCGACGCCGCGATCGGCCGCTACCTCCGCGCCAGCGGCGAGAGTGCGCAGTACTCTTCGACCGCCGAGTCCGTGCTCTCGCAGTTCGAGACGTGGCTCCGTCGGCGCGGCAAAGACTCCTTCGCGGCGTTCGAGGACGAGGGCGAGCAACTGCTCCGACGGTACGCGGACCGACTCGCCCAGCGAGTCGAGGCTGGCGGTATCTCCGCCTCCTCGGCGGGGACGTACTTCAACGTCATCTCGGGATTTCTCAGCTTCTGCGTTCGCGACGGCGACCTCCTGCGGAATCCCGCGCTCTCGAATCGCGCCCGCGAACCGCTTCCCCGCGACGACCGAGAGCCCGACCGACAGTTCTGGTCGCCCGACGTCCGCCGACGGCTCGTTCAGTACACGAACGACCGCGCGTACAAGGCCATCGAGGCCGACGGGATGGACGCGCACGGGGAAGTCCGAGATCGCGCCCTCGTTCACGTCATCGCGTACACGGGCGTGCGCGGCGCGGAGGTGTTTCGCGTGAGCGGCGACGACCGCGAGGGAAGGCAGGGGCTCACGTGGGACCGCGTCGATACCGACGCGTGGACGTTCCGCGTCTGGGGCAAGGCCCAAGAGTGGGAGGACGTCTCCGTACCGAAGCAGGCCCGCGAGGCACTACAGCGGTGGCGAACGGTCCAGAACCCTCCCTCTGGGACGTGGCCCGTCTTCCCGACGAGTCACGCGCCGTCGAAGTACGCCGCCGCGCGTGAGACGTTGGGTGAGGAGCGAGCGAACGCTCTCCTCGAAGACGCCGACGTCGACGACGTTCTCCGAGACCGCGGTATCGCCCCGCCCGCCGTCACCACCGAGGGCGTGCGCCGCATCCTCGAACGCGTCGCGCAGGCGACCGGCGTGGATGTGGACGGAAAACCGCCGCTTCCGCACGGCGCCCGTCGCGGACTCGGCGACGAACTCTATCGGACGGACCGCGGGTTGGCGCAGGACGTACTTCGGCACAAGTCGCTGAGCACTACTCGGGAAGCGTACTCGTACATCGAGGCCGAGGAGTTAGGTGAGCGAGTGGGAGACGTACTGAGCGAGGATCCATAGACCGGCCGGTATCTCGGTCCATCGTCTGTTGTTCTTCCTCTCCGTCACGGGTCGCGTCGACGTTACGGGAACCTTCGTCGTCTGCGGCGACGATACTCCCACGTAACCGATATCCTCGATATGATCTGTGTACCGAACCCCCGCTGAGCGAACCAAAGTTCGACGGTTGTTGTTCACTCGACCCGCTCAGTTCGCGGACGTACGACGCGGTCGATTCAACCTGGAATGTTATTGACTACTTTGGCAGCAGAATCTGTTCGATAAAATCTTGCTAACCCGTTAAACATCCAGTCTGCCATCACCGAACGGTAAGTGTGGCACAACTACCCGAGTGGGCTCCATGCATACGCGCACCTCGGCGAAGACAACTCTTGAATTGGCGTATTCGCCGAAGAATCGATGGAGTACCGATTGCCGAGGAAGCGCGGGTTGCGTTTTCGCCTCGGGCCTCTCTGCAGGATGCAGGGGATATCGATACACGCCCCATATCTGATACTTCCAAATCGATCATCGATTCAATCGAATCGGCACTCCGTTTCCCCCGCCGTGTTTCCGCTGTGAGGCCCTGATTTCGCACGGAAACCTCACCGGCTGAGAGTATCGACACGTCTGTGAGAACCGTAACAGCAATCTTTACTCGATGGTACCGAAATTACGTGTCGAGAAACGCGTGACACGGGGGCATTCCGACCGAGCCGACCGAATCCCAGCGCCTCCCTCTCAGAATACCAAATGAGCTCACCATACCTCCAGCGAGACAACGAAACATGAGAAGGCAACTCGCCAAATGATCGGAATTCAGCATCGTCAATCCGCGACCAGCGGTGGTTCGGATACCGACCGACGAGACCGAAGCGAGGACGAGACGACATCTCGCAGGACGACGAGCCGACCCGCGGACGGTCGGGCCGGAGAACGCTCGAATCCGAAGGACGGGACGTGGACGGGGTCGAAGCGGCGATTCCTCTCGGGTCTGGCCGGTCTCGCGGCGACCGGCTTACTCGCCGGGTGCGCAGGTACCGGCGACGGCGAGGACGAGAGTCCGGGTGGAAGCGACACCACCAGTGAGAGCGGCGACGGCGGTGAAACCGCCCAGTTCGACGGATTCTTCGAGAACGTCAGCAACTACGACGGAGTCGTCGACGAAACCGGACAGGATTCGGTAACGGTCACGGTCGGTTCCGAGATCAACAGCGGACCGTACGGATTCAGTCCGGCGGCGGTGCGAGTTTCGCCCGGGACGACCGTGACCTTCGAGTGGGTCTCAGACACCCACAACGTCGTTCCGACGGCGCAACCCGAGGGTGCGAACTGGGAGGGCCATCCCGAAATCGTCAACGAGGGAGCGACGTACACCTACACGTTCGACACCAGCGGAACGTACACCTACGTCTGCGAACCCCATCGGTCGATGGGTATGAAAGGCGCTATCGTCGTCGCGGACGGGTAGACGTGAGCGACTTCTCGCGTCAGACCAGACGACTGTCCCGGTTCGAATTGCGTGTCAAACGGACGGTACCTTCTAATGACGTCACGCCGTGTGACCTATCATGGCCGTCGAGCGTCGATGTTCTTCGAACCACCGCGTCGCCCGCCGGCTTTCAGCGGCTATCTTCGGCCGGAAGCGTTTCGAATCGCGGTGTGCCGACGGGAGTTCCGCCGCGTCGGACTTGCCGAACGGTTACTCCCTGGTACCTCCCGCGTCTCGGGCGGTGTGGCGCACAGAAACGGCTCCGCTCGACTCCGGAGCGTGGCGAGTGCGGACGGTCCCGCGTGCACGAGGTGGCTGAATGGTTCGAATTCCAGACGTAGACCTCCCGCGTCTGCTGCTCGTCGGACTGGCGCTGTCGATGCTGGTCTCGGTCGGTGCGGTCGCGAGCACGTCTTCGAGCGCGTTCAGCGTCTCTAACTCCGCGTGGGAGGGAACGTCGTCGCTTCAACAGCAGGCGTCGGCGGTGGATGCCGACTCGACAATCGTCACGAACACGACCGAATACGCGCGGGTGGACCCGACGTCGAGCGTGGCCGTCATCCTCTCTCCCACCCGCCCGTACACGCCGGCCGAGACCGAACGCGTGCGCGAGTTCGTGCGGTCGGGCGGAACGCTCGTCGTCGCGGAGGACTTCGGTCCGCACACGAACCCGCTCCTTGACGCGGTGGGCGCTCGAACCCGAATCGACGGGCGCCCGCTCCGCGACGAGCGTCAGTACTACCGGTCTCCCGACATCGTCGTCGCGACGGAGGTTTCGGAACACCCGTTGACCGGCGAGGTGTCGCAACTCACGTTGAACCACGGGACTGCACTCCGGCCGAACGGCTCGCGGGTTCTGGTGAACAGTTCCCCGTTCGCCTACCTCGACACGAACCGGAACGGCTCCCTCGACAGTGCGGAGTCGATCGACACGTACCCGGTCGTCACGCTGGAGGCAGTTGGTGACGGGCGCGTCGTCGTCGTCTCGGATCCGAGCGTCTTCATCAACGCGATGCTCGACCGACCGGGGAACGAGCAGTTCGCCCGCCTCATCTTCTCGGGGCACGAAACGGTCCTCCTCGATTACTCACACCGAAGCGGGCTCCCGCCGCTCACCGCCGCCGCGGCCGCCGTCCGTCAGTCGAACGCGCTCCGCGCCGTCGTCGGGTTCGCGAGTATCGGTCTCGTCGCGTTCGTTTACAATCGGAGCCGCGATGAATAGCCGACAGCTACCCGATCCGCGCCGGCACTGGTTTGCGGCGTGCGCCTCGATAGACCAGAAGTGGTAAATAAGAACAATGTTTGATATAGAACAACGAAACTCCCCGGAACAATGACCGATCCACAGTCGCTGTACACGACGGTTCGAACCGAAGCCGCGACGGTCCTCGTGGGGAACGAACAGGTGCTCGAAGAACTTACCGTCTCGCTTCTCACCGGCGGTCACATTCTGCTCGAAGGCGTCCCCGGCGTCGCGAAGACGACAATCGCCGACGTGTTCGCTAACACGCTCGGACTCGACTTCCAGCGGATCCAGATGACTCCCGACCTCATGCCCGTGGACATCACGGGAACGAAGATATACCGGGAGACGACCGGCGAGTTCGAGACGAAGCGCGGACCCGTCTTCGCGAATCTGGTCCTGGTGGACGAAATCAACCGTGCGACCCCGAAGACGCAGAGCGCGCTCTTGGAGGCCATGCAGGAAGAGCAGGTGACTATCGAGGGCGAAACGTATCCGCTCCCGGACCCGTTCATGGTCGTCGCCACCATGAACCCCATCGACATGGAAGGGACGTTCGCGCTACCGGAAGCCCAACGCGACAGGTTCCAACTCAAACTCACCGTAGACCTTCCGGAGCGCGACTTAGAGGAGACGCTGTTGGAGCGGTTCGACGAGACGCCCGGTCTGCGGCCCGACCAGGTTCAACAGGCCGTGTCCCTCGACGATATCGCAGAGGCGAGAACTGTCGTCGAAAACGTTTACGTCGACGAGTCGATTCGGAACTACATCCTCGATATCGTTCAAGCGACCAGGGACAGCGCCGACACCGCCCACGGTGCCTCTCCCCGTGCCTCGATTCATCTCCTCTTCGCCTCGAAGGCGCGGGCCGCCATCAAGGGACGGGAGTACGTCATTCCGGACGACCCGAAGGCGCTGGCCGAGTCGGTCCTCGCCCACCGCCTCGTACTCAGCACGGACGCCGAACTCGGAAGCGTAGACCCCGAGTCGGTCGTGGAGGGCGCCGTTCGAGCCGTGACGCCGCCGACCTACGATACGGTGCGGTCGTCCGCGACGGTCAGCGACGGTGGGGAGCTTTCGAACGACGCCGACGATGTCGAACGAACGGACGAGTGAGTGCCGCCACGAACGCAGTTGTCACATTCTCCTTCGCGGGAGTGATCGACGCTACCACCGGCAGGTGACGACGAGGTCCGAATCGCCGTTCGCAACCGACTCCGTCTCCACCGTGACCGCTGTGTCCAGTCCGTGCGCTAGTCCGCTGCCGAGAAAGGAGGCCACCGGATGGTCGAATCCGGTTTCGTCCTGGTAGGCGACTCCGGAGACGCCGACCGCGATCTGCTGTGCCCCTTCGTCGTACTCCGCCTCCGCGACGCGAACCACCTCGAACTGCTCGACGAGTGCGTCGTAGAGTTGGGCCGTCAGTTCCTCGGGCCGCGAACTCAGTTCGTCCGAAGCCATTCGTTCGAACTCGGCGACCATCCGTCCGGCCGTCGGCACGAGAGCGACGCCGCGTCGACGGTCGCTGTCCGGGGCGACGAACGTCGAGCGGAGCGCTTCGTCCGACGGAAGCTCGTAGTCGGGCGACTGCGGGACGAACAGGCGAACGGGTGCTCTCGTCTCCTCGGTGGGAAATTCCACGGGAGCGTACACCGCGACGTTCGCGAGACCCAGTTCGTCCCGAATCGCGGTCCCGGTCTCGTTGACGGCGTCGTACGCCGACCGACCGACGGTCGCCGGCATCACTCGCTCCGGTGAGAGGAAGTACGTCAGGACGCCGCCGAAGACGCCCGTCGCGCCCAGCGCCAGGAGGACGGACCGTGCGGAGGAGAACACGATTCCCGCTGCGATGCCGGCCAATCCGATGCCGAGGAGCGCGAGCGCGGTCTGCCGGTTCTTCGCGTGCTTCCCGCGGGCGTAGTCGTTACGGAGGCGTCGGTTTTCGGCGCGTAGCTCCTCGATTCGGCGCTCGCGTTCGTCGCCGTCGTTCGGGTCTTCCCCGCTCGCCGTGGCCTCACCCGAGCGAGGTCGTCCGTTGGTGCGCGGTTCGGTCGTTCGTTCGTCCGTGTTGCTCATCTGTGGTGGTCTCCTTCTGTCAGCCCCAAGCTAACGAGTTCGTATCTGTGAAGTGCGTATCCGCCGACCGCGACGACGGCCCAGAGGAGGACGGCGACGTGCCAGACCTGCCACGGTCCGCCGACAACGTACCAGATGCCGCCGGCGACGCCGACGTAGGCGAGTAGCCACGCGGCGCTCGCTGTCAGCGATGCGGCGGCGGTCACCAACGCGCCGGCGAGAAGCAACGTAAGTCCCGCCTCGACGCCGACCAGTACCGTCAGCGGAAGCGGTGCGGCGGCGACGGAAACGATACCGACCTGCCCCGCCGCGATGGCGTACTCGACGGGGAAGACGACCCAAATGATGACCAGAGTCGCCGCGGCGAGCAGTCCGACTAGTTCGCCGAACAGGACGAACACCGCCGCTGCGATTCCGACGCCGGCGAGTTCCAACGCGACCGAGGCCCACGTCGGAGAACCCCGGCCGCTCCCGGACCCGAGCAGCGAGCGAACGCTGCTGGTATCGGACATCTATCGGACACCTCCCGGATGCGGTCTCTCGTCGGACGTCCGTTCCCGCGCGTCTCGACCGGCACTGAGAATCGCCTCCAACTTATCACCCGGCCCGACCTCGAACGCGGAGACCCCGTCCATGTTCGCGAGTTGTCGACGGAACTCCTCGAAATCGCGGTATCGGCGATACCGTGACGCCGGGTCGAAACGCTCGGTTTCCTCGAACAGAGCCGTCGGCGTCAGCAACACGACGACGTGCCCCTCTCCCCGTCGCGCCAACTTCACCGCGTCGCGCAGTTCCGCCCGGGCCGAGTCGTCGGTGACGAGTACCGTCAGCGTCGACCGTCGAAGCACCGCGCGGTTCGCGCGGACCGCCGAGAACAACGGTCGCGCGTCGAGTCGCCGGACGTAAGCGCGCCGCTCGGCGACGAACGGCCGCAACGTGCGCTCGAACGGCGTCGCCTCGTCGGCGAGGCGGTCGGCGAGACGCCGCGCTCGCGCGGTGTCCGTCTCGAATGTCCGGCCCGACGAGTCGGTTGCACCGGGGTCAACTGTTGGAGTCAGATCGAGCAGCCGTTGCTTCAACGCGGCGTACTGACCGGCACCGACGCCGAACTCGCGCTCGACGGTCACCCCGTCGTCACCAACCGCGTACAGGCTCACGGGGTCCTCGTACGTCCTGGCGTTCTCCAAGAACAGGAGCGCGGCGTCACGGGCGTAATCCAGTTTCCGCTCGCCCGGCGGCCCTTCGTTCATCGACGCGCCGTGGTCCAACACGAGCACCGTTCGCCGCGTCGTCTTCCGTTCGTAGTTTCGGACGTGCGGCTGGTTGAGTCGGGCCGTGGCCTTCCAATCGATATGCCGCATCTCGTCTCCGGGCGCGTACTCGCGGATCTCGACGGGTTCCTGGCTGTCCCCCAGCTGTCGGGTGTCTCGGTCGCCGTAGCCGACAGCTAACGCCTCGCCACCCGCGCCGACGTGCAACCGTCGCGGAGCGCGGGCCTCGACGGAGATTTCGGTCGAGTCGCCGACGTCGAGCGACTCGGAGAAGAGACCGAACGGGTCGGTCAGCCGGAGTTCGGGCGGTCCGAACCGCACGCGACCGGCGACGACCCCCGACCCCGTCATCGTCGTCGTCGCCCGTCGCTCGCCGCGCGACAGCCGACAGCGCCGTTCGTCGTCGCCGACGTCGGAGACTCTCACGGACGGGTCGCCCACGAGTTCGACATCGAGGGGGGAGGGCGCAGCGACCGTCGCCTCTATCGTCACCGAGAACGGTTCGCCCTTCACGACGCGGTCGCGAGGGCACGCTTGGACGACCGAGAGGCCATCTACGACGTGCTGCGACTGTCCGACGAACCGTGCCTGATGCGCGAGCAGCAACACTCCGAGCGCGGCGGTACCCACCAACGGCGCCGGTCGGTCCAAGAGACCCGCGAAGGCGGTTAGCACTCCCGCGAGGGCGACGATGGCCCAGTACCGATTCGTGACGCGCATCCTGTCCGTAGTACTTTACAACGTACCGTAAATATGGGTGCTATTACAGCGCAATCGACCGACCGACGCAGCGACTATCTATCGAGAATGTACCGATAGTTGAAAGAATGAGTTAAATTTGTCAGTGGGCATAATGAAGTTGTGTTCCGAAAGCGAGTGATAAGACGAGGGATCTTGATGCTCGTCTGTCTCTCGATAGTGCTCTCGCTCGGCTACGCTGCGGTACCCGTAGCGGGGGCGGCCGTGCCCGACGGAGAGTCCGTCGTCTTCCCCCAGCAGACGCCCACCGAGAACAACTCGACCGTCGTCCACGAGAACCCGGAGAACGCGAGTAGTTCGGAGGACCTCGAAGACGTCAGAGAGTGGCTCTCGAACCGGATGGCGAACGCGGTCATCGACTGTACCCGGCAGGTGCAGGCCGGCAGTTCCTACGCGTGCCGACAACTCGACCGAGACTACCCCGACTGGGCGGGTCGATACGTCGAGGTCAGGCGGAACGACGCTGGCACCGCCGAATCGACCGACCGAACGCTCAACCGGACGCGAACGGACGCGCAGACGTTCGCCGAAGACGTGGAGACGTTCCGGGAACTGCGCACCGAGTACGAGGCGGCGAGAGCGGCAGGAAACGAGGAGCGGTCCAGGGAACTCGCCCACCGACTCGTCCGTCAGAGCCGCGAGATAAACCGAACGGCCAGCCGAGTCACGAGCAACTACGACGCGTTCTCGAACACTACCTCGGAGAACCTGAGCGTCGCCAGCGACGCCGTCGTCGAGATAGAGCAGAACACGACGACGGCGGCCGAGGAGATACGCGAGGCGGAACTCGTCTCGACGACGCTCTCCGCGGAAGCGACCCGAGCGAGGGGTTCGTTCGCGTCACCCATCGTCGTCGCGGGACGACTAGTAAGTGAGAACGGGACGGCCGTCTCCGACCGCCAAATTCGGCTGCAAATCGGGAACGGCACCGCGACGACCGCGACGGACGCCGAGGGAGCGTTCTCGGTCCGATACCGTCCCACCACCGAGCGTCGCGGCGCGTCGGACCTGACGGTCAGATATCTACCGACCAACACGTCGCTGTACGGGCCGTCGGACGACGAGGTTCGCGTCACGGTGATTCAAGAGCAGGCCACCGTGACGGTGAATCCCCGGCCGTCGACCGTCGCGTTCGGCGACGCCCTGACGGTCGCGGGACGCGTCGAAGCGGCGGGCCGAGGCGTCGGCGACGTTCCGGTCGTCGTCAGTCTCGGCGGGGGCCGCCTCGGAACCGCCCGAACGGACGAAACCGGAGACTACTCGCTCAACGTTTCCGTCCCCGCGGCCGTGTCGGAGGGGACCGCCCAGGTCGTCGCGGGACTGCCGTTCGAGGGACGCGCTCTGGCGGCGGCCGACGCGTCTACGACGGTCAGCATCGAATCGACGGCGACGACGCTGTCCCTCCGCGGCAATCGGACCGGTGCCGGCGCCGTCCGTCTCGACGGCCGTCTGGAGACCGATTCGGGACCGCTCGCCGGCCGGGAGGTGGAACTCGCGGTCAACGGGTCGACGATCGGAGTCGCGCGCACGGGGCCGGACGGGCGTTTCTCGACCGAGACCGACCTTCCCTCCGCCGTCGCCGCGTCCGACTCCGTCGTCGTCACCGCGACGTACTCACCGGCGGGGGAGAGCCTCGACCCCGCCAGCGCCCGAGTGACGCTCGGTTCGACCGCGTCGGACTCGTCCACGAGCCTCGGGGCGTTCATCTCCAACGAGATTCGCGACATAATCGCTCGGCTGACCGGCTCACCGAGCGACGCCTCGGGCGGTATCTCCCGTCAGTTCACCGGCGCCTTCCAACTCGGGGCCGCCGCGTTCGCCGTGGCTAGCCTCTCGGTGCTCGGACTCCTGTTCGTGCGGCGACGCGAACCGCTGGCGTTGGCCCGAGGGTTACTGGGTGGCGGCGAAAAACCGGAGCAGGAGCACGAGGGCCCGCGCGACGTGGCCGTCGAAGAGTTGAACGAAGCGACCGTACTCGCTCGCTCGCCCCCGAGCGAGACGTCGCTCCTGACGACAGCCCGCGAGCGGTTGTCGCGCGGCGATACCGACGCGGCCGTCCTCGCGGGCTACGAGGCCGTACGGCGTCGGCTCGCCGACCGTCTGGAGCGGGATTCGCCGATGACGCACTGGGAACTGCTCAGGTCGTACGAGTCGAACTCGACCCGCGAGGACGCCGGGAGCCTTCGACAACTGACCGAAGCGTATCAACGCGCCGCGTTCTCGCTGCAGGCGAGTTCCGAGGAGACGGCGCGGATGGCGCTCGACAACGCCGAGAGATTACTCGACACGTTCGACGGAGACGGCGAATCGGCCGATTCCGGTCGGAACTGACTCGATCTTCGGGTACCGGACGACCGGAGGCTCACAGCGAGACGACGAGTTCGAACGCGAGGTTCCCCGTTCCCGCCGGCGGCGGCGAAGCGTACGTCACCTCGACGCTCTCCTCGGTTTTTCGACTCACCCAGAACTCGCCGGCGGCATCCTCGGACGCCGGGGTCACCGTCGCGACATTCGGAGCGGTATCGAGCGGGTTCGTCAGCAGGAACGTCTTCTTCGTTCCGTCGCCGCTCGCTCTCGTGGACGCGGCGGGGAGGTTCGGCGCGTGTTTCGCCTCACCGTCCCAGATTGCCGTCGAGCGGCCGTCCGTCGCGGTCACGTCGCCGGCTATCCGGGTCATTCCGTTGTCGAATAGCATTGCCGGCTCGCCCGCTGTCGTAACGCCGAGGACGCCGGGAGCCTCGCGCCAGAGACCGGTGTTGTTCTGCTTCGAGAACGTGTAGGACGGGTCGGAGGCGGACCCGTCGGAGACTTCGGCCTCGTTTTTCACGATGATAGTGTCGTCGATGTACACGTCGCCCTTGTCGCCGTTCTCGTCCGCCTCGATTCGGATGTTCTTCCGCGAGTTCGCACCGAGCGGGTTGTATACGAGTTCGAACTCGTTCGTGGTCCCGTTGTAGCGCATTCCCCAGTCGTCCGCTGCGCCGAACGTGACCCATTCGTCCCCGTTGCGTCTGAACGCGTCGCCGTCGCCCTCTGCGTTCGGCCTCCTCTCGCTCGTGGCCTGTTCCGCTTCGGCGTTGCACCCCGCGAGTAACCCCACTAACCCGACCGTCCCGGAAGCGCTAAGGAACGTTCGCCTGCTCGTCACGGACTCTGATCCCTCGTCGAGAGCCATTACGATTCCATATAATATTACGGGTAAGTAAAATTTTCGTGAGGTCCCATTTCGGTCGACTTCCGTCTCAGCGAGAGAGAACGAGGGACCGTGTTCGTCACCGCTTCTCCCGCACGCTTCGTACGACGTCGCGCGCCAGCGCCCACCCCGGACGCCCGTCGTAGACCCAGACACCGGCGGCCAGCAGCGTCACGCCCACCTCGAACGAGCGGACCCACAGTCCAAGCTCCGGGTACGACGGGATGTTGGCCGCCGTCCACGCGGCTTTGTGGGTTATCGTGTGCCCGATGCCGGGCGCTTGCGCCAGGGCGTCCGCGATTCTCTCGGCGGGGAACTCGAACGGCCAGACCCAAAACGACACCTCGCGGAGGTCCGTCTCGAACGTCCCCTGGAGGAACTGCGGCGCTCCGTCGCCGAGGGGCGCCGACGCGTAGCCCATGCCGAACGCGACGGTCGGGCCGAATTCACCGCGCATCCGGTAGACTGCGCCGCCGACTAGGAGGATGACCGGAAGCACAACGAGGTACGAGTGACCCAGCGACCGTCCGCTCTCCAAGACGCCGAGGAGCGCGAGCGGTTTGTCGATGAAGTCCGCTAACTGCGTCCCGAAGACGACGAGGACGGCCGCGGTCTGGTCCGGCGGCCGTCGAAACCGTGCGTGCGAGTACGCCGAATACAGGAGGTATCCGACAGCCAAGTGTGCGAATGGCCACATGCGGGGTACGGAAGGGTCGTCGCGGCGTTTGATAAGTCCAGCGTCGGCGGACCCGTTCCTCTACGACAACTCTTCGTGGATGTGGCCCGCCGCCTTCAGTGCGAGCGCTGCGATGGTGAGTGTCGGGTTCATCGCGCCGGCGGTGACGAAGGCGCTACCCGAGGCGATGTAGAGGTTCCGCAGGTCGTGCGTCCGGAGCGTGGGGTCGACGACGCTCTCGGATGGGTCTGTTCCCATACGGGTCGTTCCCGTCTTGTGGGAGGCGATCTTCGGACTCGCGAGGTCGCTCTCGGCGACGACCGTCGCGTCCATCTCCTCGAGGATGCGGTATTGGATCTCCCGCGCCCGCTCCATCGTCTCTATCGCGTGCGGTCCGAGGTTGAAGGAGACGTCCGGAACCGGATTGCCGTGGTCGTCGGTCGTGGACGTATCGAGGGTGACGGCGTTCTCCTCTCGGGGGAGCAGTTCGGGGTTGGCGAACATGCTGACCCGACGGTTCGGCGTGCGGTCCCGCATCTTCTCGAGCGTTTCGTCCCCCCACGAGTCCCCGGTCAACACGTCCGTGAGATCCCCACGGGTCCCGTTGTCTCCGCCGCGCAGTGCGGTCTTCGAGAGGTGAACCGGATTCTCGTTGTCGAAGACGAATTTGATACTTCCCGGTCGGGAGTCCTCGTGGTCGTAGAACTGGTGAGTCTCGCTCGTATGGTACCCGATCGGTTCCTGCGCCGTCGGCCGTTCGAGTTCGCCGACGATGGAGACGATGGGCTGGTCCATGAAGTACTTCCCGACGACGCCGCTGGAGTTCGCCAGTCCGTCGGGGTACTGGTCGGACTTCGAGAGTAACAGGAGTCGGGGTATCTCGACGGCGCCGCAGGCGAGTACGAACCGACTCGCCGTCTGACGGTGGCGCTCCCCGTCCGGGGTCGCGTAGACGGCCGCTTCGACGCGTTCGCCCTTCGAGTCGTGTTCGAGCCGTTGCACGGGCGCGCGGTCGATGACGCGGGCGCCCTCCCCTTCCGCCTTCACGACGTGGACGTCGGCGCTGTACTTCGCCCCGGACGGACAGACCGGGATACAGGTGCTGAATCCGACGCAGGGACTGCGTCCGTCGTACAGCTCCGAGTTCCGCGCCTGCGGGACCGAGTGCATCGTGATGTCGAGAGCGTCGCACGCCTCGGCGAACAGCGTATCGGAGTAACTCGGGGGGAACGCGGGCATCGGATAGTCCGCTTCCCGCGGCGGCGCGAACGGGTTATCGTCCCCGCCGGCGACCCCCAGTTCCCGTTCGGCCCGCGCGTAGAAGGGTCGGAGGTCATCGTACGATATCGGCCAATCGGAGGCGAGTCCGTACCGCGACTGCATCTCGAAGTCCTTCTCGTGGAGGCGCGGGGTGATCCCGAGCCAGTGGAGTGTCGTCCCCCCGACGGCCTTCACCCGCGTGTTGTTCAGCCCGTAGTACACGTCGCCGGAGGAGGTGTATCGGTCGCGCTCGCCGCCCATCTCCCAGACGTCCCGGAACGACCCCTCGGGGCGGATCGCCTCCTCCATCTGTGCCGTTCGATTCGACGGGTCGAACCGGCGACCCGCTTCGAGTATGACTACCTCGTGGCCGCGCTTCGCGAGCGAGTGTGCCGTCAGCGCACCGGCGACGCCGGATCCGACGACGCAGACGTCCGGGTCCGGAGACGGGGCGCGGCCACCCTGACCCTTCGATTTCCCGCTCATCAGTCGGTCACCTCGGAGCTTCGCGCTGTAGTCGGCGGCTTCTGGTACGATTCGTAGCCGCCGGGGTATCCGACGGGGTTCTCCATACCGATCAACTGCCCCCCTTTTGGCGAGGTGTACAGCCCGTACAGCACCTGGTCGACCAGGTAGTACCGAACCCGCTCCGGAAGGCTCCCGTCCGGCGAGGCGCCCGTTCGGTCGACGCCCATCCCTCGAAGTACCGAGTCGCGTTGGTCGACCGAGAGGTCGGCGAACGCCGAACCGCGCGTTCGCCGCGCGTACGAGTCGAGTTCGTCGGCGGCCGCCGCGACGGAGGCGCTCCGTCGGTCCGTCAGCCCGGACGCGTACTGGGTTACGAACTCGTCGGTCCCCGAGACCTCCGACGGATACACTACCTCGGCGACGGCGACCAGCGTGCGGGCCGCGGCGTCTCCGTCGGCGTCCGAATCGCTCGTCCGGTCGGTGCGGGACGCCCCCGACCCGTACGCACCGACCGCTCCGGCGCTTCCGCCCGCGACGAGGGACAGCATGGCGTCTCGCCGAGTCAATCGCATGCTCGTGGGATGCAGTTCGATACCATTAGTTGTTCTGTTGACGTTGGTGACGATCGACGTCTCGGTCTCGGTCCTGATCGCGACCGTACGGGAGGAGGCCCCATCGGAGCGACGAGAGGATCCACAACGTGGCGAGGGTCGTACCGACCGCGATCTGCAAAATCACACCTCCTCGCCCGAAGGGTCCCGCCTCGGTGAAAACCAGCAGCGGGTCGAGGCCGCGAAGGCGGAGGTGGAACGGCGGCACCAGCTCTACGACCTGAAACCAGCCGGAGATGGCGCTACCGAGCAGGAACCAGGCGAACAGTATCGCGGCCGTTACGACGACCCACGTCCGACTCTCACCCGTACGACCGTCCTCCGTCGGCCGAATCGCATCGACCATCGCTCGCCAGCGTTCCTCGCTGACGAAGCGGGGGACCGCCACGAGGACGAGACCGCCCCAGACGACCGCGGAGGCGGCGTACTCGGTCGCGACGAATAGGGCCGTCGGGAAGAACGGGAGCGTCCCCGCGATTTCGTACCCCCACGAGGAGACGACTGCGGCGCCGAGCGAGGCGATACCGACCGCGACGGCGAACTCGCGTGCCTGAACGAGCGGCGGTGCGCGGAGGGGGTGCTGGTGACGAACCGAGCCGAACCGATTCCAGAGAAGGTACGTCAGTAGTCCGAGCACGAGAAGCCCGACGCTCTCCCAGACGGCCGGAACCCCCGTTACGATTCGGTAAGCGAGGTACCCGAGTGTGCTTCCGACGACGGCCGCAGGGCCGCCCACCAGTCCGGCTACCGCGACGAGTCCCGGCACCGGTCGGAACACCAGCGGCCCGATGTTCACCGCGGTCACCGCCTGGACGCTCGATACCGCCACGCAGAGGACCGCTCCGACCACCCCGAGGAGCGCGCGTTCGAGTCGCGAAGCCCACACTGAACGCTGAGTTGGCGTGCTATCCCCGACTTCTGTCATCTAAAGAACTTTTTCCTAGCGCAGTTATATAATGGTTTCGGCGAAACCGCTGAGACGATTCGTTTGATAAGTGTCTGTTCGTCGAACCTTCGATGGATCTCTCTCCGTTCGTTCTCCGTCGCTTTCGGCAGCGGTCCCGGCGGCGCCGACCCGCGACGATTGGTCCGTCACCGAATCACGAAACACTTCTCGTCGGCCGCCCGAAAGCTGTACTCCCGTGAACATCGACGGATCCGAACTCTCGGTAGTCGGCTGAACACTCACTAACACGCCTCCGGGAAACAGACATACTCCAATGACACGTTCGGTCGTCGCGCCCATTACTAGTATCTGATACTTATCTGGAAGATGCCGAGGATTAGTGTCATCTTCACCGACATACTATGAATCTAGCTAGAATCGATATTTGTCTTCTCGGCGGCCCTGATGTATGGATCCGAAAGCGAACGACGGACGGAGTATCGTCTCCGATGCGCGCCGCCGAGAGTCGTCGGTCAGCGCGGTGCGAGGAGTAGTCGACGTTTCGGATACCCATCTAGCGTGGTCACATCGTTCGGAACGAGTGTCCTCGCGCGACTCGGGGAGAACTATCGACTCGGGGATAACGATCGGTTCGGGACCGCTGAACCGATTCGAAGGAGCACACCTATGACTTCAAATCACGGTTACAACACTCCGGCAGAGGGTACCGTCGACTGGCACGTCCCGCTCAACGAAAACTTCCACAAGATAGACACGGGCGTGGAAATTCGGGACACGGAGGAGAGTCTCGATCAATACACACCAAAAGGGGGGGCGAAGTTCCTCGCGACGGACACCGGTGTTCGTTATCTCGGCGATGGGTCGGAGTGGAAGGAGGCTCCAGTTCATCTACCGGCACTTCTCGAAGCTCCTACATACTCAAGCACTAACCCGTCTGAGACGTCGGTCGGAGAACTGTGGTACCGGTCCGATCTCGACGCTTTAGTGGTGCAGTCGAAGTTGGGGGTCGTGAACGTTCTGACGGGCGCGATAATCGAGGATGCGAATACCGAGAGCGAATCTAACAGTTCGACCGATGAAACCCACACTCTAAGCGTCGAAGCAGTAGACGGAGCAAGTTGGGATCGATACCGCGCTGTTATTGACGGAGAAATCATCGACACTCAGAATATAAACACTGGAGATTCAATTACCCCGCAGCCAGACGGTACCGTTCTTATTGAAGGCGGAATTAGGGGGGGAGCGACTCCCGAAGTGTTCACGTTCCGGGGAACGCTTACCAGTCTCTCACTTACCGTTGAGGGGACTGCGTATCTAGACGGACAGCCGATCGACCCAACGGATTACTGAGTGAGAGCATGACTACGAACCACGGCTACAACACGCCTTCGGAAGGTACGGTTGACTGGCACCATCCACTGAACGAAAACTTCTGGAAGATCGACTTGGGTGTCGAGAACCGAGGCCTTGAGGAAAATCTGGGCGAATACACCCCGACAAAGGGAGCGAAGTTCCTTGCAGCCGACACAGGCAAGCGATATCTGGGTGATGGATCCCAGTGGGTCGAAGCGCCCGTTCATCAGGGGCGACTCGTCGCTCCCCGGAGAACGAGCGATCCGAGCGACGCGACCGAGGGCCAGATCTGGTTCCGTACCGACACGGACGAACTGCGCGCGTTCATCGGTGGTACGTCCGAGACGCTAACGGCCAGTCACAGCGACGGCGACGAGACAGGCACCATTGACCTATCGATGGACACGATGGACGAGGTTCTGTCTCGGTGGTCGCTACCCATCAATCGCCGGAAGCTCAGCATCAACACGAGCCGCCAACGAGAGGGTACGGGCTGTCTCGAAATTAATCAGCCGGAAGGGTCCTACTATGGGACAGCCATGCAACTTCGGTTTGAGGACCAACCCGAGTTCGGCTCCGGGCTGGACGAATGTCACATGCGCTGTTGGGTCATGCTGGACGAGGACTACGCCTTCGAGAACGGCTTCGACGGCCGAGTGGCCGGCAAGGGCTTCCCCGGATTCTCCGGTAAATGGGACTCGGGTGCGGGTTCCGGTGGCACTCGGTCCGACGGCACGAATGGGTGGTCGGCGCGAGGTCAACTCTATCGCGGTGACTTCCACGGCGGGACTAAGGATCAGTTCTCGCTGGCCTACTACGTCTATTCGGCCGACGAGTACCAGACCTCCATCCACCCGGACAAACTGATGAACAAAGGGCAATGGTACCAACTCGACCGCTACTGTAAGATGAACTCCGGGAAGAACACCAACGATGGGGTGCTCAAGCAGTGGCACGATGGCGAGTTAGTGATCGACGAGCGAGGGTTCAACTTCGCGTGGACGTCGCCGTACGACTCCATCGAGGGCATCTGGAACAACTTCTACTATGGCGGTGGGTGGGGTGCCCAGCCCGGCACTGGGAACAATTACGCCTACATTGACCACATGAAGGTGTGGGACCGAGAGAATCCTCCCTGAATTAGGCACCTCCACGCCGCGTCGGCCCTCACGAGATACCCAACTTCGGAAGAAACGATAGCTGACGATCTGTCCGAATCGTGCTATTATTTTCGATAGCTCACGTATTCTTGCACTTTCCCTTAGTGTGATAATAGTAAGATAAATGAGTACAACACGTGAGTAGTAGCGTATGGTGGAACTTTCCGTCGTCATTCCTACGATCATTGAGAACGAGGAGGACATCGAAGCCGTTCAGTACCTCTGCCGAGGGAGCTACGACGACTACGAAGTCATTGTTCGCCGCGACACGGGCGCCTCCAAAGCGCGCAACGAAGGAATCAAACGAGCTAATGCGGACAAGATAGTTTTCCTCGATGACGATTCGATGCCTCGGGAGGGGTATCTCGAGGCGGCCAGTAAAGCCCTTGACGAACACGATGCCGTCGCCGGACGGGTTTTTCAGCCGGACGATTCCCCCTTCAAGTACAAAGACCTTCCGTGGCCGGACGAGTTTCCGTTCAAGTACAAGGATATGCCCTGGTACGACCAGGGAGACGAACCGAAGGAGACAGAGTGGTTACCGGGGTGTAACATGGCGATGACCAAGGAACTGCTAGAGGACGTGGGCGGCTTCGACGAGCGGATTCACCACGGTCACGAAGAGACAGAACTCGCAGAGCGCATCTGCCGCGATCACTCGATTCATTATCATCCGGAGATGGTCGTTGACCACTCCTTCGCCGACTCGGTCTTCGAGTACTGGAAGAAGAGCCACCGACACGGGAAAGCGGACGTACGGCGGTGGGAGATTAAGGACACGCCACGGAGCAAGCGGGTGGTGCAGGCGCTCCTTCTCGACACGGTCAACCGAAGCGTCCCCAAGCTGGCGTTCTGGATCGCCGTCGAAGCCATCCACCACGTCGTGAGGTTCATCGGCCAAATCGATGGGCTACTCGATAACCGGAGTGACTCGTAGTTAGTAGCGCAGACATCGCGCGAGTCCTCGCGTCGTGCCGCACCGGACGTTGAATAGACGAACCGTGTCGTACGCCGGACGGGCAGTTCGACGGGCCGCCGGTACCACTAGGCGCTGTCGCCGACGAAAGGGGAATTCGGCGGTCAAAATGCAGCGAAACGCCGATTCGGAGACTGGAACATAACGACAGCGAAAGTCCTTCGTAATCTACTGGTACTGAATCACGACGGGACCGTTGGTGTACACGACGCTCGTGTTCGTCCGATTCCAGCGGTAGTTGCTCGCGTAGACCGGCGCGTCGATTTCGTACCCGCCGTACCGTGACGAGTTCAGATCGACGAGCACCGTCCGGATGCCGTTATTCCGGAATGCAGCCACGGAAACGACGGTAAGGCCCGGTTTTGTGATCAACTGACGGTCGGCTTGACTCGCCCTCATCTTCACGAACTGATCCGGCGCGGCTGGACTCTGTTGCTCCCAAGCGTACTGACGCTGGTAGACCATCAGGTCAGAGCGACTGTACACCGATTGCTGGTCGTTCGCGTGCGCGAATACGAAATCGGTCGCCGCCAGTTCCTCGTTCGTGATGTGCTCCTGTGGGCCTTTCTGGATTCCAAGGAGATCAGTGAGACCAGGATGGGTGAGGCCGCTAGTTATGGTCGTTAAGACGAGGGCCGCGGTGAACAAGACGACGATACCGCGTCGAAGCGTTGACCCGTCGGTGGGGCGCGCACCGTATCTGAACCCCGCGGCCGGAACGAGCACCAGAAACGGGAGTACCATGAGCCGGAGCCTGTTGTACGGGATCAGTCCCTCTAGCGGGATCCAGACAGGACTCGGGAAATACAGGGCAGCTGCGGGGAGAAACGCCAATAGGATGAGACGCCACCTCAACGTCTTGAACAGGTCCGTAGTGAGAATCACCAAGACGCCGATGCCGGCGAGCGCTAACAAGAACGAGTAGTGGACACTGTCGACGAAAAATGGAATCGACTCGGCGATGAGTTGTTCGACCGAGCTGACCGTGTCGATGAGGTAGATACGAGACGGGATTCCTTCGGCGGTTGCGCTACTGAAAAACACCCAGATCAGAATCTCTCGGAATTTCGTGGTGATCAGGGCCCAGTAGGAACCGAACATCAGACAGAAGACCAAGAACATGAACACCGTGTGGTTGGCGGTGGTATCCTTCGTGCGCCGCCGCAACGCGTTGATCGCAAGGTATCCAGTTGGAACTGCAGTTATGAAGATCGCTATTAGGATACTCACGTGGTGGGTGGCAATCCACGCCGCTAAGATCGGCACTGTGACCGCGATATCTCGGCCGGTCCAACTGCCCCTGTATAGGAGATAGAGAAAGACGCAGAACAGAACGAAGCTCATCGATTGGTAGTGGGCGATTGAGCCGTAGTGGAGGAACGCGATGTTGATGCTCACGAACCCCGTGGCGATCAACGCCAGAGAGCGAGAGTGGCTCCACTCATTGAAGAAGAGGTATCCGGCGAGGAGCGCAATCTGGAAGAGAAGCGCCATGAGAACGCCCATGAACGGTCGCGGACTGATTTTGGTGAACTGCATTCCCGTACTGGCGAGAACGTGAAACGCGGCGAAGAAGTAGTATCGAGTCGACGAGATGGCAGAGAGCCATTGAGAGTCGCGGAGCACCATCGCGGTGGTGGTGTGGTTGATGGTGTCCGCCACGTTCGTGTAATACGCGACGGTGAACACCTGTGAGGAGATGAGCAAAATCGACGTTCCACAGAGTAGCGTCAGGTCGATACAGGCCGACGTATCGGCATTTTCGAGGGCGAACGCTCGGAGAAAGATGGCGACCAGTACCGTCGTCACGCAGGCGTAGAATACGAGGCCGGGACCAATCAGCGCCAGCACGGCGGCGCTCGCCACCAAGACGATAGCCACCGCCCGGGCATCCAGAATATCGGCCGCGACCGTCTCGGAGGACGGTCTGCCCACCAGCAGGAGGACGTCAACGAACAGCGTCGCCGCGATGAGATAGAATGCCAGCCCGACGAACCGGGCGCGGCCGATCCGCACGGCTAACCAGAGTCCGACTGGTAGTGCGAGATGACCGAGAAGAAGCCCGATACGGAGATGAGAAACTCCGCTGAGGCGGCGTAGAGACATGTGTCATCCATCCGAATACGAAATAGATATAGCTTTCGTCGTCTCCGCCGGGTGTCCGACCAAGACCGGTGATTTCAGTGATAGTGTGTTGGCAGACCTTATCAGACGTGTAGTTCCCGACGATTCGGCGTTTTCTGCGTCAGTCTCTCCGTGATGGACCCACTGCGCCCCCTTCGATGAAATGATACAACCAGACGTAGCCGTCGTTTCCGGATGAGTCTGTCAGATCTTTCCTAATGCCGCGGTCATGCCGTTAACCTTCCCGACAGTAGCGAGAGTGAGTGTCTACGGTAGCAAAATAGATTTATGATGCCTCTTTAACAACACACCACACATGACGAGAAACGTCGCGCTCATCATCCTTGATTCGGTCAGGAAGGACCACTTCGATGAGTATGCGCCACGAATTCAGTCGATAGCCGATGTGAGCTTCGAACAGTGTCGGGCGGCGAGTTCTTGTAGCGTCCCGAGTCACGGAAGTATACTCACGGGAGACCTTCCGCACGAGAGCGGAGTCACGTATACCAAGGTGAGATACGACGGAATCTCTCGTTCGGACACGTTTCTTGACTCTCTTCCCGACCACAGGACGTTCGGCGTCAGTGCGAACGTCTGGGCGAGTACTGAGTTCGGATTCGGCGACTACTTCGACGATTTCGTAAATATATCGCCGTACCGTCGGTTCCAAGACGGAATGGATGTTAAACGGTTTGCACTGTCGGAGTGCGACGCCACCGGGGTTGATCTCTATCTCGAGTACCTCAAAACGGCACTGCGTCGAGACAACTCGCTACAGAGCTTCGCTAACGGTCTGTTCGCGCAGGTCGATCAGTGGCTGTCGAAGTCTTCACTCCCGAAACCGTTGGACGACGGCGCATCGACTATCTGCCGGGAGATCAGCAAGCGAACGGACGACTCCTCTCAACCGTTCTTCTTCTTCACGAACTTCATGGACGCGCACGGACCGATGCACCACGTGATCGGCTACGATAAATCGATTCACGACGTCCCCAACTCTTGGTCTTCTCTTTCGTTCGACCACCTTGACGAGGTGACGTACAATATCGATGGCGCGGTAGATACGTACGACGAATTCGTCTCCAACTATCGGCAACTCTACGCGGCGTCTATCGACTACCTTGACCGGAAGGTGGCAAATCTCATTGCCGACGTTCAAGCGGCGACCGAACACGAGACAACGTTCATAATCACCGCGGATCACGGCGAGAACCTCGGATACGCCCCTGAGGATCATCTCTTCGGTCACACCAGTAGCCTCTCCGAAGCGCTTCTTCACGTCCCACTCTACATCGTTAACGCGCCAGAGGGGAGTTACGACGAGGAGGAACACGAACTCTTTAGCCATCTCGAACTAGGGGAGCTAATCGCCTCGCTCGCAGACGGTGAAGCGGCCGATGTCTTCCGTGAAACTGTACCTGCAGAGTTGATCGGGCGCGACAGAGACGAAGTGAAGGAACTCGCATCGGAGGACCTTTTTGAGTTCCACTCTCGTTCTCAACGCTGTGCGATCGCGGACGAGGAGAAGTTGGTGTGGGACTCCCTCGGCGAGACCGCCAAGTACCGATTGGACAGGACACGGCCGAACTGGCAGGAACACGTGGCTGACGACATTCAAATCCCCGAGTGGGCGACTGAACACTTCTCCGTCGACTTAAACGAGTATCGCGCGGCTATCGAACTAGAAGAGCGGAAAGCTGAGAGAGACGACGTCGACGAACACACGAAAGATAGGTTAGAAGAACTCGGATACCTCTAACTGTTACGAAACCCGTTGTCGAGGCGGTCCGGAGACGCTCCTGCGTTATAGGCGACTGCGGCGAACGACTCACACCGATTCTTGTTTCGAGGACGTGTTCGCAGAGCCGAGTCACCGTCTCTGACCTCGGTTACCCACGCACCGTTGACGCGGTACGGAACGAATCGAGAGTAGCCACTCTCGCTCATGCTGTTGCTTGTCCGGCGATACGACTACGGTTCGAGGCGGTCAGATGTAGCCGAGGTCCGTCAGCCGTTCTTCCGTCTTCGAGTCCAACCCGGCCGCTGTCCCGACGTGTTTCTCGTCGGCGAGGTCTGCTTTTAGTTTCGACGCGAGTTCTGGGTCGTCTACCAGTTTGTCGGTGGCGATGTCGAGCACCACGGTCTCGTTTTCGTGGGGCGAGTGGATCAGGAGATGGCCGTCTCGAACGACCGCCTGTTGGTCGTATCCGTAAGCGATCTCCTCGGCGAGCACCCCTCGGTCGGGTACGGGGTCTTGTAGGGGCACGCCGTCGAGCGACGATAGCAGTTTGTTCGACGCGGACAGTTCGGCCAGAGTCGTCGGTACGATGTCCGTGGTGGATGTCCACTCGGTTGTCTGACGGTCGCTCCCGCCGACGATGATCAGGGGGACGAAGAGTACTTCGGGAATGAGGGCGTGTCCGTGTCCGGTCCCATAGATGCCCCGCGGGTCTTTGAAGTGATTCCGCTCTAGTTCGACCCGTTCCCAGAACTCCTCACCGTGGTCACCCACGACGACGATCAGTGTGTCGTCCAGTTCGTCACGAACGGAGAGTGCCCCGAACAGCCGTCGAATCTGGTCGTCGACGTAGCGGAGGTTGCTGTCATAGAGTTTCAGTTTCGCCTGCCGATAAGCCTTGAACTTGTCTTCGGGTTCCGTTGTGTGAGTGAAGTCCCAGTGTTCAACATCTGGGATGTTGGGGATCTCTCCGAATGGTTTCATCTCGGGGCGCCGAAGGTGCGTGTGAAGGTCGCCGAGGTGGACGTATCCGAACCGGGGACCATCGGCCGAGTCCCACCACTCGAGTAGGTGATCCACCATATCCTCCGCTGGTTCGTTATAGTGGCTGTCGTGATAGATGTTGGCATTCTTGAACCGACCACGGACGGGGAGTTCCGCGGTAGCGATAGCAGTCGAGAGGTAGGTATCATATCCCTCCTTCGCGAGTACCTCAGGGAGCGTGTACACGTCCTCACGCACGCGTGTAGGCGGTGTATCCATCCCTTCGTTTCGAAATTTCGATTCGAAGACTGCGCCGTGATTATGTGGGTACATCCCCGTCAGGATGGATGGAACCGAAGAGTACGTCCACGAGGCGGCCGAAGCGCAGTTTGGGTAGTAGTTCCCGACCGAGTCGAGGAACGGCGTCGTCTCTCGATCATACCCCGCGCGCGAGAGGTGGTCATTACGGAGACAATCGACGGCAACGAACAGTACGTTGCGATCGTCAAGATCGTACTGGGGTACATCAGATAGTCGTCGCCGAAACCGAACCCTGTTCTGGACCGGTTGCACGAGATTGTATAGTGTGGCCCGATAGATCGGACCGATGGCGCCCCTCGCTCTGCGGATCCGCTCGTTTCCGACCACCGATCTCGCGAGTTCAGAAATGTGGTTCGTTCTCATAGACGTAAGGCGTTTGAACTCTTCGCCGTCCAAGCTAAGAAAGTTACCGGAGAAACGGGTGTTAACCGCTTCCAAGTTAATTCCTCAGTCCCTGAGAGGACCCCTTGAATCGACTCGAGTTGCATTTTGTTCATAATTATTTTATATTCTTTCAATAGACATGGAATCTATCGGGCACAAGAGTGGTTAATCCACCGACCCGGTCGAAACTTTCTGTCTACAGCTGGTATCCACCTCTATTTCGCCGCCCCAGTCGGATGACCAATCTGACCGGTGGTCGACATTCCGCGGAAACGCAGGTTGGCGTCAGTTCGCGCGGTTATTTTCCGACGTAACAGGAAGAACGCAAGCGTCGGTCCCAGCGACAAGAGTGTAGTCAGCCAAGGCCAGCGATGTCGCCGAGGCGACCAAGGGAATGAGTACTTGATTTTGCCGAGACCAGGGGCAACTATTTTGTCAGTATGCGTTAACGAAGCAACTGTATGAGTCAAAACCAGTATGTCCTAGCTATCAATCCGTGCGTGGCCAACGCCGGATCACACGATCCGAGCGCGGTGCTGTTCAAGGACGGCGAGATAGTCTTCGGCGTGGAGGAAGAGCGGTTCACTCGCCAGAAGCACGCGATGAACACGTTTCCGAAGCAGGCCATCGACGCGTGTCTCGACGCCGAGGGGCTTTCGCTGCGCGAAGTGGACAAGATCGCCGTCTCATGGGATCCGTCTCTCTTCCGTCGGGCCCTCCCGCCGGTCAGGCGTCAGGCGACCGAGACCGATTCCGTGCTCGAACGGGCGAAGTTCCTCGGATGGCGGGTGCGGACCGAGACCGCCTCGTGGCTGTCCGGGCGGCGCGCGGTCAAACAGCACCTCCGGGAGATGGAGACGTCGCTCCCGCCGGTCGAGTTTCACGAGCACCACGCCTGCCACGCCGCCAGCGCGTTCTACCCGACGCCGTTCGAGGAGGCGTTGGTCGTGTCGCTGGACGGTCGCGGCGAGCACGACGCGACGAGCGTCTGGTGGGGGACCGAGGACGGTCTGCGCCGCCTTCGAACGTACGAGTACGCGAACAGCCTCGGGTTCTTCTACGGGGCGGTGACGCAGTTCCTCGGCTTCCGCGCCAACAACGGCGAGGGGAAGGTGATGGGACTCGCCCCCTACGGCTCACCGAACGAGGACATCGAATCGGCCCTCCGAAGCGTGATTACGACGGGCGCGGACTACGACGTCACCGCGCTCTCTCAGGGCTTCGGATACGCGACGAACCGACTCGAAGACCTCTTCGACCGCCCGCGCAAGGAGTCTCCGACGGACTTCACGCAGTGGGAGAAAGACCTCGCGTTCGCCACGCAGTCGCTCGTTGAGGAGATCGTCACCGACATCGTGCGCACCTACTGCGAACGGCTCGGAACGGGCAACGTCGGACTCGCGGGCGGGGTCGCGCTCAACTGTAAGATGAACAAGCGAGTCATGGAACTGGACTGCGTCGACGACCTCTTCATCCAACCGGTCTCGAACGACGCCGGGAGCGCGCTCGGTGCCGGTATGCGGGAGTACCGCCCGGACCAGGTGCCCCCGATGACCACGGCGTACTGGGGCCCGGAGTACTCCGTCGATCAGATCGAAGACCAACTGCAGACGAACAAGATATCGTACTCGCGACCCGACGACGTCGAACGCGTCGTCGCGGAGCGCATCGCCGACGGAGCGCTCGTCGGGTGGTTCCAGGGGCGGTTGGAGATGGGCCCGCGGGCCCTCGGCAACCGGAGCATCCTCGCCGACCCCCGGACGCGGGACTCGCTCGACCGGGTCAACAAGTTCGTCAAGCACCGCGAGGAGTGGCGGCCGTTCGCGCCGTCGATGCTCGAAGAGGCCATCGACGAGTATCTGCACCACGCGGAGCCGTCCCCGTACATGATAAAGACGTTCGACCCGAAAGCGGAGAAGAAAGACGACATCAGAGCGGTCCTCCACCCCGCCGACGACACGACGAGACCCCAGACCGTTCGGGAGGACCAGAACCCGCGCTACCACAGGCTCTTGACGGAGTTCGAGGACGTCACGGGCGTGCCGGTGCTCCTGAACACGTCGTTCAACGACCACGGCGAACCGATCGTCAACACGCCCTCCGAGGCCATCAAGGACTTCTTCGGGATGGGTCTCGACCTGCTCGTCCTCGGGGACGTCCTCGTCGAGAAGCGCGACGCCTCGCAAGCGGACCGCGAGCGACTCGAAGCGGACGTCACACAACAGGCGACCGACTGAACGCGACCGCCAGTCTGCGTTCGGTCGCTCCTGTTCGGAGCGCGTCATTCGAACGATTCGTACGGTCTGAACGGTTTCTCCGCGAAGTGGTCCGTTACGCCGACGTACGTCGATCGGAGGAGGTCGGTTTGCCCGCGGACTATCCAAAACAACGAAAATTGAACGATAGTCAACACGAACATCGAATAGAATATCGTTCGTTGAGAGACTGACAGTCGTTGCGACGCAAACTGTAGTCGATTTCGCATCCAGTGGTATACCATGAACGGACTCCGCTCCTGGGTCAGCCCCTCTTTGTGTTTTATCATTGAATCGGGATTAATCACGACCCGCTTTCCACGCTGCCGAGCCTGCACCGCCAAGTCGACGTCCTCCATCCCTAAGAAGTAGCCGTCGTGAAGGATATCATTTTCCTCAATAAAGGTACGATCGAGCAGAATGAGGGACGTCGGTGAGTAACTGACTTCATACGGGTCCTCGTTCCGGACGGTCCGGTATGTTGTGACTCGCCCGCCGAGATAGGGGAAGAAGCGCGCACCCGCGTTGAGAATCTCGTCGGTGTCGTACCGGTACTGGACGCCGCCGACGGCGGCGACGTCGTCGGACTCTTCGGCGGTTTCGACGAGCGGTGCGAGGAAGTCGGGACGCACCACGGTGTCGTTGTTCAGCAGGAGGACGTAGTCGGCGCCCGTCGAGAGCGCTCGTTCGATACCCGGATTGTTCCCCCCGGCGAAGCCACGGTTCTCGTCGTTGAACACGAACGTGCACCAGTCGAACTCCGCCGCGAGTCGCTCCCCGGAGCCGTCGGTAGAGCCGTTGTCTACGACGATGACGTCGTAGTTCGGATACTCGACGGAGCGGAGCGACCGCAGACACTCGGCCGTGTCCTCGTAGTTCTCCCAGGTGAGCACCACGATTCCGACCGCCGGTCGGTCGGTGTGGGTGTCGGTGTCGTCGTCAGATTCCGCTGCGGGAGTCGCGTCTGTCGCGGTCATCGGTCGAGAGGAGAAGACGCAGCCGCGGAGTTAACGTTTTCCCGCCGATCAGTCGTCCCCTCGCACCGGTTCGCCGGCGGCGCCGTCCGATTTTACCATCCGGATGCTCTGTGCGATCTTCAGGCGGAGCGAGGGCGACAAGAGCACGAACCCAGCGTAGACGACCGCGCCGAAGCCGATGACCCCGAAAAGACTGAAGATCGAGTCGACCGGAGCGACCGACTCGGTACCGAGCAGTACGAGCGTCATGCCGACCGACGAGACGACGACCCAGGCGAGCTCTCTCCACGGAATGCGGACCGTGAGATACCGCGACAGGTAGTTGACGCACATCGCCGTGTTGATGCCGAACGAGACGACCGTCGCGATGGCCGCCCCGATGAGCCCGTACTGCTGGATCAACACGACGTTGAGGATCAGGTTGGTCGTGATCGCGACGACGGCCGCGCGCGCCGCGAGTTCCGGGTGGTTCGTGGCTTTCAGCGACCGTCCCGTGATGACGTGGACGGCTTGGAGTATCTTCTCGGCCATCAGCACGACGAGGACGAGCGAAGCCGTCGCGTACTCCGCGTCGAAGACGAACGTGAGTATCTCCCGCGAAAACAGCAGCGTACCGAAGAACGCGGGAATCGCGATGATGAGCGACGGCGTGACCGCCTGGGGGATAATCCGTTCGATGCGCTCGATCGCTTCCTCGGCGTCCCACCGGCTGACCTGGGGGAATATCGTCTGCGCGATCGCGCTGCTTCCGATGATGACGACGCCGGTGACCCGCCAGGCTACCTCGTACGCGCCGACGTGCGCGGAGGTCAGGAACCAGCCGATGATGAGGACGTCCATCCAACTGTAGAAGTAGCCGCTGACCGCCGAGACGAAGTTGTAGCGGGAGTAGGCGGTGAGCGAGTGGACGTGCTCCATGGAGGGTCGACCGAACGCCGTTGAGCGTTTGATCATCGCCCAGACGAACGGAATCGCGTATCCGACGAGCAGTCCGTATATCAGCCCGGTGACGCCGAAGCCGGACGCGAGAAAGAAGTAGCCGACGACGAACCAGATGAGCTTGTGCGCCAGCCTGAGAATCGCCGTTTCGCCGACGCGGAGTTCCGCGCTTACGATCTGCAGGCCGAACTGGTAGAGTTCCTGACCGACAATTGCGACGGCGAGCAACACGGCGACGCTCTCGCCCGCGTAGTCGTTGATGTAGCTCCCGAACAGCAGCACGCCGCTCACGATGACGAACAGCGGAAGCGCCTTCAGGAGAACCGCGGTCGTCAGCATCTCGCTCGGACTGTCGCCTTCGCTGATCCGCTTTTCCGCGGCGCCGCGGAGACCGAGGTCCGCCGGGATCATGAGGACTCCAACGAGCGCCTCGAACAGGAAGAAGACGCCGAGTTCGCCCGGTGAGAGTTGGTTCGCGAAGAAAGCGATGCCGCCGAAGGTGATAATCGCCTTTCCGCCGTGTGCGACAGAGAGCTTGACGCTGGAACGAGCGATGTTCATTTGTGACCACCTCCAGTTCCCCCCTCCGTTCTGGCCGGCGGCTGTCTCATCTCTCTGAGCGACACGTGCACCAAACAACGATCCAAATTAGACTTAACTCTGTTGATGCATTTTGACAAATTTTCTCGTGAAACAGTTATGCCTTGACCGTCGGATGAAGTGGAGCGTACTACACGCTTCCGAAACACTCCATCGTATCTTTAGGCGCTACCCGGCGCTTTCGAGTTGGAACTCGGGCTCTCTACGGCTCCGTTAGTAGCTACGGACTTCCGTTGAGCAAGTACGGTCGTCGTTCCGAACGGTCGCTACAGCACAAGCTACGAGACACCGCCTATCGAACGCAGGCGGCTGATTTCTACTCATTTAGCGAACGGAAGTCGGCAACCAGCGGGTGAATTTGACCAAAGCAAGGTTTCTCTCACGATGCACAGTATCTATGACAAGGTCAGATCCGCAATAGACCACTGCTCCCGTCAGAAAGGAGGTCGGTAGCCGTTTCGCTGGCGAAGTCGCTATAGGTGGAGGCCCTACTCCGATTATTGTGTTACCGTCGCCGTTATCTCGTCGACCGTTTCGTACGCCTGTTGGACGATGTCCTTGATCCAGATGTATTCGTACGTGCTCACCCGACCGAGGTTGAACATGTTTTCGTACTCGCTGAGCCGACCGTTGATGAGCTCGAACTTCTGTATCTCCTCTTCGACGGGGAGCGGATACGCGCGCGGGGCGCGACGCGTCTGCGAGTCGAGAATCTCCGCTTCGACCCCCTGCTCGTCAAGGAAGGAGCGCACGTAGTCGTCGAACCACTCGTCCGACCGCGTCCACAGGTCCTCGTCGATGAAGCAGGGGAACTCGACGGTCAGGATGTACTCGCCCTCGGGAATCGACTGCGGCGTGAAGTCGTAGTCGGTCACGCGGGTGAACTCGTAGTCGTTCGGGAAGTACCCCCAGTTCACGTGTGAAGGGAACAGGCGCTCGGACGCTTCGATGTGCGCCCCGTAGATGACCATACTGCGGTAGTCGAACGTCGCGTCCACGTCGTCGACGAGGATGCTCGGGTCGATGGTGCTGACGAAGCGGTCGTCTTCGAGTCGTTGGCCGTTCTCGGTCACGAGCGATTGGATCCGGTCGCCGTCGGTGTCGAGGCCAGTCACCCCGTCGAAGACGACGTCGCAGTCTGAGATCATCTCCTTCAGAATCGTCGTGTACTTCTTCTGTGGGTAGTACGCGCCGCCGCTGAAGAACGAATCCTCCTCCTCGGGGAAGCTGATCTTGAAGTCGAACCAATCGCCCGTGATCCGCTCGGGTTCGACCCCCCAGTGCTTCCGCGTGTAGCCCTCGTTGTACCGCTCGTAGAGCGTCGGTCCGACCTGTTTGAGCATGTACTGGTCGAAGTAGTCGGCGTCGGTCTTCCCTTCGGCGTTCGCCAATTCGTCCCAGATCTGCTCGCTGTCGTCCCACAGGTCGATGTTCGCCTTCGTCACCGGGTAGTCGTGCGGTTCGTCGAGCGTTCCCGTCGGATAGGTCTTCGCGTAGAAGTCGTGCGCGTCCAACTCGGAGAACTCGGAGAACAACTCTCCGACGATCGCCTCCTCCGTTTCGTCGTAGAAGAGGAGATGCGGGGCGGAGTCGCAGTGGTACCCGGTGTCGAATTCGATCTCTCGAAGCAATCCGCCGATGCCACCCTTCTCGACGATGGTGACATCGTATCCGCGTTGACTCAACAGGTAGCCGGTGGTACAGCCGGCGACTCCGGCGCCGATGATTGTGACACCCATAGAACAAGACTCACAGAAGAGGGCTTTAAGTTTTTGTACGGACGATATTCGACGTAGAGAACGGTCGGCGGGAGCGACCCATCGCATCCCCTCAGCCGCGGCGACGACAGATTTATTATCGAATCTTGTCATCGATCGGACGTGAGCGAGGATAGACGAGGCCACGAGAGACGGTCGTTTCTGAAGCTGTCAGCGCTGGCCGCGACCGCCGGGTTGGCGGGGTGCGGTTCGCAATCGCGTTCGGGAACCGACACTGAGGCCGGAACCACCGAAACGGAGGGGCGTCAGACCACCGAGCAGACCTCTGACACAGCCACCGCCACCGAAACCTCGACCGAGGAGGCCGGCGAGTATCCGGGCTACGGCTCCCTCCCGGATCCGCTCGCCGTCGACTCCTCGAACCCGTTCGTCCAATTGAACGACCAGAGCACGGACAACTACATGGGCGAGTTGGCTCTGGCGATGGCGGACTCGAACACCGTCGATTTACGGGGCTTTCTTCTGGGTTATCCCCGTGAGGTCTGGAAGAACAAGAAGAAGTACGGACGACACCGCGAAGAGTGCGTCACGAACCACGAGCGAATGCATCAGAAGGCGGTCGAGAGCGGGATGGAACACCTTCCGCCGCCGCAGTTCGGCGTCTTCGACCATCACCAGAAGCCGTCCTCGGGCCGCATCGAGGACACGGAGCCGATCGGTTCCGAGGGAACCGACCTGATCGTCGCGGAGGCGAAGCGGGCCTCGCGCGAGAACCCCCTCGTTGTGGCAGTCGGTGGGGACATCTGCACCGTAGCCGACGCCTATCTCACGGATCCCTCGATCGCGGACTCGCTCGTCGTCTACTGGCACGAGCAGGTCGACGACATCAACGAGCAGAGCGGCTACAACATCCGGAATTCGGGCTGGAGCGCATACGTGGTGCTCCGACGACTCGCGACGGTTCTCGACCACAATCGGGGCGGATACACGATCACCGAGGCGGAGGTCAAAAACAGGGTTCCCAGCCCGCTCAACGAGTACATGATGACGAAAGAACACTGGGGCTGGGGAAATCCGCTCCAGTCGACCGACTGGTCCAACAAGGGAGAGTTTGGAATCGACGACGAGCGGGCCCTTCTTCTGGCCGCCTACCCCTTCACCAGACTCGGTTCCAACCCGATGTCCGTCTCCGGACTCCAGCGCGCGGACTGGGAGTACGAACCGAGGGAGGTGCTTCCGACGCTCTCCTCGGGCGGCGAGGACTCCCGCCTGATTGAGATACCCGATATCGAACGCTCCAAGACCGCCTTCTGGCGGTCGTGGGACTAAATCAATCGAATCCAGTCCATTTTCCAACAGGAATAATCGAATCGATTGCTACAGCGTCGAAGGCGAGCGGGTTTCGCATCCGTACGTTTAATCCGAAGCGTCGAGAGCTACCCGGCGAGGATTGCTGACCGTGACGGACACTCACATCACGCTTGCAGGCAAGGCGCCCGCGGAGCCTCTCGAACTCGAACGGGCGAACGACCGCGGGTTCGAGACGGTCGAACTCTACCTCGAACGCTCCCACCTCGCGAACGTGGCCCGGACGCTCGAGGTTGTCGACGGAGCCCCCGTCGACGTCGCATCCGTCCACACGCCGCACGTTCCGATCGACGACCTCGAGTGGATGAGGCGCGCCGACCGCGTAGCGGACGCTCTCGACGCGTACCTCGTTGTCCACTCGAATCGGGTCGTGCTCGCGCACGTCTCCAAACTCGAAGAACTGGCATTCGAGTCGAGATACGGCTACGAGAACAACCCTGGAGCCAGCGTACGACACGTCGAGAGCGTCATCCTCGAACGAGGGCACGAGTTCGTTCTCGACACGGCGCACCTCTACATGGCGGAGGGTGACTACGTCTCGGCGCTCGATCACCTTCTCACGGAGTACGCGGACCGGATCGAAGTCGTCCACCTCTGCGATTCGACCCTCCAGCAGGACGGACTCGCGTTCGGGGAGGGATCGATGGACATGGCGCGCGTCATCCGACTCCTCAAACGAGAGTTCGACGGAATCGTCGTCTTAGAGGTCATGCCGGAATACCAGCGGGACGCGAACGAGTACTACGAGAGCATCTGACCGAGTTCGGTCGGGTACGAGGCGGCGGTGTCGATACCTCGGTCGCCACGCGTTTACTCCGGATCGGGTATCCGACGTTTTAAGCCTCGGAACGGAAATGAACCGATATGGCGACGACACGCCGACAGCGATTCGTCAACGGACAGATCGCGGTGATGCTGGCTTCGATTGTCGGCCTCTCGCTGATTGGCGCGTTCTCACTGGGGCTCTTCGTGCTCGTATCGCTGATCGGGTTCCTGCTCCTGACGGTCGCCACGGCACCGGTGAACGTGACCCCCCGATGGCGCTCGCGCCTCAAGTGGCCGATTGTGCTCGGGCTCGCCATCTTCGCATATCTTCTCGTGAGACAGGTCGCATCGATTCTCTCGACCGTCTTCTGAGACTCGAAGACGACCGGCGGGGCGCCGGTTCACCGAGCTATTTTTATCGGTGGCGTAGAAGTGATGGAGTATGTCGTTTCGGGAACGGGTTCGGCCGTATCTTCCGTCGCCGGTTCGGAACCTCGCGTTCGACCTCGCCGCGCTCCTCGCCCTCCTCCTCGTCACCGCAATCGCCGTCTCGATTCCCGGAATCCGTGAGACGCCTCTCCGAGCGGTCGTCTCGGTTCCGTTTCTCCTGTTCGCTCCGGGTTACGCGTTCGTCGCTGCGCTGTTTCCCGAGGCGCCCGACGCGGGAGGCGTCTCCTCGGGACGGAGTCTTTCTCACCTCGAGCGCCTCGTCCTCTCGTTCGGGAGCAGCGTGGCTCTCGTCCCGCTGATCGGGTTCGCGGCGAACTTCACCCCCTGGGGGCTCGGACTCGGTCCGATGCTGGCGGCGCTCGGGTCGTTCGTGTTCGTCTGCGTCGTCGTCGCGTCGAGGCGGCGAGCTCGGCTTTCGCCCGAGCGACGGTTCCGACCCCCGATAGAGAGCTGGTATCGGTCGCTCAGAGCGGACGTGTTCCCGCACGAGACGCGAACCGACGTCGTGTTGAACGTCGCGCTCGCCGTCGCGCTCGTCTTCGCAATGACCGGCGTGGGGTACGCGCTCGTCGACCAGCGGAACGGCGAGCAGTACACCGAACTGTACCTCCTGACGCAGGGAGAGGACAAACTCGTCGCCGACGACTACCCGACCGAGTTCACGGCGACAGAGAGCCGGTCTCTCGTCGTCGGCGTCCGGAACCACGAACACGAGCGGACGAGTTACACCGTCGTCACGAAACTACAGCGGGTCCGGTCGGGAGACCAAGCGCAGGGAGTGACCGTCGTCGAGGAAGAAGAGATAGACCGGTTCGGAGTCACGCTGGCGTCGAACGAATCGGTGCGTCAACGGCGGGTGCTGACCCCGACGCTCACCGGCGACCGACTGCGACTCCACTTTCTCCTGTATCGAGGAGACGCCCCGGCCGACCCGCAGGCGAACAACGCGTACCGGAGCGCTCACCTCTGGGTGAACGTCTCGGCGCCCGAGTGACGGTAAGCGAAGGCCGCGGAGACGAGCCTCAGTCCGACTCGGACCGAGTCTCCGTCTCCCACGTGACGATGTTGCGGTTGCGGACGACGTTCCAGAGCGCGACGACGAGACTGTAGTTCAGCACGAGGAAGTAGAACGGCACGTAGGCTATCTGCGGCGTCCAGCGGTCGAGTCGCCTCGAGACGGCTCCGACGGCCGCGAGCAGATAGAAACCCACCTGTCCGACGAGGAGGAGCGCGTAGAGCAGATTGTCCGTGAAGAGGACGAGCGCGAGATTCGTGACGGAGACGACCGCGAGCAGCACCGGCGACAGCCATCGAATCACGTGGTGGGAGGCGAGTTGGAAGCTGAACAGCGGATGTCGGAACGGGTTCAAAAGCGAGACGTAGTTCAAGAGCGTGTTCCACGACCGCGTCGAGATTCGGACCCGGCGGGACATCTCCGACTCGACGGTCTCGCCCGTGTTCTCCCACGCTCTCGCCTCGGTCGTGTACTCCGCGCGCTCGCCCCCCTGCACGATCGCCAACGGTTCGGCAAAGTCGCTTATCTCGTCGGGCGGGAGCGGGACGTACGAACGTCGGCGAACGGCGTAGATGGCGCCGTTCCCGCCGGCGATGGAGCTCACTTTCGGTTCCAAGCGCTTGATCAACTTCTCGAACGTTCGGTAGGCGGACTCGGCTTCGACGCCGTACTTCTGATATCGAAGCTCGCCGACGACGCAGCCGACGTCCGAGTCGAACTTCTCTACGAGCCGTCGGATGGCGTCGGTCTCGTACATGCTGTCGGCGTCCGAGAAGACGATGATGTCGCCGCTGACCCGTTCGGCGACGCGGTTTTGACACTCCGTCTTTCCGACTCGCCCCTCGATTCGCTCCAGTCGCACCCCCGAATCCTCGTACGAGCGGACGATCCGGTCCGTGGCGTCGGACGACGCGTCCGAGAAGACGACGATATCGAGTTTGTCGTCGGGGTAGTCTAGCTCCAGTGAGTTCCGTATCTTCTCTTCGATGACCTCCTCCTCGTTGTAGGCCGCGACGACGAGCGACACCGACGGCAGTTCGTCGAACGAGCGCTCGGCCGTCGATCGATTGATAATCGACCCGAGGACGAACAGGGTAATCGGGTACAGACAGTACACGTGAAGCAGAAGCAAGAGCGCCGACCAGAACGCGACCGCGAGCAGCGTGCGTATCATTCTATCAGTTGAGGGGACCGCTCGGCGCGTCGAGAGACTGTCCAGCGAACGACGGTGCCGTGCGGAGAATACAGTGGAGCATCTGACACATCTCACCCCGTACTGAGTCTGATTCCGTCTTATAGATGTCGGACAACGCGCCGAGATTTCCGGTTTCGCCTGTCGAGCTTTACCCAAATCTGTTAATACGATAACCACACTGGATGGGGTATGGAGAGGACCGTCGTCATCGGACTCGATGGCGGAAACTGGCCGTTGATCCGAGAGTGGATGTCCGAAGGACGCCTTCCGAACCTTCGGCGGCTCCACGAAGAAGGTGCCGCCGGCGTGTCTCGAAGCCACCTGCCGCCCGTCACGTGCCCGAACTGGAAGTGTTACGCCTCCGGGAAGAATCCCGGGCAACTGGGCGTCTACTGGTGGGAGCGCATCGATACGGAGAACCGCTCGATGCATCTTCCGGACGCGACCGACTTTCGCACGCCCGAGATCTGGGACTACGTCAACGACGCCGGCGAGCAAGCGGGTGTGGTCAACCTCCCGATGTCGTACCCGCCCCGGGAGATAGACGGCGCGATGGTCGCCGGGGGTCCGCGGTCGCGAGAGCGGGACTACACGAAACCGGACGAACTCCAAGGCGAACTCGAAGAGCGCTTCGGGTACCGCGTCCACCCCGAGAACGTACTCACGAGCAACGAGGGCTCCGACCGGGAGGTCGAGATGGTCCACGACCTCCTCCGGACGCGGCTTCGGACCGCCCACGCACTGCTCGAAGAGCGCGACCTCTCGTTTCTCCACGTCACGCTGTTTCACCTGAACGTCCTCCAGCACTACTTCTGGAACGGTCCCGAGACGCGACGGGCCTGGGAGATCATCGACGAGGAGCTAGAACCGTTCGTCGAAGGGGACTACAACCTCGTCCTCATGTCGGATCACGGCTGTACCGAGATTCACACGGTCTTTTACGTGAACCGGTGGTTGGAGCAGCAGGGCTACCTGCAGACGAAGTCGAGTCTCTCCTCGCGCCTGTTCGATGTCGGCATCACGCAGGAACGAGTCGCCTCTCTCGTGCGTTCCGTGGGCCTCGAATCCTACATTCGACCGCTCATCCCGAGGGCGATTATCGAGCGATTCCCCAACGACGAGGGGGTCGTTCGGGAGGAGAAACTGGAGATGGTGGACTGGGAAGGGACTACCGCGATCGGAAGCGGGCAGGGACTCGTCTACATCGTCGCCGACGACGAAGACGAGCACGCGCGAATATTCGAGTCGCTGAAACGGGACCTGGAAGCTGAGACGGCGCTCGATGGCGGCCCCCTCGTTCGATCCGTCAATCACCCCGAAGACGTCTACAGCGGCGAATATCTCGATCAGGCGCCCGATCTGATATTCGATCAGCAACCCGGGGTCCACACCGGCGAAGCGATGGGAGACGGAGCGGTCATGACGGAGCCGTCGAACTGGCGCGGTGAGAACATCGTGGACGGCATGGTGCTCTTCCACGGCCCGGACGTGAACGCGACCGACATCGACCCGATTCGAATCACGGATATCGCACCCACCGTTCTCCACTGGATGGGGTTGGACGTCCCGTCGGACATGGACGGGTCCGTCGTCTCCGAGATATTCGAGGCCGGAAGCGACCCCGCGACGCGTGAGGTTCGAACGCGACGTCCGCTCGACGCCGCCGAGGAGGGGCGAGATTCGTCCGAACAGTTGAGCGAGGAGGCGCAGAACCGGCTCGAAGATATCGGCTATCTTGAATAGCTCGACCCGATAAAAAATCTCCCCGTTCGAGCGTTATACGCCGCCGAATCCGCGTTCGCCGTATCCCTGCTGACCGTAGTCGTCTTCCACCGGCGTTGGGGTGGGGGTGGGAGTCGGTGTCGGCGTTGCCGTCGGGGTGGGGGTGGGCGTGGGCGTTGCCGTCGGGGTGGGCGTAGGAGTCGGCGTTGCCGTCGGGGTGGGCGTAGGAGTCGGCGTCGACGTCGGGGTGGGCGTAGGAGTCGGCGTCGACGTCGGCACCTCGCCGTTCGTGACCGTGACCGTGTACGAACCGCTCCCGTCGTTGATATCGACGATTTCGGCGTAGTGGGTGCCCGACCCGTTCGCGGTTTCGGTGACGACGCTGCGCGTGCTTCCCGAGTACACCATATCGAGAAAGCTCCCTTCGGTGTCGTAGAGGACCGCCGCGGCGACTCCGTCCCCCGTCTCCCGCGCGAGCGTGAGGTGTAGTTCGTCACCGGCGTCGGCGTCGAAGGCGAACCAGTCGACGTCACCGGCCGTCAGTTCGGCCGTCGTTTCCGCGCCGACGGAGATGCGCGTCGCGTTAGCCCGGGAATCGTTGGGTTCGGCCTCACTCTGCGTGTCGAGTGCACTCACCGTGACCGCGTCGCGGGCGATAATCGCGGCGCCTCCGTACCCGAACACCTCCAGCGGTTCCATCGTCGCCGAATCCGAAGATGACTGCTGTCCGGTACAGCCCGCGAGTCCCCCCACAGAGGCCCCCACGAGTGCCAGATAGGATCGGCGACCGAGCGCGATCCCGTTCTGCGCGTCGTCCGTGTCGTCTTGTTCGTTCACGACGCGATAACTCCTCTCTCCTCCTGTGCTCCTTTCCGCTATCGGTATAGTATGTCAGACATACAGTCACGATATACATAATTTATTTATGGCAAGTATCTCGTCATCCGTTTGGGTGCGGGACGGGAACTCGACTAGCAGCGTACGAAGTTTGTCCAGTCGCTCTCCGAGCGGATCGATCGGATTCGCAGACTGTGCTGTCATTTAAATAGTATTTTAGAACCAACATAATCTTGCTTGTTCGGAGCGAAATGCCGAGGCGGAACCCCGTGATTTGACTCCGCTCCGTCACTCCCAGTTGGCACGTGTTCACGTCTTGTTCTCGGGAAAGCGCCGTCGAGTCGCCGCGGAAGTGCTCGGCCCTCCCAAGTGGTCGATCGCAGTAGTACGAGGGGTACGAACTCCCGACGGACGACTGCTCGCTTTGGCACCTCCGATGATGTTACAGTCTTACTTTTGTAATGCATTTCTCACGTCGATTCACGCGGTACGTTAGCTATCCATAATGTTAATACAAATTTATAATTGTCGTCCAGACTGGTAGCAGGTCAATAAGAACTAAGTGTCAACATATTAGGTTATTTCACGGACTCGAATACACTGCTTCTTCTCAGATTCGACATCTTTCTCCCGTTCTGCCAGGTCGTCTCCGTCGAATTCTTGGCCGACGGTGGTCCGATGCGTGCTCGCGAAACCTACTAGATTTGGAGACAGTATCTATAAGAATAATCAGTGCAATGATTTAATAGCCGTCACATTGCTGATAGCCTCATGGAAGAGCGAGTGTTCATTACGGGGATCGCGGGATTCCTGGGGAGCCATCTAGCCGACGCGTTCATCGAAGAGGGATACGAAGTAGCCGGTAACGACAATCTGATCGGCGGGTACGAGAGCAACGTGCCCTCCGAAGCCGAGTTCCACCGGATCGAGTGCCAAGACGTGGACGCCATGAAGGAGGCGATGGGCGACGCAGACATCGTCTATCACACCGCCGCCCTCGCGCACGAGGGACTGAGCGTCTTCTCACCGGCGCTGATCAACGACCACCTCTACCAAGCGACGTCGGGCACGCTCGCCGCGGCAGCCGACTGCGGCATCAACCGGTTCGTCTACTGCTCGAGCATGTCCCGGTACGGAGAGAACGAAACGCCGTTCACCGAAGACATGGAACCCCGGCCGCAGGACCCCTACGCCGTGAGCAAAGTCGCGGCTGAGGACCTGACCGAACTGCTGGCCGATGTCCACGGCTTCGATTACGTCGTCGCGGTTCCGCACAACATCATCGGGCCGAGACAGAAGTACGACGACCCGTTCCGAAACGTGGCGGCTATCTTCATCAACCGGATGCTCCGGGGGCAACAGCCGATCATCTACGGTGACGGCGAGCAGAAGCGTTGTTTCACGTTCATCCAGGACGACGTCCGTCCGCTGAAGCGACTCGCTCACGAGGACAACGTCGTCGGCGAGACTATCAACATCGGCCCGGACGACGAGTTCATCACGATAAACACGCTGGCCGAGGTTATCGCCGACATCATCGACTTCGACTTGGATCCGATCTACGTGCCGGAACGCCCCCAAGAGGTCGAGTTGGCGAACTGCTCGGCGGACAAGGCTCGCGACCTGCTCGGATACGAATCGCGCTATACGCTTCGCGACGGCCTCGAAGAGATGATCGAGTGGATTCGAGCGGAGGGTCCGAAAGAGTTCGAGTACCACCTCGACTTGGAAATCGTCACCGAAGACACGCCGGACACGTGGAAGGAGCAGATGATCTGAGATGCCGTCCGAACCCGCGATAACTCGGTACGGGCGTCCCGTCCCGACCCGAGCCGCGACGGATCAATGGGAGAACCTAACGAGAGAGACACCGGGGGAGGCGGAACATGGAATCGAATGCGCGCGTAGAAGCTGAAGTTGAGGTCCTGAACCGGGAGAACCCCGCTATCGGCGTGGTCGCGACAGCAGACAACGAGGACGCCATCGCGCGCATCCTGCTCCGCGCGAATCGGCGGGGCTACTCGGTGCTCGTCAGCTACCGGAAGGGAACCGAATCCCGGGCGGTCGAGCTCGCCAGAGAGGCGTCTGCGGTCGTCGTGCCCGCTCCCAACACCGAGTTCACGGAGGGTCTCGACGAGTATCACCTCACCGAGGCGGCCCGCGAACTCGGCTTTCCCGGGATCGTGCTGCACGAGGACTGCGAGGAGTACGTCGATTACGACGCCATTCAGCAGTCCGAGCGAACGAACGGAGAGGAGTTCTACGCGATCGAGTCGCAGAGCCACTCGCTCGAACGCCAGCAGTGTGAGGTCCTCGCGAGCATCCCGGCGTACAACGAAGGAAGTCGGATAGGTGACGTCGTCACGGAAGCGGGACGATACGCCGATATGACGCTCGTCGTCGACGACGGGAGCACGGACGATACGGCGGCGATCGCTCGGCGTGCGGGGGCAGTCGTCGTCGAACACGAGCAAAACCGAGGGTACGGCGGGGCGCTGCAGACGATTTTCAAGGAAGCCGAGCGGCGGGGTGCAGACCATCTCATCATCTTGGACGGCGACGGCCAGCACGACGCGGCCGATATCCCGAAACTCGTCGAACGCCAACGGCAGACCGGGGCTGAACTCGTGGTCGGAGATCGGTTCGGCGAGGGGGCGGAAAGCGAGGTACCGCTGTATCGGCGGTTCGGTCTCACTATCGTCAACGTCCTCACCAACCTCAGCATGGGGGTCGTTCGTTCGCGCGCTTGGGTCCGCGATACGCAAAACGGGTTTCGAGCGTACGACGAGACGGCGATCAAGTCGCTCGCGAACGACGACGGTCTGGGCGAGCACATGAGCGCCAGCACGGATATCCTTCACCACGCCCACCACCGCGATTACGATATCGAGGAGGTCGGAACGACGGTTCGATACGATATCGAAAACGCGAGCACGCACAACCCGATAAAACACGGCGCCGTCCTCGTGAGCAACATCATCCGTACCGTCGAACGGGAGCGACCCCTCTCGGTGCTCGGCATCCCCGGCTTCGGCATCGCGTTCTTGGGAATCAGTCTCGGATACTGGACGGTCTCGAAGTACTTACAGACGAGCGATTTCCCCCTCGAGTTAGCCACCGTCGCGTCGTTCAGCACGCTCGCCGGGTTGTTCATATGTTTCACCGCGATCATCCTCCACTCGCTGAAGACACACTACCCATGACTGCTACGAGCATCCTCCGACAGCGAACGGCGAATCACTTCACCGACTCCGAGTCGCGAGCGCACGATGAGTGATCGGAGACGGCGCGCCGCGGAGGCCACACGCGGCCCTCGTGTTGACCGACCGATCGAGTGGCCGCACGCAGAGCAGGTGTATCTCACGCTCGACTTCGAGTGTGATTTCGGGACCGCACTCGAGACGAACAGCTACCAAGCGGTCTCCAAGATCGACCGACTCGTCTCGTTGCTTGAGTCGACGTCGACGCCGCTCACCTGCTTCGTCCAAACCGAACTGACCGAGGTCCGCCCGGAAGCGGTCGAGGCCCTGCGCGAGTCCGATGTGCCCGTCACGTTTCATCCGCACTCACATACGCATCGCCCGCGCGACCAGACGTCGATCCGCGAGGAGATCGAGACGAGTACGGACCGCTACACCGAGTTCTTCGGCCGACGGCCGACGGGATACCGCTTCCCGAACGGAAACGTTCGGGACGAGGACTACGAACTACTGGCATCGGCCGGCTACCAGTTCGACTCCAGCGTCTTCCCGACCTGGCGACCCGGCCACTTCAACAACACCGACGCGTCGACGTCGCCGACGTACCTCGAACGGTTCGACCTCTTCGAACTCCCGTTCTCGGTTCTCTCTCCCTACGCGCCTCTTCCGATCGGTCTCTCCTATGCGCGTATCTTCGGCCGGCCGTACGTCAACCGATTACTCGAGTCGCCCCCCCGGTCGGTCGTCTTCAACATCCACATGCACGACCTGTACACGCCGCCGTCGTCCGCTCGCCTCCCGAGTGTGTACCGACTGCTCTACAGTCGGAACGACCACGGATTCAGTCTCCTTCGGCGGTTCATCGAGAAATTCGATCAGGCGGGCTACTCGTTCGGTACGCTCGACGGCGTACACGAGCAGTTGCGAGACGGACACGTATCCACGCCCGAGAACCAGACGCCCGCGCGCGACTGAGAGCGGACTGTGGCTTTCAGGCCGACAGGCGTCTCTCTCGCCGACGATTCGGGTTGACTGCAGGCCATTCGGAGTGCGCGAGTTACGGGTGTTCCCCTCGCTGTCGGTCAGAACTGCTTCGTGGTGGCTTACGGTGAGGTAAGTGTAAAGAGAGGACTCGATAGAGTCGTACACGGTACCCGACGGACATCGATAATCAGGATAGGAACGGAAGCGAGAGATAGTACGAACACGGCTATTCTCTGTCAGTAACTAACGCTGTGAGGTTTCTGCGTACCGAGACTGACATTACAGTTTTATGTTCGTAATCATTTTCGTGATTTTGTCGGGTGGGCGTTCTGCCGAAATTGCGGTGCTGGTCCACGCGGACCCGCATGGAAGTCGGGGAGGAAAACCACCCCGAGAGGAAGGCCCGAACTATTCGATGAGACCGCCGTACTGGCTTGGGCTACGTTGACTGTCGCTCTTCACGCCGCACCGTAGCCTCTCTACGAGATCTTCCGTAGATTTAACTATCTATTTTGATATTCGGGGTGTCCTTAGCAGCAGCACTCTCTCGCACGCTGCGATGATATGCCAATCAAAAATCCAGGAGAGTCCACAAGTTATTTTCTTACAGCGATTTTACTTTCCTTCTAATTGGATATGGGCTATAAGAGATTAAAATGTTTACAAATTTTAGGATGCTTGAGAAGTGTACAGCGGCACAGATTGCATCTTTTCATGGGGAACTGTGGTTATCAGATAGAATATTCGGAAGGCTAGTTCAACTGTCGAAGCCGTCCCCGAAAGCTACGTATAGCCGGCCGCGTAGGTACAGGTAGATGGTCTCGACTCGGCGAGAACGGTTTGTGCACGCCCACCTCGCGTGGATGTTGGCGGCGTTCCTCCTGTTGACGGTGCTCGGCGCCTTCTCTCTCGAACTGCTGTTCGTCGTCTCGCTCATCGGCTTTCTGGTCGTCGTCGAACTCACCGCACCCTTCGGCGTGAGTCCGCGGTGGCGTCGTCGGCTCAAGTGGCTGATCCTCATCGGCTTGATCGGGTTCGCGTACATCGTCGTACAGCGCATCCTCGAAATTCTGCCGCCGGGGGTGTTCTGACGTGCGACTCGACGACCTCCTCTCGCCGCGAGCGCTGTTGGTCGCCCTCGTCGCCGTCTGCATGCTGACGCTGGTCGTCGCCGGCGCGACGTCCTCCGCGGCGTTCGGAGCGTTCAACGCACAGTGGGACGGCTCCTCGTCGATCCGGTCGGCGGCCGAGACGACCGATGCGGAACCCACGATTATCCTCGAGACGACGGCGTACTCCGAGTACGACCCGAACGGGACGGTGGCGTTCGTCATCGCGCCGAGCGAATCCTATACGAGCGCCGAACTCGCTCGCATGCGGCAGTTCGTCCAGGCGGGTGGGACGCTCGTCGTCGCGGAAGACTTCGAACCGCAGGGCGACGAACTGCTCTCCGCCCTCGGCGCCGACGCGCGCTTCGACGGGCGGCTAGTGCGTGATATGCGCTATCACGGTCCGACGACGGCGATGCCGACGGCGACGAACGTCTCCGAGCGCTTCTCGACGACGGGCGTCGGGTCGGTGATGCTCAATCACGGCACCGTCGTCGAGGTACCGAACGAGTCGAACGCGACGACGCTCGTCGCCACCTCGGAGTACTCCTATCTCGACGTCAACGACAACGGCCAACCGGACGACGACGAACCCTTCCGGTCCTATCCCGTCGTCGTTTCGGAGGATATCGGTGAGGGACGTGTGCTCGCCGTCAGCGACCCGAGTATCTTCATCAACGCGATGCAGGAGCGCGCGGACAACCGCGCGTTCACCGAGCAGGTGGTGAGCGGGTACGACACCGTCGTCTTGGACTACTCGCACGCGGACTCCCAGCCGCCGATTCGGTCGGCGCTCATCCTCCTGCGCGGGTCGCCGCTCGTGCAGGTCGGCGTCGGACTGGTCGGATTCCTCCTCGCCGGCGTGTTGGCGCGGGAGGGCAGACCGAGCTGGTTCCGCCGGTCGGACGAGTAAGAGAGAGGTCCTCAGACGGTACTGTTGAACTCCTCGTTTGGCGGCCGGTATCGACGGACGCTCAACGAGCACATATTCCGGCACTGTCAATCCGATACGTTACAAAAATTCGAGGAGAAAGCCCACGGCTTTAGCCGTGGGATGAATCCAACAACAGATCAACAGTCCCTCCGTCCCACCACGGCTTAGGGTTGATGAAAGCGTAACATCAATAGTTGGGTGGATTCTATCTAAGACCATGCCACGGGGGTACAGCCGAGAAAGAACGTCGGTACACAATCTCCACTACCACTTCATTTGGTGCCCGAAGTACCGGAAGTCGGTGCTGGAAGGCGAGGTTGCCGACCGTCTCGAAGAACTCGTCTCCGAGAAGGCGGACGAACTCGGCCTTGAAATCCTCCGGCTGGCAATCCAGCCTGACCACGTACATTTGTTCATCACGGGCGACCCGACGCTCGCCCCGAACAAGATAATGCAACAGGTTAAGGGCTACTCCTCTCGCCACCTGCGCGACGAGTTCGACTTTGGACTCCCATCGATGTGGACGCGCTCGTACTTCGTCTCCTCCGCGGGAGAGGTGTCGAGCAAGACCATCAAAGAATACATCGAAGCGCAGGCGGGTGAGTAGCGTGCAGCGCGAAGTCGCCACCACGGTACGGGTCAAACTCCACTCTCTGACCGAGAGAAAAGCGGGACTTCTCGCTCGGGAGTACGACGCTTTTCAGACCGCCGTACAAGGCGACGTTCACGAGAACGATAGTTCTCGTGCAGCCGATCAGAACGCGAAGCGTTCTGAGGACGACGTCGACCTCTACTCCGCGACGAAACAACAGGCGTCGAAGGTGCGGAAACAGAAGAACTCGCGCCGAGACACCGAACAGCCCGTCGTCCTTCGCAACGACGTACTCGGCGTCGAGTATGACGAGGACACGGTACTGTCGTCGTGGTGGGTCAAGATACCCGTCTACGACCCCGAACGCGGTCGTGGGAACTCGATTTGGTGTCCTGCGACCGTCCCTGAGAAAGACGAACCGCTCGTCCGAGGGGGAAAGATTCGGGACTCCGAACTCGTCCGACGTGACGGCGAGTGGTACGTCCACCTCGTCGTGAAGAAGCGATACGAAGTGCGAGAGACGTACGACGATGTTCTCGCCATCGACCTTGGAGCGAGGTGGATAGCAACGTCTGTGGCGTTGTCCACCCGCGAGACGACCTTTTACGGCGAGAACGTGCGCCGAATCCGCGAACACTACAAGCAACTCCGAAAGTCCATCGGCAAGGCGAAGGTACGACAGGGGAAACAGGTACTCCACCGGCTCGGAAACGCCGAGTCTCGAAAGGTGGACGACCGTCTCCACAAGATTTCTCGGTCCATCGTGGACGACGCCGTGGCCCGGAACGCGGTCATCGCCGTGGGCGACCTCGGGGGTATCCGAGAAGGTAACGACAAGGGACGGCACTTCAACGACAAACTCCACAAGATGCCGTTCGCCAAACTCCTGTCGTACACCGAATACAAGGCCCACTGCGAAGGTATCGAGGTGGTGCTGGTGGACGAAGCGTACACGTCTCAGGCGTGCAATCGGTGCGCCGAGATGGGTGTGCGGAACACGCAGGGTAGGTTCCGGTGTCCGCACTGTGGCTTGGACGACAACGCGGACAAAAACGGCGCGACGAACATCGGCAAGCGAGTGTTGGGCAAGTTCTCGAAACCGCTGTCCGACACGGGGGCCGTACTGGCTCGGCCCGAAACTCAGGTCGTCGTTGAACCTGAGAACTCCCAAGATTCCGTGGGCCTAACCCTCAGTGAGGGAACCCCACGACTTTAGTCGTGGGAGAAGTCAGCACGGATTTATGACCGTGATCGTGGTGACCACAGCTATGAGTAACGAGAGGACACCGTCCCGCGATCCGATCACCGTCTCCGAAGAGAATCCATGGTATTTCGAGTACCGAGGAGAGCCGATACTCCTCGTTGGGGGGTTCGAGGAAGATAACCCGTTTCAATGGACCGAGGCTGAACTGACCGATGCACTCGATCGACTGGAAGCGTCCGGTGGCAACTTTCTCCGGAACGTCCTCTCCTACCGTGACGAAGGAAACGTGCCTCCTTTTGCAACGGTCGAGGATGGAACGTACGACCTCGAGGAACTCAACGAGGAGTTCGAGGATCGACTTTTCACCTTCCTGGAAGAATCTCGGAAACGCGATTTGATCGTCCAGATTACGTTCTGGGACCAGTTCGACCACTACGGTCGATGGTCAGACGTACCGTGGAATCCCGAGAACAACGTGAACTATTCACCGGAGGAATCCGGTCTCCCCGAGGAGTACGATGCCGAAGAAGGAGAGGTCTCTGTCTTCTACGATTCCGTCGCGGAAGGCAACGACCTCCTGTTGAGCTATCAAGAGCAATTCATCGAAGCGATCCTCGATCTCACGCGTCCGTACGGCCACGTAATATATAACATCAACAACGAGTCTCGGACTGCCTCATCGTGGGAACGTCACTGGCTGGAGTTCGTCCGGTCATACGCCGGCGAGCAGGAATCCACCGGCGACCACGCGACCGGAGTGCGCGATGCGCCCGTCACCGTCACCGCGATGCGAATAAATCCCGGTGAGTCGGTGTCACGGGCGCTCGGGAATCCCGACCGCTATTCACACGTCGAGATATCACAGAACAATCAGAACGCCGAAGGAGCGGTTGGGCAACAGCACTGGGACAATATCCAATCTTGGCGGGCTGAACTCTACTCGCACGACGCGGTTCGCCCACTGAGTAACGAGAAGATTTACGGCGGGCTCGAAGCGGAACAAGGAGATCATCAGAAGTGGGCCGCAGGGACGACAGACGAAGCGATTGCTCGGTTTTGGCGGAATATAATCGGCGGGTGTGCTACCGCCAGATTCCACCGGAGTGAGGACGGATGGGGGCTCGGACTCCGAGCAATCGTCCAGCGACAGCTCGAGGCTGTACGAATGCTACTCAGCGAGACCGATCTGATGGAAGCGACCCCGTCCAACAGCCTCCTTCGAGAGCGAGAGACGGAGCACCTTGAATGTGCCCGAGAGGACGATGAAGCGTACTGTGCCGCCAACAGAAACGCTGGGGAGTACATCGTGTACTTCCTGTCCGGCGGTCGCGTGCCGTTTGATGCGGCCGACACGTCCGGGTCGGTTACGATACGGTGGCTCGACATCGAGCACTCCGAATGGGCCAAAGCGTCGAACCCAACTGTCGAACACGATCAGATCGAACTGGAAACTCCGTCCGAAGACGGGTGGATCGCCGTAATCCGCGAGGAGTAGTGACTATCGTCCGCAACGGTCCGTTCGAGACACAGCAACCCATTCGATACGGAGGGCGCTGTCTATCGTTTTCGACTTCCCGCACGGGATTCCTCAACAGACCACCTGTCCGTGGCGAGCCTCACAACCGTTCATACTGATCCACGCTCTGAGCGACTCGCGCGGTGTATTCAACACGCCTATCGAAAGCAATCGCCGTTTGAGGGTTCAGCAAGGTTAGCAAGAAATGTCCAGCCGCCAGTGACGACTGCAGCTACCGCTCAGTCTCGCGACTCGGAGCGGGGTACTGCTCCCGACTGTAGGAGGCGTGTTTTAAGTGTCACGGGAGACACTCAAACACACAATGAGCGATCCAGCCGCCCTCTACGACGCCATCCAGTCCGAAATCGGGGACGTCCTGATCGGCAACCGCGACGTCGTAGAAGGTCTCACCATCTCGCTTCTCACGAAGGGGCACCTCCTCATCGAAGGGGTGCCGGGGACGGCGAAGACGACGACGGCGAACCTGTTCGCGCGCGTGTCGGGTCTGGACTTTCGCCGCATCCAGATGACGCCCGACATCCTCCCCGCCGACATCACCGGGACGGAGGTGTACCGCGAGCAACGCGGCGAGTTCGAGATCCACCGCGGTCCCGTGTTCGCCAACCTCGTGGTCGCGGACGAGATCAACCGCGGGACGCCGAAAGCACAGAGTGCACTCCTCGAGGCGATGCAGGAACGACACGTCACCATCGGAGGACAGACGCTCACGCTCTCGGACCCGTTCATGGTCGTCGCAACGCAGAACCCCATCGAGATGGAGGGGACCTACGAACTCCCGGAGGCCCAGCGCGACCGCTTCCAACTGAAGTACCGGATGGACCTCCTCGACCGCGAGGACGAACGCGAGTTCCTGAACCGCTTCCACGATAACCCCGAGCTCGGCCCCGAGACGACCGAACAGGTCGTCGATCCCGACGACCTCGTCGAGGCCCGCGAGGTCGTCACGGAGGTGTTCGTCTCCGACGCCGTCCGCGAGTTCCTCCTCGATATCGTCGCGGCGACGCGGGACTCGCCGGACATCGAACACGGCGCGTCGACGCGTGCGTCGCTGTCACTGCTCACCGCATCGAAGGCGCGCGCCGCCATCCACGGGCGCAACTACGTCCTCCCCGACGACGTCCTGACGCTCGTCAAGCCGGCGTTGACGCACCGGCTCGTTCTGAGCTCCGACGCGCAACTGAGCGACCGGAGCGTCGACGAAATCATCGAGGAGATTCTCGATGCGGTCGAAACTCCCGAAGCGAAGTCGCCCACCTCGTCCCTAGAATAACACAAGCTCAGGGTCACGCTGCCGATTCGCTCCTCGAAAACCCCGGTCTTCGAAACTGTGTAGATGAACGATCCGCACACTACCAGCGGTAGGTGACCGACCACAGTCCCGACTCCAGTTCCGACACCTCGGCGCGCACCGGTTCGTCCAGGTAGGCGGCCAGCGCGACGCCGAACGTGGAGACGACCGGATGGTCGAACGCGTCGAGGCCGCCGTACGAGGGGGTTCCGACGTCGATGGTGACGCGGCCGTCTTCCGCGTCCACCTCGGCGTCGACCGACCGGAGCAACTCGAAGTTCTCCCGGAGGGACTCGCCCACCTGCGCGACCACGTCCGTGACCGACTCGGGTACCCCCGACCGCGTCGCGTCGTGCTCGCGGTACAGAACGGCGCCGCTGGGTTCGAACGCGACGCCCGACTCCGCGACGTCCTCCGAGACGACCAGCGGGTGCTCGAACGTCGACTCCCGGGGCGGTCGGCTCCCCGGGGTCTGCGGGACGAACAGGCGGAACGACCCGTCCTCGGTTTCGAGGTAGAGTCGCTCCTCGGAGAGACCGAGTTGGTCGACCAGCGCCGCCTCGTTCCGCGAGAGGGGCTCGAACGTCGACTGTCCGACGTCCGCGGGGATGAACTGCTCTGGTGTGAGATACCAGGTTACGATGCCCGCGAACACCCCGATGGCCGCGATGCCGATGAGCGGTTCCCGAACCGCGGGCGCGACGACGGCGAACCCGCCCGCGAACAGGCCGACGACCGCCAACCCGAGCGCGGTTCGTTCCTGCCCGCTGCGGCGCGAGTCGTCGTAACGCGCGCGGAGCCGTTCGTTCTCCTCGCGCAGGCGTTCCCGCTCGGCTCGGGCCGTTCGGTCGGCCTCCGTCGAGGGTGCAGTCCCGCCGTCGGCCGCCCCGTCGCTGCGTTCGCGTTCAGCGTCGTCCGACTCGGGAACCTGGCCGTTTCCGGCCTCGTTTCGACTCACGCCGGGTCCTCCGAGAGCACGCCCAGTTTCCACAGTCCGTAGCGGTAGAGCGCGTATCCGACGAGCGCCGTCGCGAGGACGAGCGCGGCCGCCGCGGTGACGGCGTCGTACACCGTCGCGAGCGCCGTCACGGCCGCGACAGCGAGTCCCGAGAGCGCCGCGAGCGCCACCGCATCGCGGAGTCTCGACTCCGGCGCCAGCTCCGCCGAGAGGTAGGTGATAGCACCCAGTTCGAGCAGGACGACGCCCGCGAGGCCGGGCGAGGACGTCGTGAGGAGGGCGGCGAGGTGCGCGAGGCCGACGCCGTAGTAACTCTCGCTGGCGGCGGCGGCGAAGCCGACGGCGGCGCCGACGACGAGACCGGTGAGGCCGCCGCCGAACAGCCACAGCGATGCGGCGACGAGAACCGTCCCTGCGGCGAGGGTAACGGATTCGTACCGGGAGTCTGAAGGCGCCGGTGTGGAGCGCTGGGCGGTTGCCATTCGTCTGTCGTGTGTCGTCGTGGATGAAGCCATTAGTTGTTGTTGTTGTTCGGGTCCTGTCTGTCTCAGCGTCGCGTCCGTCCCGCATCCAGCACCGATTGCAGCCGGTCGTTCGGCGCCACCTCGTAGGCTCGGACGTTCGGGATCACGTCGATCGACTTCCGGAACGACTCGAAGTCCACTAAGCGGTCGTACGCGCGGTTCGACCCGTCGGCCGAGTCGGACTCGAACAGCGCGCTCGGCGCGAGAAACACCGTCACGCGCCCGCCGTTGTCGACCAACTGCTTCACCGCTTCGCGCGTCTCCTGGGGGTGCGTATCGTCCGTGCAGAGCACCGACCACCCGCGGAGCTTCTCGACGACCGCCTTCCGACGGAGCGCCTCGAACACCGGCTTGGAGTCGAGCCGCAGCACGTAGCTCTCCGGCGACTCGAAGTACGGCCGCAGCGTCCGGGCGAACGTATCCTCGCGGGCGGCGAGCAGCCCCGCGGTCCGCTGTGCCATCTCGGGACCGGCGGTGGTCAACGACTCGGCGGCGACGCCGCTCATAGGTTTCGAGAGCTGCGTAAGCGTGCGCCGGCAGTCGCGGTAGTGGACCGTCGAGTCGCCGTAGTCGAGGTCCGTCCGCAGGCCGTCGTCGTCGAGTACGGTGAGGCCGACGGGGTCGTTCGCCTCTTCGACCTGCGTCAGCACGCCGAGGAGGACTTCGCGGAGGTAATCCGCTTTCGTCCGTCCCTGCGGACCCTCCCACATGCAGGCGCGGTTGTCGACGAACAGCCGAGTCTGCTGGACCGTCTCGTTCTCGAACTCGCGGACGTAGGCTTCGCTGAACCGCGCCGTCGCGTTCCAGTCGATGCGGCTCACCGAGTCGCCGGGCACGTAGCGTCGGATGTCGATGAAGTTCGTCCCCGTCCCCCGCTGACCGCTCGTATGATCACCGTACGTCCCGACGAGGGGGTCTCCACCCGCGCCGACGTGGATGTCGTCGGGCGAGGGGGCGGTCACGTCGATTTCGAGCGACTCCTCGCGCGAGACGTCCTGGGAGAACAGCCCGTCTGCGCTGCGGTACGTGCAGGACAGCCGCGGAAGCTCGTACGTTCCGGCGACGGGGATCGAACAGGTCGCCGTTTCCTCGGTCACCGATCGCCGGGGGTCGACGAAGACGGTCCGCGCGTCGCCGTCGACGCCGACGGGCCACTCGATGCCGACTGTGATCGGGTGGGTCGCCTCCGAGCTATCGATCGAGAGGCGGAACTCCGTCTCGCTGTTCGGACGGATGCGCCGTCGGTCGGCGGTGAGGGCGAGCGCGATCGAGCCGTCGGTCGCAGCGAACCGTTGGCCCGCGCGGAAGAGGGCGACGAGCAGCCACGCGCACACCGCCCCCGCGCCGACGAGCGCGAGCGGTCGTTCCGCGGCCGCGCCGACGACGAGGAGCGTCGCGGCGACGCCGACGACGCCGTAGCCCCGTCGCGTCAGTCTCATTAGGCGATAATCGTCGGACCGATGTTTGAATATTCTGGTCGCGTGGACGGAAGGACATATGCGTCTCCGGCGGGAGGTACTGCACGTGAACGTCCCCGTGGCGCGGTCCGTTCGGACCACTCTCATCGTTCTCGCCCTCGTGCTTGCGGTCGCGGCCGCCCCGCCGGTCGTCGCTGCGAGCGACGCCGGGAGCGCCGGCATCGAACGCGGCGGCACCGACATCCGAGCACAGCAGACGACGCCGACCACGGCGACAAACAACACGAGCGTCCGGCACGCCAATCCCGACGAGGCGGACGCCGAGAACACCGAAGACGCGCTCAGAGCGCAACTCACCGCCCGGCTGGCCGACCGACTGGAGGGCAGCAGCGTGCAGCTCAGCGAGGAACAGTACGACCGCGCCAAGCAGCTGCTCGGCGACGAGTACGTCGACACCCTCGGGAAGTACGCCGACGTCGCCGACGAGAGCGGCGAGGAGGAGACCGCCCAGAACTTCGAGCAGGCCGGCGAGACCCAGCGCAACCTCTCGGATTCGCTCGCCGAGTACCGCGAGACCGAAGAGGCCTACCAAGCGGCCAAATCGAACGGGAACGAAGAGGAAGCGCGGCGACTCGCCAGAGAACTCGTCCGAATCGGCGAGGACGTCGACCGCCAGTCGACCGAACTCGACGAGACGTACGCGGAGTTAGGTAACCAGACCGACGTCGACTTTAGCGACGCCCAAGAGCGGATCCGAACCGTCCAGCAGGACATGGCGAACTCGACCGCGCAGGTCCGCGCGGCCGAACTGCGCGCGACGACGCTCACGGTCGAGGCCGACGACGAGACGGCCTCGTTCGTCGACCCGCTACAGATCGAGGGTCGTCTCGTTACGGCGGACGAATCGCCGGTCGCCGACCGCACGATCACGCTTCGCGTCGGCGAGCGATCGTACGCCGTCGAAACCGACGACGAGGGTGCGTTCGAACTCGACTATCGCCCGGCCGGAATTCCCGTCAACACCTCGCAGGTGACCGTTCGGTACCTCCCGCAGACGACCTCAGTCTATATCGGGTCGAACGCGAGCGTCCCCATCGCAGTCGAGCAGGTGAACGGAACGGTCGAGTTCCAGTCGGTGCCTGAGGAAGTCAGCTTCGGGGATTCGGTCGCGGTCGCCGGACGGGTCGCCGTCGACGGTCGGCCCGTCTCGAACCTCTCGGTCGACGCGACGCTCGGAGAGCGCTCGGTCGGCGGTAATGTGACCGGCGCCGACGGCCGATTCGCGACGAACGGAACGGTCTCGGCCGGCGTTCCCAGCGGCGACCAACGCGTCCGCGTCACCTCCGGAACCGACAGCGCCGTCGTCGTCGACGCGGCACAACCGGTCACCGTCACCGCAACGCCGACGAATCTGACGCTCACGCTGACGCCCGACGACGGGACCGTCGTGGCGAGCGGACGACTCACCGCCGACGGTACGGGCGTCGCCGACCGACAGGTCGCCCTCTCCGTCGACGGGGACGTGGTGACCGGAACCAGGACCGGCGACGACGGCCGGTATCAGATACGATTCGACCGCAGGCTGTTGAACGAGGACACGACGGTCAGCGTCCAGTTCGACGGGTCGGGAACGAATCTCGAATCGGCCACGGCAGTCGCAACCCGCGGTAGCGACGCCGCGGGCGGCGCCGGTAACCCCGTGTTCGGGGTCGGCGGAGTCGAAGGTAGTCTTCCCGGAATCGTCGGAGTCGGTGGTTCGGGCTCCGGTGACGGTTCGGGCGGGTCTCTCGTCGCCCCGGTGGCCGGTCAAGACGGTCCGTCGCCGGAGGGCATCGCGTTCGGCGCCGCCGCGACCGTGCTCATCCTCGCCGCCGGGTGGTACGCCGTCCGGCGGTGGCTGGTGTCCGACGGCTCGGGGTCGGTCGACGAAATCGAGACGGGCGATACCGGCGAGGACGAGAGTGTCGAACCTATCCCGTCGCCCGTTCAGCTGCTCGCCCAAGGGAAGATGCAGGGAGCGCTGCTCGCCGCCTATCAAACCGTTCAGCGGGCTCTCGCACCGTCGCTTGATGAGTCTCCCAAGACCCACCGGCAGTTCTACCAGGCGTGTCAACGGACCGGTGCCGTCCCGATGGACGCGCTGCGCCAACTCAACGATGCGTACGAACGCGCCGTGTACAGCGACCGGGAGCTCTCGCTCGACGAGGCTCGCGACGCGATTATGGCCGCCGAGCGAATCGTCTCGAATCGGGGGCGGGGCGGCGACCAAAACGACTGACTGTCGACCGTCTCGAGGAAAGTACTAACCCGCCACTGCCCGAAGCCCTTCAGTATGTCGACTCCCACTTCGATCGAGGGTCGTCTGCTGCGCAACGCGACACTCCTCCTCACGGTGGACGAGACGACGTTCCTCGTCGACCCGATGCTCGCGTCTCCCGGCGAGAACCCGCCCGTTCCGAACTCGCCGAACGACCGCAGAAATCCTCTTGTTCCGCTCCCCGAGGACGAACTGTCCTACGATGCCGTTCTCGTCACTCACCGCCACCAAGACCACTTCGACGAGGCGGCGAAAGAGGAACTGGACGCGGACGTTCCCCTCTTCTGCCAGCCCGAAGACGCCGACGCCTTCCGCGAGGAGGGCTTCACCGACGTGCGTCCGGTCGACGACGAAGTATCCTTCCGCGGGATCACCATCCATCGCACGCCCGGCCGCCACGGTCACGGACAGTTGGCCGAGGAGATGGGACCCGTCTCCGGGTTCGTCTTCGAGGGCGAGGAGACGCTGTATCTCGCCGGCGATACGGTCTGGTACGACGCCGTCGAACGAACGCTGGCGCAGTTCGACCCGGACGTCGTCGTGCTCAACGGCGGCGAAGCGCAGTTCACGGAGGGCCGGCCCATCACGATGGGCGTCGAAGACGTCGCGGCCGTCCGCGAGGCCACCGACGCTGCCGTCGCCGTCGCCGTCGTCCACATGGAAGCGATCAACCACTGTCTCCTCTCGCGCGAGGACCTGCGGTCGAACACGGAGAACGTTCACGTCCCTGAGGATGGGGAACGGCTCGCGTTCTAGTAGCTCAACGAGCCGGTACTGCGACTGTCGGTAGATACGACGCACGGCGGACCGAAAACAGCACGCTTGCTCTCGGGTGACGAGAGAACCCGAAACGAGAGAGAAAGAAACCCGAAGCGACAGACCGCTCAGCGGTGGTTAGACTGCTTCACGGCGTCAACGAGGAACAGTCCGAACACCATCTGCACGCCGACGACCATCAACGCGAAGGCGACGACGTTCTCGGGAGTCAACGGGAGGTTGCTGAAGCCGCCTGCGGCCCACTGGAACGTCTGCACGCCCATGTAGGCGCCGCCGAGGACGAACAGGCTGGCGCCGGCGAAGGCGCCGCGTTCGAGACTGACCGTGTGGCTGAGGAACGTCGTCACCGGGTCGTCCGGCTTCTGAATCGGGTTGCTCGCCACGGAGGCGAACACGCCGAGATAGGTGAGATAGACGCCGAGGACCAACAGGAGCGTGCCGGCGAGAAGCGAGTGCGACCCGAACGCCATCGGTCCGACCGAGGAGTTCGTGAACGCGAGCGTCATCACGAGGCCGCCGAACCCGCCCATGGCGAGTCCCGGCGCCGAGAACAGATACCCCGGCGCGTTCTGGAGCATGAACTTCACGTGCCGCCAGCCGTCCTGGAAGCTCTCCAAGGTCGCCTCACCCTCCCGCGGGTGGTACGTGATGGGCACTTCGGCGATGGTGAGGTCCCGCGCACCGGCCTCCATGATCATCTCCGAGGCGAACTCCATCCCGGTGGTCTTGAGATCGAGCGACTCCAAGGCATCGCGGGACATCACGCGCATCCCGCTGTGCGCGTCGGAGACGCCGGCGCCGTAGAAGACGTTGAGGAACTTCGTCAGAAGAGGGTTCCCGACGTACTGGTGCAGCGGCGGCATCGATCCGGGCAGGATCTCGCCTTCAAGACGCGAGCCCATGGCCATGTCCGCATCGCCGTCACGGACGAGGTCGAAGAGCTTCGGGAGCTCCTCGAAGTCGTACGTGCAGTCGGCGTCACCGATCGCGATGTACTCACCGCGCGTGCGCTCGAAGGCGTACTGATACGCGTAGCCGTACCCGCCTTTGTCGGGAACGACGACGCGTGCGCCCATCGCTTCTGCAATCTCGGGCGTCCGATCGGTCGAACTGTCGCTGACGACGATCTCGCCCGTGATATCCATCGTCTCAAGCGCATTGAGAATCATCTCGATACACTTTGCGATGCCCTCTTCCTCGTTGAGTGTCGGCATGACGACCGACAGCGTCGGCGTCTGTTCGCTGTCTGCCGGGACGAGGAGGCTGTCTCGCGGCACCGATCTCTCTTCATCGAGGACCTGGATGTCGAGATCACCCCCCACTCTTTCTTCCGCGTGTGCTAAATTTTCCGTTGACATGCTGCCTACCCGTACAGCGGTCTTACCCCACTCAGGAAATCCGCTGTCAGTAATCAGAACATATACTGAGGACCACAAATAGGTTTTGGTGAGAATACGTGCTCAATAATTGTTGCATATATTTGCCGGCTTCTACTTAATACCAAAGTTAGGTACAGTAGCTGACTATTCAAACGCGTACTCAGTAACTCGATTCGTGCCGAATTAATCATCACTACGACACTTAGCCGCTGTGTTTCGTCAGTGAACCCATCGAACGGGCTGGCTCTCGAACGCGAGAGGTCTCGAACCTAGTTCTGATACCGTACACATTGCTGAGGGGGTACCAAAGGCGGCGGAGTCGAGAACGACATAGCCGGTACCGCCCGCACCCGGGCAGTGTCACGCACTGACATTGCAATCCAGCGGGTATGAACATCCGGAACGAATATCTGTGAGAATATAGACGATACTCCAATGAGCGGAAGATCACGATTCGCCGTCCTGCTGCTCGCGTTCATGCTCGTCGTTGGGACGGGCGCCACGTTCGTGAGCGCGCAGACTGACGGCGAGTACTCGGTTGAAGCACAGAACACGATCGACATCCCCGACCGGACGGTCACCGTCGAGGGAACGGACTACACCGTAAGCTCCGTCGGCAAGGTGACCGCCGGCGAGACGTTGGAGGCGAGCGTAAGTGGTTCTGAGAGCGCGGACGTCAGTGTCGATCTCTACTCGGGTGACCGAACGATCGTCAACAGCGACGTGGTAACCGACGGCTCAGTATCCTTCTCGACCGAGAACCTCCGGCCCGGCACCTACATTCTCGCCGTCTACACCGACGGCTCTATCGTCTCGATCCAACCGGTCGTCGTGGCCGGCTACGAGACGACGCTGAACGGACCGGGCGAGATACCGGCCGGCGAATCGGGTGACGTGACCGTCCAACTGGACGACGTCGCGGACTTGGGAAGCCCCGAGAACGTCGAACTCGTCGTCACGCAGGACGACGAAGTCGTCGAGACGGTGCAGATGGACAGTGAGTCGACGTACGAGTACAGCGCCGAGGTCGGCTCCTCGCTCGAGTCGGGCGAGTACCGCATGTACGCGGTGGTTCACAACGAGACGACCGTCAGCAGTGACGATGTCTTCAGCGGCGACAACGACGTCGTCGGCGTGACAGACGCGCAGACGCTGACCGTCTCCGGCGGTGAATCCCAATCGCAGGACGACGGCGAGAGCAACAGTGGTGACTCCGGAAGCTCCGGGTCCGCGGGCGACGGCAGCGACGAGACCGAGACGCCGAGCGAGACGGAGATGGAGGTGACGCCCACCGCGACCGAGCTGTCCGAGACGAGCGAGGAACCCGCGACCACGACGACCGAGATGGCGGCGACGGAGACGGCGAGCGAATCCGAGACCGAAGCGCCGAGCGGAACGAGTACCGACTCGACGATGCCGAACTTCGCGCTGTACATCGTCGCGCTGGCACTCGTCGCGGCCGCGCTCATCGCCCGACGCTGAACAGCCGAGAGCTGCGTTCTACTCTCTTTTTTGCGGCAGCCGAGTCCGAACCTGAATCCACGCGCACACTACTCAAACGTGTGTCGTCAGTCTTGTCCAGCGACTTCGAAGACGGACGGTCGAACCACGCTGTCCCGTGCATCACTGCGTTCCCGGGTGGACATCTTCAACAGTACTCGCTGACCGATACCTTTTTTATGTAGAGTTGGGTAGATATAATCAGTATTCTCAATAGACTACCATTACATTTGTAGGGATATAATGTGTATGTATAGTGTCGAGTAGGCGAGACTAAGCGGACCGGCTGAATCAGTTCTTGGCGTGTGCGAGGTTGTAGTCAATCCGGCGGAACGATTCGGGACGTCGAACGGGACCCCGACGTATTTTTACCTCTCGCCACATCTGCTTGCGCATGACCTCCACGGAGGACTGGCGCGTACTCCTCCCCCGTCCGCTTCGGGTTCTGCCAGCCGACCTCGTCGCGATACTCACGCTCACACTCCTGACGCTCATCGCAGTGTCGCTCCCGGTTATCCGTGAAACCCCGCTGCGGGTCGTCGTCGGACTGCCGTTTTTGCTCTTCGTCCCCGGCTACGCTATCATCGCTGCGCTCTTTCCGGAGCGAGCGACGATCCTCGATGAGGACACCGAGAGTACCGAAACGAGGGCGGATCACGTTGAGGGCATCGACGGTATCGAGCGCGTCGCGCTGTCGTTCGGGACGAGCATCGCCGTCGTTCCGTTAGTCGGGTTGGTGCTCAATTTCACGCCGTTCGGGATTCGACTCGCCCCCATCATGGTGTCGCTCACGGTTCTCGTCGTCGCCATGTGCGCTATCGCGGCGAGTCGGCGCTGGGACCTTCCCGAAGACGAGCGGTTTCGCGTTCCGTATCGAACGTGGTACGCGAACACGAAATCCGAACTGTTCTCGCCGGCGACGCGCACCGACGCCGCGCTGAACGTCGTTTTGATTGCTAGTCTGCTTCTTGCCGTCGGCGCCGTCGGCTACGCCGTCGCCGTTCCCTCCCAGGGCGAGCAGTTCAGCGAATTCTATCTGCTGACCGAAAACGAATCCGGCGAGTACGTCGCCGACGACTACCCGACGAACTTCACCGCGGGCGAACCGCAGTCGCTGGTCGTGGGCATCGGAAACCAGGAGAACGAACCCGTCCAGTACACCGTGGTCTCGGAGATTCAGCGCGTCGAGATATCGAACAACAGCACGACCGTCCTCGAACGAGCGCGGTTGCAGACGTTCTCTCCCCGGCTCCAGCATAACGAGACGTGGCAGCAACAACATCAGGTGGCGCCCTCGATGACTGGCGAGAACCTACGGTTGATCTACTACCTGTACAAGGGTGACGCACCCGCGACGCCAAGCGAAGAGAGCGCCTATCGCGAGGTGCATCTGTGGGTGAATGTGAGCTCGAACTAACCCCGAGTGCTGGGTCGGTTGTCACCGTAATTCGTCGTGCGTCCCAAACTAATTTGTCCTCCAATTTGCCGTGCGTCCGGGCGTTCCACGTGTCGATACTGCGACCGGAGCGATTGAGACCGCTGCCGCTCAGGAGGCACGCTGCAGAAACAGCTCGGTATTGCCCCAGGCGACGAGAGGTCCGTTCGACGAGTATCCGACGAACGGATTATCGCTCCGACTCCGTCGTCGTAGCCGACGTCTCGTCACCGGTGCCTCGAAGGACGAGGAACGCCCCGAACGCCAGCGGCGAGAGCGCCGCGCCGAGCACGCCGACTCCTGTGAGCGCGGCGGTCATCGGCACGTCGACGACGCCCCGCATCGGGTCGCCGACGACGACGGCCCCGCGCATCGCCTGTGAGGCGTGCGACGGGCAGGTGTACTTGCTGACGCCGACGCCGTCGAACCGGAGCGCGTAGGTCGCTCCCGCGGTCTCCACTAACTCGGCGTCGAAGCTTCCATCCACCGCCGCGAGACTGTGGGCGTCTCCCTCACCGGTCCACTCCCAAACGACCGTCGTTCCGGGGTCGACGCGCACCGCCGCGGGCTCGAACGCGAAATTCCCGCCGTTCCCCGGCGCACCGACCGCGATGCGGACGAGCGATTCGCCCCGCCTGTCGACCGTCCCGGAGAAGTTCTCGACGCCGTCGAACCAGTTCCCGTAGTCGACGTCTCGGAGCGTCTCGCCCGTCGGAACGCCGCCGACGACTACCGCCCCTTTCATCCCCATCGCCTCGTGCGGCACACACGAGTAGAGACTGATTCCTCCCTCGAACGTCCGTTCGAACGTGACCCCCGCCTCGGAGAGCAGTTCGCTCGCGTACGACTCGTCGGCGGCAGCGACGTTGTGGACGCCCCCGCCGCCGGTCCATTCCCAGACGACCGTCGCTCCGGGGTCGACGCGCACCGCCGCGGGCTCGAACGCGAAGTCACCGCCGTTCCCCGGCGCGCCGACGGCGACCCTGACGGTCGACGCGCCGCGTCTGTCGACGACCTCGTCGTAGTTCGAGACGTTCTCGAACCACGCCGTGAACTCGCTCGCCTCGTCGGCCGCGGCGACCGGACGGGCGACCGCACCCGCGGCCGCGGCGCCCACCACTGCCCCGGTACCGGCTCGGAGAACGTCTCGTCGGCTGCACGCGAAGGGTGAGTTCGCGGTTCTGGCAGTCATAGTTAAATAAACTTACTAGTATTAGTTAGTTTAGTGATGTGATTCTCCCCAGCCGGGAATCGTCTCGCCCTACTATCGTCTCCATCGTCCAAGGTCGAACCATCGAAGGAAGATGACCTACACTACTACTCGCCGTCGCGTGTTAGAGGGGATGGCCGTCGGAACCGCCGGGACGCTCGCGGGCTGTACCGTCGGAGCGCCGTTGAACGAGGTCCAAGTCGCCGGACCACTCGACGTCGGTCTCGACCGACCGTCACTCGCCGCCGCCGAACTGACCGACGTTGACCGCGTCGCCGCCGACCCACGCGCCGTTCCGGGACCCATCACCCGCTCGGAACCCGCGACCGTCCCCGTCGAACTGGAGACGCGGGAGGTCGTCGCCGAGATCGAACCCGGCGTCACCTTCCAGTATATGACCTTCAACGGGCAGGTACCAGGACCGTTCATTCGGACGCGCGTCGGTGATACGGTCGACGTGACGATTCGAAACCACGAGAGCAGCGCGATGGCCCACAACGTCGACTTCCACGCCTGCCGCGGGCCGGGCGGCGGTGCGGAGGCAACGACGGTGAACCCCGGTGAGGAGAGACACCTCCGGTTCAAGGTGACCTACCCCGGCGCCTTCGTCTACCACTGTGCCGTCGCGAACGTCGACTATCACATCTCCTCGGGGATGTTCGGTCTCATCCTCGTCGAACCCGAGGCGGGACTTCCGGCCGTCGACCGGGAGTTCTACCTCGGACAGATGGAGGTGTACACGAACGGCGCCGCCGGCGACGAGGGGCACCACGAGTTCGACTTCGGGCGGATGGCTGCCGAGGACCCAACTTACGTCCTCATCAACGGCGAGAAGTACGCCATCGGGCCGCAGGGCTACGACGAACTGCGCGTACGAACTGACGAGACGGTGCGCATCTACTATGCGGTGGGCGGCCCGAACCAGTTCAGCAGCTTCCACGCCATCGGTGGCGTCTGGGACGAGGTGTACCCGCAGGGGTCGCTCGCCTCTGATCCGCAGCGCTACGTGCAGACGACGCCCGTCCTCCCCGGCAGCGCGACGGTCGTGACGGCGCAGTTCCCGGTTCCAGGCGACTACAAACTGGTCGACCACGCGCTCTCGCGGGTCGCACGGAAGGGCGCGCTGGCGGTGCTCAGTGCGGAGGGGCCGGCGAACGACGAGCTGTTCGACCCGGAGGACTGAGATGGGAGACCACACGCTCGACGGCGTCGAACCCGTTACCGACCGAATCCACCACAACTCGTGGTCGGCAAACTTAGAGAAGCCGATTCACGGCGACCGACGAGACGCGGTCGTCGCCGGCGCTCTCGAGGCGGTCGAACACACCGCACCGGGCTATCACGTGAACCTCGTCACTCACGGCGCGCACGGCCGACCGGAGGAGTATCTCGGACCTGCTCTTCGGGAGGCGTTCGGCGGCGGGGTCGAGTGGTCCTATGTCGAACAGTGCGGCTGCGGCGGGCACGTGCTTCGCGTTCGTGTCTTCGAGCGGGAGCCAGTTACCCACGACTGAAGTCGGGGATTTCTGCCTCGACTCTGTGTGAGCGCTCCTCCCACACCATCCGGTCGAGATACTGCTGGACGTACGGATGGAGGCCCTCGAACAGCGGTTCGAATACCCGGAGTTCACTGTGTTGGTCGTCGGCGAGATCGACGGGTTGTCGCGGTTCGACGACGAAGCCGTTCGCGACGTAGTGTTTGCTGTCGACGCCCTCGACGGATTCTAGCTACATCTGATACCACAGGAGGTTCCAGTACGAGAGTACGAGCGCGAAGACGACGCCGGCGGCGCCGACGGCGATGTACTGTGCATCTCTCCAACGGCGCCGGTGACCCCGGTACCAGGTCATCCCGGCGAGGATGAGGGTCGCGACACTCGCAAGTACACCGACAAGCGGAAACAGGAGGACGATCTGTACGGGCAGCGGGTCCCCAAGCAGGACCGCTCGCGGGTCACGCACGACGACGGCGATCATGCCGACCACGAACACCAAATAACTCGTCGCCGTGAGGCCAGCGGCGTGACGAGCGTACCGCAGTGGTGAATCCGAGTTGTCTCCTCTCCCGCCCCGAGACCAGCGCCAGAGTCCCGTCGCCGTCCACCCGAAAACCGCTCCGAGAAAGACGAGGATGCTCAGTCCGGCGATCACGGCGTGCGTTGAGGGTTGCTCGACGGCCGTGAGCCGTTCGTAGGCTGACGGTGGCCTGCTATCGAAGAACAGGTGGGTTATCTCGCCGTCGGTCTCCCCGAAGACGAGCGCGTCCGACCCATCGACCGCCTCGAAGTAGCGCTCTTCGACCTCGACCCACTGTGTTTCTCCCCCGGGTCCGCTCGTGACGAGTCGGTCCTGGTCATCGAGGGAGACGGCGACGTTCGACTGCACGCTCAGCAGCTTCTCGGAGGTCGTGTAGGGCGAGCGAAGCGCGCGATACGTGCCGGTCACCTCGCTCGCTCGGGCCGGCTCGTCATCAGGCGTGGGTGTCGTCTCCTCGCTCGGGTAGTACTCCTCCAGTAGTGCGTCGAGCAGTTCGTCTCTGGCCTCGATACCGCCCGGGCTGTTGTAGGAGACGAAGAGACCGACACCGTGGTCCGGAAGCAGGGCCACCAGGGTGTGAAACTGGTCGGTATCGCCGCCGTGTCCCACGATACGCACGTCGTTCCGACTCAACTCGTAGAACCCGAAACACATCCCGTTCAGCCGGTCAGCGTTGCCGAATCGCCGCCGGTGCATCGCCGCTGTCGAGTCGGATTCGAGAATGCGTCCGTCACTGGTTGCACCACCCTGTAGATGCGCATGGAGGAACTGAGCCATGTCGGTCGCCGTCGTGGTCATCGACCCAGCCGGCGGCATCCCAACGTATTCGAACTCACCCTCGCGGTATCGGCCGTTCGGGGTCGTATATCCCTTCGAGAGCGTGCCGTCTATCGAATCGGGAACCGGCTGGTCGAAGGTACTCTGCTCCATCTCCAGTGGTCCGAAGATGCGTTCTTCGACGTACTCACCGAACGACGACCCCGCAGTCGTGGCGGCGATGTGACCCGCGAGGGCGGCCCCGTAGTTCGAGTAGGCCGTGAACTTCCCCGGCGGCCGAACTCTCGCCGGTTGTTCGTTCCGGAGCATCGTCGGGAGCGGGCGCAGATCGGACTCGTTCAGGACGAACGTTCCGCGAGCGCGGTCCTCGAATCCCGCAGTGTGCGTCGCGAGGTGATCGAGCGTAATGGGCTGATCGTATGTGTTGGGTATCACCACCTCGCCGAGATACTCGTTGACGTCAGTCTGTAGATCGAGTCGGCCTGCCTCGACGCCCTGCATGACCGCCGTCCACGTGAGGAGTTTCGACGTTGAGCCGATTCGAAAGAGCGTGTTGTCAGCTTCGACCGGGGCGTCAGTCCGAACGTCCCGGACGCCGTAGCCCTTCGTAAACGTCGAGTCGCCGTCGACGACTGCGACCGTCGCACCGGAGATGTCGTGGGCTTCGAGTTGGGCGTTCACGACGCCATCGAGGAACGTCTCGAAGGACTCCGGATCGGAGAGCGGTCCGGTGGCTTGGTCCTGCTGGCTGGATATTGTGGCGCTCACGTTGCTGGATTCATTTCCGAAAACGAGCGCCGCAGATCCGGTCGCTGCGAGGCCGCGAAGCACGGTACGTCGAGAATGCGTGTTGTGCCGGTCGTCATCAGCGACGGTCTCGGTTGCGGTTTGGGAGTCAGACATCGGTCGGTTTCGTTTCAGCCGCGTATGGTTTGTACCGCGCACAACTCAGTCAACCGATTGACGGGAATGGGGATAAAGATTCAGCACGAGGCCTCGTCAATTCGTGGTTCGGTGGTCTCGACGTCCCGAAGCATCGTGTATACGCGTATATACTACGTGCCGCTGCGCGTCGGTAGATCCCAATCTCAGTAGCTCCCCCTCCCGGCTTGAAGTTCGCCGGATGCGCTCACCCAGCCATCGTGAGCACCGTTGAATTCCACCTGTTCGACGCGCTGTGTGTATTCGTTGAAGCTGTTGGCGAAGAACCAACCCCACTCGTTGATGCCCCAGAGTTCGACGGCACCGACGCGGACGATTGCCGAGGACTTCGTGTCGTAGCTCGCGTACATATCGGCTCGGAACGCCGTGCAGGTCTGCTCCTCGCCGCCCCAGACCGGGTCGCACTCGCCCGGGCTGTAGTCGTAGGTAGCCGAGAGGAGACTTGCGTTCCCCTGTGGATACCGCGTCTCGATGGTACCGTTCTTGATGCCATTCCCGAACGATTCGACGGTGACCTGTGCCATCACCTCGTATCGGGTCAACGCGGGTTCGAGTCGGAGGCCGGTCATATCGTCCGGCGCGTCCTCGCGTCTGATCGGCTCGGGGTCGGCCAATGAGCCGTTCTCGTTCACGAGATAGTAGCGTTCCTCGCCGACGATCTCCTCGGCTTCGATCGCCAGCATCGGTCCGCGCTCCGTCTTGACGACGCTGGTCGTCCAGTTCGCGTCGGGGCCGCCGTAACTCGTCACCTGAACGTCTTCGACGATCGGCGTTCCAGCGGGATCGACTGGGAGGGGGAGATAGAGCGTCGCGTCGGTGAGCGTCGCGTTTGTGCTCACTTCGGCGCTGTAGTAGTAGGTCGCCGTCGTGTTGTTGTTCTTCTGTCCCTCGAAGAGGATCGGGACACCGACGGCCGCGGTGGCAACCATGAGGACGAAAACGAGTGCACCTCCAACGACGAGACGACGGTTCATACGCGACTGTTCGTGTTCTTCAGCTAAGAAATTAGGGCGGAGGTGGGCTGGGTTTAGAGTTAGAGCCTATGAGTGCTCTCTGGTGTGTGCCTAACCAAATGAGAGAGTACGTTTCGTCTGTCTTCCTGCCCCTATTGCGCACCCTGTAGGAGTATCGAATGTCTAGGATATCCCGAGGTAGCCGCGGGGATCCCTTATGTTCGCATAATTTATCTGAATAGAACAGCGGAAGTACCGGTCCGATGAGACTGAAAGGGCGGTTCATGCTTTGCTATCAAGTCGGTTTGAGCAGGAAAGAGTACATTTCGTCTGTCTTTGAATAGGGTACATCCAGCTCAGTAACACTGAGAGAGTACATTTCGTCTGTCTTTGAATAGGGTACATCCAGCTCAGTAACACTGAGAGAGTACATTTCGTCTGTCTCAGACGAACCAATTTCGATTCGGCACATTCTGAATCAACCGTTATTCAGCGTGTCTCCATGTTCGATCCGCTCTCTGACATCCAGAATCAACTCAGGATCCAATTCAGATTGATACTCGAAGTATCGACCACCACTTTCGCCTTTGTTCTGCTCACTCCGGCGGAGGAAGCCAAGCATGTGAAGGTCAGAGAGATGGTCCTGAACGCTCTTCAGCGTCGTAAGGGGATCCGTTCCCCACGAATCTGCGACTGTTTGATATCGGTGCTGGATATCACGAGTCCGTGCAGGAGTGCGGCCGGCTGCTTCCAGTCGAGCGACACTCTCTAGAATATACTGCGCATGTTGTGTTTGATCCCGTATCCGAGTCGTAAGCTGCCCACGCTTAACGATGTCTCGGGCCTCCTTGATGTGTTGCTCTTGAACGCAATCATCACCCGATTTGAGTGCAGCCTCGGCACCCGTTCTAAGCAAATCGATCGCCTGTCTGGCGTTTCCCATATCTCTCGCAGCGATTGCTGCTGCGAGATTGATTGCTGACTCATCGCATGCACCTTCGACGAATGCACGTGCTGCTCTTGTCGAAAGGATGGTTTGGAGTTCGGTTGCATCGTAAGGACTGAACGAAATTTCAGTCTCCATCAACGTGTCTTTGACTTTCGGAGAGAGGCTTCGTCTGAACGTGTAGTTGTTGCTGATGCCGATCACACCGATTTTGGATCGAGCGATGTGCCCGTTCGATTTTGCTCGAGGAATTTCATAGAGGAGAGTGTTTGCGTCGTCCAGATGGTCGATCTCGTCGAATACCATGAGATGTGTCCCACCGACACGATCTAATCGCTTGTACAGTTCTTCAAAAGCGTCTCCAGTTCCGAGGCCACGTTTCGGGAACGGACTCGCGTGATCAGGAAGGAGATCGTTTACCAGCGTGCGAACGACCATGAACAGCGTCTTGCCGTTACAGTTCAGTTCGTGGACGGTCAGTTCATCGGCACTATCTCGGTTGGTTACTTCGTCTCTGAGCGCGGTCATCATGTACTTCGTGACGGCTGTTTTGCCGAGTCCCGCCTTCCCGTAGAGCATGATGTTCTCCGGGTCGCGACCGAACAGTACATCCTGCAGTGCAAACCGGTACTCTTCGATTTCCTCGTCGCGCTCCAGTATCTCCTCCGGTTGGTAATTCTCCGTGAGCACCTGCTTCTCATCGAAAATCGTGTCTGTGACGTTGCTGAACGGCCCCGACATCTCTTGAGCGATGCTTCGATCCGGGACTATATAATAGCACGGTTCGTTTGTTTCGTATGTCCGGTCTGAGTCTGTAGAGACGGTTCTCGCTACTCACATAGCCCTTCTGAGTCAGAAGACAGACGAACTGTACTCTCTCACTCTGGCCCTAGTGAGACGAACCCTCCCAGTTGATAGAGTTACGAGCGCATACCCCCGTCTTTAGGCAGGAGTCAAGCGGACAATAAAACTACCAACGATTTACTCACACATATTGATATAATCGGCCCCGAAACACACTGTCATGAATATCTCGTATCAACACGCCAATCCACAGGCCGGCAACGAGTCCGTTCTCATCCGCATCGAGGAGGACCACACCGACCAAACCGCGTGCATCCTCGTCGATGCGGGTGACGGTATCGACTTGGACGCCACGCTGCGTGACGACGACTATCTCGCAGCGGTGCTTCTCACGCATGCCCACCTCGATCACTATCAGGCGCTTGACCAGGCACACCGTGATGGAGCGCCGATTTACACCAGTCCGGATACGGCGGCCATTTTGGGAGACGTGTTCACCGAAGGCGCGCGGCGATACAACCTCTCGAACACGGACGAACTCTTAGACCGTGTCGAGCCGATTTCGGAGTGGCACGAGGTCCTCGGTGAGACCGTCGCCGTTCGGCCCGTCCCCGCAGGCCACACGCCTGGCGCCTGTGGATTCCTCATCGACGTCAGCGATGGCGACGACCGCGTTCGGATACTCGCGACAGGAGACTTCACGGAGCGCGATGCGGCCGCCTATCCCGGGCTCGATCCAGAGGCGTACTCCAGCGTGGACGTCCTGTTTCTCACTGCAGCGACGAACGATAGCTTCGAGACGGAGCTCACGGACGCGCTCGGAACCATCGTCGAACGCGCGAACGCCGGGTCGAAAACCCTCTGTACGGCGAGTGGGCTCACGGGGGTTCAGCTTGCAACGCTGCTTGACGCCGTCGCCGACGAACTCGAGATTCATCTCCCTATCGTCCTCGCCGGACAGGTGGCCAAACTCTACGATGCACTCGAGTATCAGTACGAGGCTATTACGACAGTACCCACGTTCGAGTCGACGGCCGAGTGTCTCGACCACGGGGCCGTCACCATCGCCGGGCCCGAAGTCCCGATTGATGGGAGCAGCGGTCGTCTCTTCGAGGCTATCAGTGACGACGCAAGCGCGTCGCTCGTTCAAATTCAGGGCGGTAATACGGAGGCGAAGACGAACGGCGATTTCGCGGGGACCGCTTGTTCGTATCCGTTCTCGAACCATCCGAGCGAGGCAGTGCTCGACGAACTGGTTGAGGCCGTCTCGCCGACGCATGTCGTTGTCGGCCATCAGCGCGGGCGTGCGCTCGAGCAGTACAAAGACAAGTGGGACTCCTTTTCCTGGGCGACCGGGTCGTCGATGACAGAGATGCTCTACGAGGACGGTTACTACCCCGCACCGCCCTGGGTCGGAGAGTACACCGAACGGCGTGTGCGGAACCGGGCAGGGCAAGTGGATACGGACCGCGCCGACGATGGGGTCTTAGCCGCTATCGAATCCATTCCGGAGATCGGCCGACGTGAGACGTGTACGCTCGTGCGGGAAGGCGTTGACGTCGCCGCGATCAAACGGCGACTCCATATCGGCGTTGCGTCCAGTGGGACGGCACAGACCGCAGACACCTCCAACCAACAGGCGGTCAACGGAGCATCGAACGGGACGCTGTACCGGACGACCGGTCCTGAGCTATCGGACCCACCGACGGCTGCGAAGCTGTCCGAGGAGACACCCGACAGCGAATCACAGCTCGTCGAAACGGTCGGTCTGTCTGGTGAGCGCCCGGCCCCCAGTACTGATTCGACTGATTCGACCGCCGAGAGCGAACCAGCAGCGTCGAACGAGACTGTAGAACCCGACCCGGAGTCGGAACCGGATGTCTCCGACTCCGATGACCAGGCAGACGAGACTGCCGAGGACTCGTCTGCAGATCCCGACCCAGAACCCGATACGGATGCGACTCCAGAGCCGCCGGACGAGGATGCGACGAGCAGTGACACCGATGAGACGGACGTCGCACTGACTGTCGAGGTCGACCCCGCGGTTCGAACGCTCGCCGTCCAGCGAGCCGAGCGGGAGGGGGTGTCGCTGCCGACGTTTGCTCGGGAGACACTTGATTCGTATCTCATAGGGGTGCTTCGTGGTGACTCCCCGTGGGAGGATGTTGAGCCTGTCGAGCGGTCGTTCACGTATGAGGCCGACCCGGCGTTTACGGCGTTGCTCTCCACGGCCGCCACCGAGAACGGCTACGAGAGTACCGGCGCGTACGCGCTAGCTCAACTTCGGGAGAGTGTCGGCTTGGAGGATGAGCAAACGGTCGCGGTTGCAGGAGCAGCGGTGTTCGTTGAGCAAGTCGGGGCCGTCGTCGAGAATCCGCGTTCGCCGCACGAGAGCGCTGCCGATGTCGTTCAGGCTGCGCTTGGACGAATTGTTCTTCCGTAGACGAGACGTGACGGGGTCAGGAAACCGGGTGTCGGGACACTCAGTATTCTTCGACATCGACGCCGAGTTCTTCGAAGTCGCTCACATTATCGGTAAGCACCGGTTCGCCGAGGTCGGTAGCGATGCCGGCGATGTGCGCGTCGTTCACGTCGACCGGGCTAGCCTTCCGGCGGTGGTTTCCCTTCTCGTCGATTCGCGCCATCATCTCCCCTGCGAGACGCGCCGCCGTCTCGTCTTCGGTCCTCGAACGCCTCTCGCGCTCTATCGAGGCCCTTGCTCCGCCCCGCTGAGGTCTTCGATAGCTGTCTCCATTCGGTCCGCGCTCTCCTCAGAGAGTACGCCGGCGATTTCATTCGGGTCCGGCCCCCGAGTGAGGCGGCGAAGCGTCTCTCCCATCGTTTCGCCGTCCCGGTTGTGAGACTCCACGTAGGCGTGGAATTCCTCGTCGACGCGGATGTTCTTCGCCATATCGTGAAATCGGATTCACAGGAATATATGCCTAACGTCGTTCGAGCGCGATTCCTGGGGATCGGACGTGCGTATCAACTGATGGGTGTAGCGGACTATTCGTTGGTCATCTACCCACGAGTGAACGTCGTCCGTCCCACGCTACGTGTCCCACGGTGGGCGGCCTTCGCTTCCGATTTCGTCCTCGTCGAGACCGAGTTCTGCGGCCACTTCGCCGTCATCAACAGACTCGCCCTTCCCGTGGTGAGCATCGAGTGCGTCGGCGAGCATCCGCAGTGCCTCTGCACGGTCGTCGCCGAAGGAGGCGACACCCGTTTCGATATCCGTGGCAGTAACTCGTCCATCATCCTCGTCAGCGAACTCGACACCGCCATTGCCGTTGTCACGAGTCGTGCTGGCCATGCCTGTCAGAACTGAATCAGTGACTCCGAATAAGCGTTCGGACGGTCTGTTGTCAATCGATGTCAAACGTTGCTGAGCGACACCAAGATAGCGGACGTCGCACTGACCGTCGAGGTCGGCCTAGCGGTTCGACAGCTCGCCGTTCAGCACGCTGAAAGAGAGAACGTTTCGTTGGCGACGTTCGCGCGGCAGGCAGTCGATGCGTACCTCATCGAGGTTCTTCGTGGTGAGGCCCCGTGGGAAGACGTTGCGTCCGTTGAGCGGTCGTTCTCCTACGAGGCTGATCCAGCGTTCGCGAAGCGACTCTCGACGGCGGCGACCGAGAGCGGTCACGAGAGCACGGAGTCGTACGTGTTTGACCGGCTTCGGGCGAGTATCGGGTTGGGGAGACGAGACAGAGGTTGCGATTGCTGGCTCGGATGTGCTCCTTGAGCAGGTGAACGCGGTCGTCGAGAACTCGCGGTCCCCCCACGAGTGCGCTGCCGACGTCGTGCAGACCGCGCTTGGCCGCGTCGTTCTCCCGTAGCCGTAACATGCGCTGAGGCGAGTCTGTCATTGTGTGTTCCGGGGGGTTGCACGTAGTGGTTCTGGTTCGTTCGAAATCGTGGCTCAGGTAAAATTCGTCGCGGTGACCGTCCCATTCTGACTACACGCTGTCGTGAGCCGACGTCCGTCCAAGCGTTCCACACGTCGTGAAGTCACGCGTTTGTTGCGATGCAAATCGTCTTTTACAGTTATGTCGTTTAAATATACAGCTGCATCGTGTGGTAGATAGTCCGGTGCGGGCGTACGGTGCGCTGCTCGTCGTCGCAGCGGCAATCAGCGGCGTCCTTTCGGGGTTGTCTCATGCCCCATTGACGACCGCTACGAAGAGATCACCTCATCGAATTTGTTGTTTTTAATGGTGGCCGCGGCTCCATCTGCGATTGTCGCAGAGAGGTTGTTTTGCGAAGTGATTCGACGACCGCCGAATGTGCTATGGGGAGCGACAACGACAGCAGAGAGAACAAGTGCGAGAAGCATACTGATGGTGGTAGACACACCGCCCTCATACAGTTCTGTATCGTAATTCTCATGTTACTCCTCCAACAGCACACGACGGTGGACGGGCATGTGTAAAGAAGCCCGATTCACCGTTCGCATAAACTTGGTTCTGCTGCTGCTCGAACGTTTGCAAACAGCGCAGGAGCCGGTCACTTGACTCTCTCGCCACGATTTCGGCGTGGGCTGTTTCGGGGCCGTCGACAGCAACGAGACCCTCAACTGTCGACCGGTAGGACTCAACCCCTCGCGCACGGGTTGCCCACATTCCGTTCCCATCTATTCGAGACCTCGCAGAGCTCGCTTCGCGTCCGTAGAGACCGACAATCACCCAGTGGGTCATTCGTGAGCCAACGATGGTCTGGTCGCTTGTATGGCCCACGGCCCACTCAATACTCTCAACTTGTGACTCTGTCGCGGAGTACTCCACGCCCCCCGTCATGGGTGAATCGAACGCGGTCGCACCGCCCGCGCCGACGATAAGAAATGCGGCACCCACTGAAGCGATCTGCCGCCACGTGGGACGCCCGACGTGCGAGAGTGCATACGGGATGATTGGAACGAAAAACACCGGCGCGAGGGAAAATATGCGGGTGATTCCGATTCCTTTCGGGATGAATGCAATCACCAGAAACCCGACGAAAACAGCACTTCCAGAGACGACAGCGACTGCGACATCGGAGGTGATATTTCGGTTGCTGTACTGTCGATAAATCGCGACACCGGAGGTAAGTGCCAACGCGAGTAAGAACGATGACCGAAGAAGGAACTCACCAATCCGCTCAAACAGCGCGGCTTGGATGAGTCCGGCGCCTGCCGGGCCACCGTCTGCAGAAGGTGCCTGTACGTTCGCTCCGGCAGCTTGTGCCGCAGCGAGTATCAACCCATTTGCAAATGATGACTGAACGAGTAATACAAATCCGATTGCGACACCAACGGCAAGAAACCCTGGACGGACGGTACGAGCGTATTTGCTTGACTGTCGGAAGGGTCGCACGTAAGAGACAACCCCCGCAGTGAGAACGATACCGGTTGCGATAGCGGCGAGGAATGGGTGGAAGACGGTCATTACCAGACCAAACCCGAGAGTTAGGATCCGGGCTCGTCTACTATGAAGCCATAACGCCCAAATGATGACGAACAAAAACGGATACGTAAGCGAAAACGGACGCGGAGTGAATCCTAAAAACACGGCAGGTGTGACAGCAATAGCGGCGATCTGCGACGCTCGCCGATCCGCGCCGGACCGTCTCGCGATAATAACAATGCCCAAGCACCCGAGAAACGCAACAAGCAGCGGGACACCTGAGACAAACTCACGAGCAGAGACTCCAGTCACAGCGGTGAGCCCTCGCCCTAACGCATGAAAGGCGGGATACACGTTCTGCGCCGTCGAGAGCGATCCTCTCATAATCTCATCCACGTGTCGCCACGAGTCGTGGTACCCCCACGGTCGAGCCCAGAGTAGTGAATGGGTGACGACAGCCGCAGTCAGCGAGACCATGTACAGTGCAACGGTGCCCCATGAGTGCTCCGATCGATGGACGGAGGCTAAAATTAGTGCTACCGAGAGTACAAGACCTCCCCAAAACATTGGGAAGGAAGTGTAGATTCCCTCCCATGGCTTTGCAGCACCCATTAACAGTTGCTGTGAGACGACGGCTATTCCAAGGAGAAGGAAGGCGGCAGAAAGCGCAATTCGCTGATCACCGAGACCCATAGATAGACATAGAGGCCATCCATGAAGAATGTATCCTCATCAACTACAACTGGTGCAGCTAGAGGCCACGGTCGCTTTGAAATTGCCACACCTTGTCGGTAGCTGCGAGCGTCTCAAGTGACTACCGGTACATTGACTCAGCAATCCTTGCGTTGGCTGTAATTGTGGTCTTGTTTGCTCCGTCGATCTTGGTAAGCGCTACGAGAGCAACTGAAACGCTGCATTTCTGCCAATTAGAAATCAATTTCGAGTTCTTCGATGGAGGCATTTTCAGATGACAACAATAATCACGAATAAATCGAAAGAGTGGTGGAAGGTACGTACTGTGTGTATAGCATGAACACAGTGACTCCACCGGACGATTTCAGCGAATGTATCCGACTAAAGAGGATATATCTATCAGACCTCGCTCTTTGATTTACGCTGACCGGTCGAACAAATCGATTAGAGGATTGTTACTACTTGTAGCCCAAGTCAGCGAGTTGTTGCATCGTGTCGGTATGAATCGCGTCTTCGGATTGATATAGAGAGCCCGGCTCAACGAGAGACGCCTCCGCCACATCAATGAGCTCTTCCGGCCGAGTCTCTGTGGCTGTCCGGTCACCTGCGTCAGACCGCGAGAGATAGTGCCAATTGTCTGTTGCTACTTCGTTGGGAGACGTCGCGTCGGTGATGATTTTAGTGTCGGCATTGAGTACGGCGATGGTATGCCCGTCTTCGAGCAATGAGTCCGAGAGTGCAACGCTTTCTGTGTCAAAAATACGCTCAGCGTAGTCGGCATGCTGGGGGAATTCACCATCCGTGACGCCCATTATCTCGGCGAGAAGTTGGTGCAGCCACAACAGCGAGAACGGAGCGTCGATACGGTCTCCGTCTTCACCTGGGATGTCAACAAGCAACGGCACGTCGAGCAACTCACGGTATAGATAATCTCGGTCGGATTCAAATAGCCGTTGCTCGTTCCCCGATGCATGTCCGTATATCCCGCGGTCGTATAGCGCTTCACCGTGGTCTGCGGTGATGATAATAGCCGTTTCCTCACGAAGGCCCACCTTCTCCAGATGGTCTAAAATCCGGCCAACCTGTTTATCGACGTAACGAATCGCTCCGTCATACAGTGCTTCGTACCCTGGGCTGTATTCATGCCGAGCGCGCTTGGCGTCGGCGAGGAACTGATAGGTGTCTGTTAGCGAATGCAGTCCGCCTTCACGGACACGGCCGGGATGGATTGGTGCGTGGATGTCGTTGAGGTGCGTCCACGCAAAGAACGGCCCTTCGTCGGGAAGCGAGCTAAGGAATCGGTCAACGACACGTTGGCCTGAAACTGATGCCCAATCGCCTTTCAATTGTTTGTGTCGATATGCGACGAATGCGAGACTCGCTGGGTTGAGTGGGAGCTTTTCTCCGTGCTCAAGGAGTTGCCGTCCGAGTCGGTTGACGAGTGGTGTGCCAATTTCATCCTCGTCGTCGTCGGCCTCATTTTTTGTGTCGAATTTATCGCTTCCTGCTTCGATACGCAGATTCTCGAACGAGTCGAATCCGTTAGCGAACCCACGAATGGGTGAGAGTTGAGGGTTGGCGATAGCTGCGAGTGTCTGGTAGCCATGACTGGATGCGAAACTCGCGAGCGTCTCCGCGTCGTCTGGAATCGTTTTGAACGCTAACTCTTCGATAAACTCACATTCCGCCGAGAGCCGCCCAGACAAAATCCCAGGGAACGACTCGGAAGTACGCGGTCCGGGAGAAATCGCAGATGTGAACTGATAGGCGTTGGGCACTACTGAGTCAATATTCGGAGTCGTGTTCTTCGAATATCCCGCAAATCCACAGTGGTCTCGCCGCAGGCAATCTATTGTTATAAGAACGACGTTTGGCATGCCAATTCATCTCTTGCAGGGAATTATAAATATATGGTCTGTTCGGGAATTTCAGTACAAAGGACAGTATAACTGAGAATCCCCGCTATAGCCCGCACGAAGATACTGCTGGGATTATACAGATTGCGCTCAATTGAGCCGTACTTCCGTATACTGGTGTGATTGGCGCCCTTTCGGTCTGTGGTGTCGAACTCAGATTTTTGACGGTGTTAGCGCTTTTCTGTGGGCCTCGTACGAGATTTCTCCCATAGTCTGCCCTCGAGGACGTCTTTCACGCCGGGCATCCCGTCGTAAATCCACAACCCGAGTGTGAACAGCGCCAAGACGAACCCGAAGAGAATCGTCGGAGAGAACTGCAGGTTCAAGAAGAACTCGAGGAAGCTTCGCTTCCCCTCACTCGGGACGTCCGTCAGCGGCCACAACAGATAGCCGGGAATGCTGAATTCTCCGTTGAGGAATCCCCCAATATTGTCGCCGACGAGGTGTGAGGCGTACCCGATGCCGAACGCCGTGGTGAGCGTGCGCTGTTTCGGCGTGTCGAAGGCCATCCAGAGGATAGCGAGAAGCGGGACGAGTGTGAACAACGAGTGAGCGAAGCTTCGCCCATAGGGGAGAACGGCGAACGTCCACGTGAGTGGTTTGTCGATGAGATCCGGGAACTGCGTGCCGACCGCGAGTGCGAGTACAGCGAGCCCTTGTGGTGGGTGATTGAGGCGGAGGCGGGCGTACAGCGAGTAGAGTACGTAGCCGAACGCGGCGTGACCCCAGGGGAGCATCTATCGGTGGCATTGACTCGAACCCGAATAGATGCTTCGCTAACGAAAAGTAAGAGAGTGAAGCTACGATTGTCACTTAGACACAGTTAGCAGACTCAGATTGAAGCACAAGCGAGGATAGTGGTGAATATAAAATAATGGAGTTTTTGAAGCGGTGGATATAATATCTCTAGACACGACCGTATCCTCAACCAGCATGAGCCGTCCAAACATACTCTTCGTTGTCATGGATACGGCACGAGCACGTAATGCCCTCCCATCCACGAATGCCGAGACTGTGCCTCGAATCACCGAATTCATGAGTGATGGAGTTGAATTTTCCTCTGCAATCTCTACGGCACCTTGGACCTTACCGTCGCATGCCTCTCTGTTCACTGGTCAGTATACTTCAGACCACAACACCGATGCGGGGAACAAACAGTTCGACCCCGACTATGACTCTCTTCCAGCGATCTTGAATAAATCCGGGTACGATACAGTCGCATTCTCAAACAATAGCTGGGTAAGTCCAGACTTTGGGTTCGACCAAGGGTTTGACCAGTTCTATCCCGGTTGGACACTACTTGAGAAGGGTGCCGACTTGGCACCAGCTATGCGTGAGCATGACCACCCGCTTGAGCAAATTCGCGAACTAATCAAGACGGCCAGTGCTTCTGAGATTCCGTCGATGATGGCGAATGCAGCATATGCCAAGTTCTTCAGAAAGCGCTACGACTACGGTGCAGCGGTCACAAATTGGAAAGTTAAGAGCTGGTTCGACAGGCAATACTCTGGCGAAGACCCGTTTTTTATATTTATTAACTATCTTGAGCCCCACCTGGAATACGATCCACCAAAAAAACATTGCAATCACCTTCCGGATGGGGTGTCAATCGCAGAAGCGAAAGAGATTGAGCAAGATGCTTGGGGATACGTCGCTGGCGAGATAGGAATGACCCAGCGCGACTTTGAGATTCTGGAGGGACTCTACGACTCCGAGCTTAGCTACCTTGATCACCGAATTGGGAATCTACTCGACAGTATGTCCGAGAATGGTATTTTGGACGATACGATGGTCGTTATTGTCGGAGACCACGGTGAGAACATTGGGGACCACGGATTAATGGATCACCAATACTGCCTCTATGATACTCTGGTCCACGTCCCACTACTAATCCGTGGTACGAACAAGTTCAGAGGCGGCCACGAGGTCGAACAAGTGGTTGAGACCCGTTCTCTCTTCCCGACAATACTTGAGGCGGCAGACGCGAATGTGCCAGAAAATCCGACTATTGCATCAAGCAGCCTGTCAGAGATAGTCGAAGATTCGTCAAGTGCAGAGGAGGTTGCTATCTCAGAGTATCTTGTTCCCCAGCCCGATATTGAAACACTCAAGGAGAGGTCAAAGGCGAACAGTGAGAGCGGATATGAACAGTATGATCGCGCGCTGAGGTCACTACGAACTGCGGAATGGAAGTTGATTGAATCAAGTGATGGGGCGCGAGAACTGTATGATATCACCAGTGACCCCAAGGAGTTGACTGACGTGAGTTCAGAGCACTCGGACATCGCTGATGAACTTCAGCAGCGTCTCCAAGAGGACCGCGGTCCTCTAAAAAAACAGGACCAAGACGCCAGTTCGCTTGACTCAGGTGCCCAGCAGCGTCTGGAAGACTTGGGATATATCTGATTCAGAGGCACACTCCTTCTATGAAGATATTGATTCGGTCCCATACGTCAATGCGAAGATCAGAAGTGTCCGGTGGGGCCAGCCGCTTAATGCGAAATATCGGGACAGCACTCTTAGAGTCCGGCTGGGAAGTGGATGTCCTTTCACCAAGGTCACATGAGAACGACCGGTCTGGCACTCAGGGTATACTTTATCATGAGTTTCCATATGATGACCCATCTTCATCGATAGAAACCATTCTTAACACTGTACGTGGTGTCAAAGCCTATCAAAACATAATGGAATATGGGGATTTTGACGTATTTCTGGACGATATTTCTCACTATCCCTATTATCCAGGTCACTTCTTCTGCCCTGAAGAGGTCACCAACGCGATATTTATGCATACTGCATTTTTCGGTACGGCCAGAAAACAACTGGGACCACTTCGCGGGACAGTTATTGATGGAATTGACAGGACCCTTCCGCTACTAAAGCGCCCAGAAATTGTTTGCGCAGGAGAAAGTACCGAAAAGCGGATTCAACAGAAGACGGGATATCAGAAAACACATATACTCCACCCGACGGTTCGAGCCAGCGAATATGAGTTCAAGTTTAATCCAAATTCTAAGACTATAACCTACCTCGGCCGTCTTGGTACCCGGAAGAATGTCTCTTGTCTACTTCGAGCGTGGCAAAAGGTAGAGTACCACTCCAGTCGCAATCTAGAACTCGTCATTGCTGGATCCGGGCCCCAAGAGGCCAACCTTCAGGAACTCGCTGAGAGTCTTCGTCTAGAGGATATCACTTTTGCTGGGTATGTAGATGAATCGGAGAAACGGCAGCTGCTCTCTGAGTCGCTGTTATATGTACTACCGTCAACCATGGAAGGATATGCGACAAGTGGACTTGAAGCTCTAGCAAGTGGAACGCCAGTTGTTGGATCGGATACATTCGGAATTAATGACTATATAGAACACGGGAGAAATGGCTATTTGTTCCCTGTCGATGATGATACTCAACTCGCAGAGCTACTAATTGACCTAACTTCAAATACTGAACAGCTACAGCAAGTTGCAAGAGATGGGCGTAAGCTAGCTGAAAAGCATGATTATAAGGAGTTCAGACAGGTGGCAGATACTATTTTTTCCAAATTAGGTCAGAGCCACTGAATATGAACAACAATAACGGATCTGTTGAAATCCTTCAGTGTTGACATTGTGAAGAGCTACTCTTTCCACTGGATTTCGCCGATCCGGTCAGAAACTAGCCTCTCGGCAAATCGCCAGACATAAAGAGGGTTGCAACAGAGACACAATAACGTACTTGTCGAGAACAGCTCAGGCTGTTATACTTGTAATTCGCCTTGCGACATCCACTGTTTCTTCTGCAGTTTCCCCCCACGAACAGTTTTGAGCTGCGGTTACACAGTCGTCAGAACTTAGCCGTTGAGCATCTCTAACCCCGGATGCAATGTCAGAAGTCACAACACAGGCAGTTTCTGGGAGTACTTCGACCGCTCCGCAATTCGGGGTGGCAACAACCGGAGTCCCACAGGCAACAGATTCCAAGATGACATTCCCGAATGCTTCCCAACCGGCTGGATGAATTGTTACCTCTGCATCGGAGTATACCCGTCGCAGCTTACTTTGTGATAGTTTCCCGAGTGCCGTGACATTACTTGACGAAATCTCCTCAGGACCTGCAATAGCAACTGATTCTCCTGTATTCTCAGCAAACTCAATAACTTTCGAGAGACCCTTGCGCTCGGAACCTCCGACAAAAAGGATATACCCCCCACCGCCAGTAGAGGGGTCCGGATAGAATGTGTCCAGATCAATACCATTGTGCGAGATTGTAGAAGGGGTGTTGATATCATATGCCGTCTCCCATCCAGCGCGACAAACAGCACTGTTATAGATTATACAATCGGCTGCTGTGATGGATCGCCGATCAATAACCCTTCGGAATGGGTCGATAATCCGGTCACCGATTGCTTTCATTCCTGATAGCCCATCGCGAATCCATTCTTTTGTTGCCCTGTAACAGTCATGCCGCTTGGAGATAGTCGGTATCGGTAGCTCGAATGGTACTTCGGTATGCGTGATGCAGATATCATACGGCGCGAAGTCAAAACTCCGCTTGAAATGTCCGAATGCCACCGGGAACAACAGATAATATCCTTGCCGAAAGCCAAACTGCACAGGATGGATTGACTTTACTTCCGGAGCCTCATGTCTCAACTTGTCAGCTGCTTGCGGACATGTTCCCGTGATAACAGTTATCTCATGACCTCTTCTTGAGAGGTTACTATATAGGTTACTTAGGTGGTACGAGATACCTCCTAGAACATGACCTGGCCATTCACGAGAAATCACTAAGATGTTCACTTTCGTTCTGGTATCCTATGTTATTTCACATTCAATTGCGTAGCGGAACTGGCTTTACCTCGGATTGTGTATATATTATCATCGGTGCGGAGGTACTCAAACGGTGTATGGCCTACTATCCATTCGAACCTCTATTAAATCTCTTGCTTGGCCTGTTTTATCCACAATGGTGCACAATCTGAGATAAACTACCCGTACCTGAATAATTTTATTTGTAAATGATTTGTCAATTAAATGACTAGACTGATTGTTAAACACTATAGATTTACAAATACCCCAAATCTTTTAATCGTTCCTGAGTCCCAGCATCTACCTCCGAGTTTAAGTCCTGAGTAGACTGGGAAGTGATGTCCGACTTGTATTGGGATATCTCTGTTGTAAACGCAGTTTTCGCTGTATCCGGGATAGTGACGCCGTTTTCACGGCGCTGGATTTTACAGGGTTTCGACAAGTCAAGTTCGTAGAGAGTAGAGGATCCAAGTGAATCCCACTCGTATTTTTGTGAGTCAACGTATGAACAGCGGATCATTCTATTCCAGTATTCGTCTTCACTAACTATTTTCGCACCTCCTCCAATAAGCTCGGCACTGACAGGGTGATGCTTAGCCTCAAATGTCTGCTCTTTTGCTAATGACTCAACTATTTTGGGCAGCTCAAGATGGGATATAAATTCATGAACTGACTCAGTTGAGTACCAATCGGATGGAGGGTTTACAACACAGAGAGGAACATGCAACAACGCCTCCGAAAGAGAACTTCTGTGTGCTACAAGATTATCCTCATCATCATATCCAAGATTCTCACCGTGATCTGAAGTGATTACAAATGTCGTCTCCAAAGCGGTTTGTGAATCAATATCGTCAATCATCTCTACCACTTGCCTATCTAAATAATCAATATTACTAGTATATAGATCTCTGAAATTGTTAATATCTTCAGAATGGTCCTTAAGATATTCTTCTCCTTGACGGTTTGCTTCGAAATGATCGAATTTGGTCGAAGTCCAAGACCAGGGAACAGAATGGAGGTCCGAGTTTAGTTGCAGTTGAGGTTGGTGTGGTAAATGTCCCTCCATAAAGTTCGTGAATAAAAAAGCTGGTTCAGACGAACTTGACAACCTTTTCAAACTGTGTTTTCGGATTAGCTTTGCACCTTGGTCGAAAGGACTGGGAATCGGAAGAAGATCAACCAACCAATACAATTTACTGTACGCGCCATTCAATAGCGAAACCAAAGGATGATCTGCAGAGGGTATATCACGTAGAATCTCTCTAACGGATTTACCGCCTGCGTCTTCTCCATTTGTGAAGCGCCGTCCTGGATGGACCGAAACCAGTTCGTCAAATAACGAGTCAAATCCGAATTCCTTGGTCGTGAATCCGTTGGCAGACACACAAATGCTATTATGCTCCGAAAGTGCTTTAGTAAAAGACTCCTCAGAAATACCTTCAAACCTCATGTTATGTGTGTGTACGCCGTGGTCAGAAGGCAGAGCCCCGGTAAACATGCTGGCATGAGACGGGACTGACCAACTACTTGCGGCACGGCACTGAGAAAAGTTAATGTCTGCACGCTGAGCAAGGCGCGGAGCGTACTTATCAAAATAATCTTTTCTTATAGAGTCTAAGCAAATTAAGACTACGTTACGCATTTGTGTTCTATCAGCTTATCTAGGTCTGCCATTACATGAATCTTTGTAAACACTCATTTACCCCGGCCCACCATTGGATAGTGTGAGTGGAATTCAGGATTCGCTGTCCAAGCTATTCAGAAGTGCAGGAATAGTCTTCTTGAGTACCATATCCACACAGATACTAGCACTTTCCGCAGAGATTTTCATAGTTCGGTCGCTCAGCCCGGAAGAGTATGGTACAATTGCGGTAGCCTATACGACTGCATTAATTGCCGGACGTCTCTCACTGTTTGGCATTCCAGAAGGGATAACCCGATTTATATCTGATACCTCTGCGTATAGAGAAAAAACCAGTATTACGAAGCAAGGGTTTGTGATGATTACTCCAATCGCAATCATTACTAGCTCTCTCTTCCTTATTTTTCCATCTCAAATAGGAAATCTACTAAACAATAACGAAGTGAACGATTATCTGGTATTTTTCAGCGTATATGCCTTTCTATTCCCGATTAGTAGGATTATTATTTCAGTTTTGCGTGCAAGGGGCGAAACATTTCATGCAGTTCTCTCAAAAGACCTATTTCCGAGAGTCGGTGGCCTAATTTTCTTTTTTACAATCCTGTTTCTTGGAGTAGCAGAGATCGGTGCGGTAGCATACTGGGTATCTCTTCCGCTAATTTCCTTTGTAATCGGATTGTACTTCCTCAGTGCCGCACTGAACTTAGGAGAGGTTGCTAAAGCCTCAGTTGAATGGTCTACTATTCGGAGCATTTGGTCCTTCTCCTGGCCATTGGCCCTCAGCTCGTCATTGATTGTTGTTTTCTCAAATATCGATGTAATGATGATTGAGTACTTCTTGACATCAGAATCAACAGGGCACTATCGGTCTGTTCAGCCTCTTCGCCAAGTCACAGAGTTTGTACTGAGCTCCTTTATATTCCTCTATCTGCCACTGGCCACCGAATACTTTTCTCAGGGAGAAAATGAAAAACTGATACAACTTTACAAATCGACGACGAAATGGGCCACAGAACTAACACTACCACTGATTCTAGTCTTCTCAGTTTTTTCTGCAGATCTCGTTAGAATATTTTTTGGTCCGGAATATTTGCCCGCGTCGGATGCGTTGAGCGTATTGGTAGCGGGACTATTCTTCAATGTGTTGGTTGGTCCAAACGGTGCAACTGCGAAAGCAATAAATAGACCACGTGTTGACATGGTTTCGGCTGCTGTGGGGTTTGTAGTCAATATCTTGTTGAATCTATTATTGATTCCCCGAAGTGGTATTTTAGGTGCTGCTATTGCCACAGTCATTGGATATGTAACGTACAACATGATGGAGGTCTTCCTCATATACGTACAAATAGGGAAGCTGCCATTCTCGATTAACCAAATAAAACCAATTCCCCTAACAGTTGGATGTGCAGTCTTAGTCGAAAGGTCAGTAGGAGAGATTGGGATAATTTCGATATTTCTGATAGGGGTCCTGATTTCGGCTATTCACGTGGTCTCTATTATTTTGACGAAGAGCGTGGATAAAAACGACACTATCGTAATAAATAGCGTTGAGGAGAGAATTGGTCGAGAGTTACCGATAGTCCACGACCTGATCAACGACTAATGTAGAAATACCCAGAAGTCGCGGCCAAGAGCCCTCCGTCCGAGAGTGTCAAACTCGCCTCTCGACAACAGAGCGATAATTGTTAAATAGATTTCCTTTTCCCAATTATCGGCCGTCCAAACAAAGTATGAGCAACACCTCATTCAAGCGCTTAAATATTGTTTAGTCGCTTAGAGCTCAATATCTCTAACAGCAGGCCATGCAAATGCAGTCCCAAGCCTAACAAGAGTAACATGGTTCCGAGTCCGATAGAAATCATTGGCTCCCTCAAGCCGGAGGCACTGTCTAGTTAACCTCCTCACCGGTGTTCGTCGGTTAAGCGCTTGATGCCCACGAATTATGGAAGCGGTCAACTCGCATTGTGAGAGTGTGAAACCACTTTGCGATGAGATTTCGATCCGCAGAGTCAACCCGGCCGCTCAGTCCTAATTGAGAGGTGGTAGTCCGATAGCCGAACTGATCGACCAAAAACACGGTATCTTCACAATCGTGTTTCTCGATGACTCCGTGAAGGAACGTAGCCGCCGGATCGGTACCATGTCTTTTGAATAGTCGTACGCCAAAGAGTAACTTGGTGTCGATGTCTATTGCAGCGTACAACCAAGACCATCCACTGTTGATTTTGATAGCGGTTTCGTCGACAGCGACCCGTGACGGCTGCGCCGTCGGCGGGTCCGAAACGCTGTCAGCCAGCCGACACACCCACTAGAAAATCGCCTGGTAAGAGCGTTTAACGCCTAAATCAGCGAGAATTGAGGCTGTTTCTCTGAGTGAACAACCAGTCGCGTGAAGGTGGACGGCGAACGCTCCCAACATTCCTCTAAATCCACTGCAAAACATTCACCGAGCAGGTCTGCGAGCATTCTAACCAAACCACTCAACGACCTATTCACTTCTCAAACTGGCTTAACTAGACAGTGCCCTTCGAAAAATCACATCGAATGTCTAATATTTGGGTGCCAGTTGAGGAGGCGATCTACACGGTGCTATCAGGTCAATGGCGTCTTTTCTCTATAGCGACTGATGCAGATCTGTCGGGTTTTAGATGAATAAGATTGTATTTCCCGCCCTCGTACAATATCTGATAGTCGTGGCTTAGCTCCGACTGTGTTTGTGGACCAACAATTATGTATGTCTCTTGAGAGAGAGAGACGATCTCTTCACTTGTGACGCTGCTAATGGGTCTCTGGGCATAAAATGAAAAAGCAAATTCTTTTTTCGGAGCATTCGGCCCTAGTATTATAGGCTCTCCATTTGGAACATGCTGGTCTGTTGCCTTCCCAAGACGCTCGAAACCATCAAATGAATTGCCGGATCCAACTGGAATACCACCTACAAGTGCTACAACAAGTGCAAAAGCAAAGAGGACAGGTACGACATGAGAGAGAACATTCGTGGCTTTTGTTGAATAGCTGTGTTGTATCTTTTGACTAATACCATTTCTTTCTGAGCATATAATGAGCCCAATCCCGAGGAGAACCGCCCAAAGAGTAGAATTTGTTCGGAGAACTAATATTGCAACTGCGAACCCAGAGATGACCATTAGCTTCGGATGTTCCTCAGTGATTGCATCTGCGCCAATTCCAATGAGTAGAGCACAGGGGACCGCAATGGGCATTATGTACCATCCGTGGTTCCCAGTGACTACGTAGAATCCGAACGTTGAGAGCGCCCACCAAGCCAGAAATATTGGAGCTTTCAGTCTCCTTTTTCGCCAGCCTGTATAAACTGCAATCGCGGCAGCGGGGAAAAGTAAAACGAACCAAGGGTCCATCATACTCGGGATCTCTCTGAAGTAAGGATATCGCATGAACTCAAAGATAGCACCAGACTTGGAGTACAACCCAGACCCAGTTGCCCGTGTAAGGACTTGCTGGAAGAATATCTGGTACAAGAACTCTTGCCTATAGTGAAACCATGCGTAGATGGGCCAAGGAAGAACGAGCACTAGAGTTACGCCAATTGACAGGAACATTTCCTTAGACAAGAACGTTCGATAGTAGAGGAGCACAAGTGGCGCAACTGCAATTACAAATGTGCCAGCACTGAAACCCTTCGTGAGAACCGCGAGAGCCGCTGCGATACCGACATATGGGAGCAGCTCGCGCCTGTCTTGTGTGAAAACAACCCATGTCAAGAACACAAAGATCGTACCGAAGAACACTAATGGGAGATCCGTATTCGCGGTACGTGCCCCATGCCCATTGGCGAATATAATCGGCGTTGTGACGAAGACAACTGAGGCGACGAACCCAGCAAAGCGGGATATCATCTGCCGTCCCATATAGTAGACGAGAATTGCCGATAGAATGGCCAGAATCGCTATTGGAAGCCGAGCTGCAAATCGAGAGACACCAAATATGGACATCGAGACCGCTTCCAACCACATCACAAGAGGTGGTTTCTCGAGAAATGCTTGGAACGCAATTACATCCTTCTGCGGGTGCAGATAGAGATGTGGTATAAGCCATTCGCCACGCTGAACCATGTGCCGGGCGGTGTTTGCGTAAATTGCCTCGTCCCACTGCCGTAGTGGGTTCTGTCCCAGCGATTGAAGAAACACATAGACGCCGATAGCAACTATCGCCAGTAGCCGCGTATAGTCTATTCGCGAATGTGACCGTGCCTCTTGGTTTCGTTCAGGAGTCGGAAAGTGTCGAAATATCGACTTAAAACGCAGTGACAAGTGACTCCGAGAAGATCGTTCCAGGCTTCTATTTCGATCGTCAGACATTCGTATCTCCCACGACTTCCCAAGTGAACAGACTCTCCGCAACGTAGTTGATACTCATTCCGATGCCAATGCCGATGCAGTTCGCTATGGTCGGCCATAACTCAAAACCAGCGAGCTGAACGGAGTATGACACGACACTCGTCAGCACGTAGAGCACTGAGAACGCGACCGACAATCCAACGATACGGACAGCATGCGATTTCAGCCAGCGACGAACGCACGCGATAAGTCCGGCAGCACCTTCATCGGCGAACGTCCAACGATCGTTCACGACGAACATCGTCGAAATTGATGCCTCAGCGCCGACAGCCTTCGCAGCGAGCGGTCCAACACCCATCAATCCCGTGAGAACCGCAACGAGCACCGTTTCGATACCGGCGCCGACGACTCCCACAGAGACGAATTGCCCGATACGGGCCCGTTCAAGCAGTACCTCCGAGGTGGGCTTAGTCGCCATCCTCTCCACCTAACTTCATCAGTTTTGAATGCGCCGTCGGCGTTGCGTTTCGATGTCGCGGACTCGTCGCGATTGCATCGGTTCGACGTTTTACGTCAACAAGTGCAGTTGCTAACTCCAACGATGTACTGAGTGGATTCACGGTCGAGTCAGGGTGGTCCTCCCATACCACAGGGACCTCTGCGATTTCGTATCCCAAGGAACCGGCGACAGAGACGAACTCCAAGTCCCATGCGAATCCCGGCTCGTAGCAGTGATGACCGATCGCTTCCCACGCGTCGGCTCGAACCGCCTTCGCCCCACACTGGTAGTCTCGACACTGCGTCGGGAGCATCTTACGCGCCGCGAACGCGAAGCCATCTCCAAGCAATCGTCGGATGACAGTCTGGTGAGCAACGATATGCGAAGAGGGGTGTCGGCGCGAGGCAAGGCTTACATCTGCAGTCCCCTCGCTGATCTGCCGAACTACGTCATGCAGTGAGTCTGCTGGGACCGATCCATCAGCGTCGGCAAACGCAAGGATATCGGTTTTGAGAGCGTCAAAGCCAGCCATGATCGCTCCACCCTTCCCACGCCGCGTGGTCGCAACGTTCACAACATCAGCAGTTTCCTCAAGTCGCTCAACATGTGCCTGGCGCGGCGTATCAAGCTCAACGCGGAGGATTTCTGGTGCGAATTCCGATCGAACGTCTCGGATGTATTGTTCAAGCGTAAGAATATCGGGGTCGTACGCTGGGATGATGATTCCAAGTGAGTTATCTCCCATCATTCATTGCCCCCATATTTCTAACCCACATAATACTGTCAGCTCATCGGTCACTCATAAAAAGCCATCTATAGCAGCATATTCAGAATAATATTTTTTGAGCTGCATATTACCAAGTAGTTGTGCTGAATTCGTTCAACTCGTATGCTACTCCATCCGACACTCATGCATTCAAATCCGCTCTAGAGTCCAACAACCCCACGGAGAGGACACGCAACCAGAGACATCGGTGCCTGTGCGTCCGCGTCCGTTAGTCCGTGTGAGCGCCTGTCAAGATACATTCGCCATTCTCCTCATCAAGTAGACTCTGTGCGCTCTGCACTGATTCTGAGACTGAGAGCAGCAAGTGGGCTAGGGGAGAAGCCTATTTAGATCAACGAACTCGTATCATCCCTATAGCGAGCAATAGGCGAGCGACTGGTAGTGATTAGTTTGCGACCGTTGTAGATAGTGATGACGTCAGATGGTCGATAGTAATTACTATAGCCATCTACGTACGCTGCAGATAGACAGACGGGCTACTGCGTCGGCGAGATAGCCTGTAAATGAGCTGGTTCATTCTTGTGAAGTTACTCTCGCAGTCAGCATAGAAGTAGCACAAGACCCGACTAAGACCCAATCCACAGAGCAACACACCGTCATGGATACATATTAATGTGAGCTAATCTGAAGACAAAACAATAGTATGACAATGCCAGGGAGTCCGGCTGGAAAAATCTTATTCTACATCGTACAGTCAGCCGGAGGATCTGACAATGCAGACAAGCACATTCACAAGATAGCATGCGAAGATCCAGATTGGGAGCGGATACTCCCACTGGCAGCTAGTCACGGACTGACTTCACATCTCCGTGAATCAATCAAGCCCGTTCAATCAAAAATCCCGGAGAAAGTCTACCAGAGCCTTGAATCCCAATATCGAATGAATGGGGTGAAAAATCTACAGCATACCGAAGAACTACACAGCGTCTTAGAGGCTTTCAAAGAGAGCGGTATTCAAGCTATTCCGTACAAAGGACCAGTCCTCTCCGAGTTCGCCTACGGGGATCTGAACGCTCGATGGTTCAAGGACCTCGATGTCCTCGTCAGACAACAAGATCTCGCACGCGCCCGAGAAATTCTACGAGAAGCAGGCTATGAACAAACGAATGCTCGCGAGATTCCCTTACAGAAACTAGTTGACGAGTCATTTTTCAGATGGGAACGGGAGCTTAGGTTTGAGAATGAGAACGAGAATATTCAAATCGAGCTCCGACCACAGTTCACGGGCGGCAATGCCTCAAATGCACGGGTCGTGACGGATCTCTGGAAACGACGAACACCACTCACAGTTGGTGGACGAACATTACAAGCGTTGTCACCAGAGGACAGAGCGCTGTTACTCCTCACCCATGGCTCGAAACACGGTTGGGCGCGGCTCTCATGGGTCTGTGATATCGCAGCGCTCTTTCACCGCGACATTGAATGGGAAACGGTCCTCACGCGGGCAGAGGGATACGGTTGGAAAACTGCGGTCCTATTCGGACTCAGTGTAACCGCTGAGCTCGCTAAGGTGGAAATTCCAGAGAAGGTCAAGGAAGAGGTACAGAACTGCAGACGAGCGACAATTGGTACAAGCATTGCGTCAAGACTGTTCCAATACGATCCAACTGGAGAGAGCTTAGATCTTGAACCATGGACTGTTGTCTTCTTCCTCAATGATACGCTCAGGGGGTCGTTCAAAGAGCTCATCGATGTTCTTTTCGCCCCCCGGAAAGTGGATGTCAAGTTCTTCCCGCTTCCTCCCAAACTGTATCCTCTGTACTATCTGATTCGGCCGTTCAAGCTCATCCCGAAACTACTTAAGAAGCTCAAGAGATAGTCGTTCCAATCTTAGAGTTTATATTGTACAACCGTAATATCAGTATTGCCAGTGGGGTCACGAATGCAAGACGAACTGAAATCCGGGACGGTGGTGGCTACAGACGACAGTCTCTCTACGGAAATCGACGGAGAGACTGTGATACTACAGGCGGAAGAGGGCAAATACTTCGGTCTGAACGATGTGGGGACATTCATCTGGGAGGCAGTTCAGCAGCCTCGAACGGTAGAAGAAGTATACGAGGCGGTGACGGCAGAGTACGACGTCGAATACGAACGCTGTCAGAGTGACGTTGACGCGCTCCTCTCGGACTTACTGGAGAAAGACCTCGTTCAGATTAAACCCGACAGCTCAACCTAGTACGCGGATGTCGAAGTTATCGACCTTTCTTTCATACCGTACCGGAGATCAGATCCGACTACTGAGCGCAGTAGGTCTACTTCTCTCTTTACCGACCGTAGTGTCTACCGCCCAGTTTGCTCGAACACGAACGCGATTGCTGTGGATGTCCGAGAGGGTGGGACGACTCGTCCCTGGAAATCCTACGCCAGAGCGGATCGTACAGACTATCGAAGTCGTCGACCGGGCACTCCCGGGAGAGCGAACCTGTCTCGTCCGCTCTCTTACGGCTGAAACGCTACTTCGACTATACGACTACCGACCAATACATCGGATTGGTGTGGAGAAAGAGAGCGATCAAGTGAAAGCCCACAGTTGGCTCGAACATCAAGGAGAGATACTCATTGGAGACTTAGACGATCTTTCTCGCTATGAAGCACTACCACCGCTTAATGATGGAGGAACCTTGTGAGCGGACTCGTCGTGTTATTTGATCGTGAGGACAGGATATCGAACGATCGGATAGAGGCGATGCTAGATAGTATCGACCATCGCGGACCCGACGGTCGAATCTCGTGGCGCGACGAACAGGTCGCCCTCGGACACCAACAACTACAGTCAACACCCGAATCTCGGTACGATCAGCAACCCTATCGCGATGGCGAACATCTCATCGTAGCTGATGCCCGAGTCGATAATCGAGACGAACTTGCTGATCGATTATCGATCGAAGCGCCGCTCACACGGATGCCTGATAGTCATCTCCTCCTTTCAGCGTATCGAAAATGGGGGGCGCAGTGCGTCAACCACATTGTTGGGTCGTTCGCGTTCGTGATCTGGGACACGGATGCCAAAACGTTGTTCTGTGCCAGAGATCGGTTTGGCGTCAAACCCATCTACTACTACGAAGAAGACGGTCTCCTTGCAGTCGCATCCGAGATAAAAGCGCTTCTCACACTCCCGTTCGTCTCAATCGAAGTCAATGACATAGCGATCGGGGACTTTCTCGTCGGCTTGTTTGAGGATAAGGAGCGGACGTTCTATCAAGAGATCAGACGACTGCCGCCAGCGCACGTGAAAGTGATCAACGACGAACGGGCAACAGAACGGCAGTATTGGGATCTCAACCCCCACAGAACTCTTACGCTAGAATCCGACGCAGCATACGAACGTCGGTTTCGTGACCTGTTCGAGCAGGCAGTGAGCTGTCGACTCCGAACCGAGGGAAGGCCAGGCACATCACTCAGCGGTGGCCTCGATTCGTCGTCGATTACGGTCACCGCGCGGAACGATCTTCCGGACGATCAACTCCTACACACCTTCTCAAACGTGTATGACCAAGCACCGACGAGTGACGAACGGGAGTTTATCGAAGCGGTCTCTTGTCGCGATGGAGTTGAATCGCACTACGTGTTTCTCGACGATGTCGGATCGTTTGGAGATAGAGAGTGCATGGAACAGCAATATGACAGACCACCACACGACCCCATGCACCATGCCATCTGGGAGCGGTCGAAACGCGCCAACGAAGTTGATGTGGACGTCTTGCTTGAGGGGGCCTTGGGCGACAGTGCAGCAGGATACGGATTAGGGTTGCTTCCGGAGTTACTCCGGACAGGCCGGTGGCGTCGCCTACTTCGGGAGACGAGAGCGATGGGAGAAGTCACTGGTGCACCAGCCAAGCATCTATTGATTCGACACGCCGCAAAACCGCTAATTCCAAGCTGGACAAAGCGAATGAACGCACGACTACGAGGAAATCCAGTGCTTGAAGCGGCCGAGAATCCCGCACTCAACACAAGATATGCCCGACGGATAGGGGTTCGAAAGCGATTGAAACAGCGGGATTCAGTCTCGGTACTCCGAGAAACAGCCCGGCGGCGACAGTATCGATCGCTCCTTGACGGACGGATGACCGCGAGCCTAGAGACAGCAGACTTAGCAGCCGCTCAGTTTGGTATCGAACCTCGCTACCCGTTCACAGACGTACGTTTAGTAGAGTTTTCGCTGGCGATTCCGGCGACTCAACAGCTCTCAGATGGATGGACCCGCTCGATACTTCGTCGAGCGCTTGCGGACCTGCTGCCAGAGAAAATCCGAGCCCGACCTTGGAAGACGGATATGAGCGAAGCATTCTGGAATTCGCTTGCATTAGAGGACGATCTGATTCAGCGGCTGCTCCTTGAGACTGAGCAATCGACGGACTACTTTGATGATGCCGAGCTACGAGCAGCTTACGAGCGGTTTAGCACAGATCCAAATACGCAAGATGCGCAAGTGCTATGGCGAGCGCTTTCGCTGTTCACCTGGTTTAGATCACACAAAAACCGGACGGGTGAAGAGAGCGCAGCGTCTGAAAGCCTGTGAATGAACAAACTGTGAAAGTCCCGTAATGATAGGTAACAAATGACGCTTCAGATGGGCAACATTTTTATATAGCTATGACAATGTTCGTGTGAGCTAATGGCAGGGAACTCATCGAAGAAGTCGTACACTGCGCCTGAAGTGACTGAATACGGGAATATCGAGACGATTACGAAACAAAAAAACAAGACAGGAATGGGTAACGATCAGTACAGCAAAAATACCCCGCTCGTCGGCTCTGTCGTTTCGGTCGAGAACTAAGTCAGAGCATCCTCCAATTTTGTAGGCGGGTCATCCCGTAAACTAGAACGCTACACGAGGAGGAGGGTCTTACTGACATTTATCCCGTGTCGCCCTCAAGACGATTATTCGATTCTACGTCGTCGACGACCTGTTCAACGAGCGAAGGGAGAAGCTCATGGTTCTGTGGACGTTTCAACACACGGAAAGGAACCTGCTCGGCAATCTGTGAACACTGTTCAAGATGAGTAGAGGATTGTTCAGTGTCGACCAACAATCCACGAAGATAGGTATGTGGAATCAGTTCTAGCAATCGTTCAGTGCCAGACAACTCCTCAAGACTAATCTCGTCGCCTGACTGTAGGATGTAGCAGCCCGCCAGGGGAATGGGATCGGGAGTCACATCGGTCGGATAGTACCGCTTTTCATACCACGATTCGACCGTTTCCGCGGTCAGCCCGAGCGCGATTGCCGCATCGGGTTTCAATCGGAGTTGGGGAACGCCCGGGACAACCATTGGAGTCTCATCCTCTAGTCTGATACCGACCACGTCGTCTTCGAGCAACGAGTGACCAGCCACCTCAAACGCTGCTGCCGTCGTTGATTTTCCGGCGCCTCTGGGTCCGAGAAAGATTACCGCTTTTCCATTTACTGCGACAGCACTCGCGTGGAGGACTAGATGTCTCCGCTGGTGCAAGATCAACCCGAGCATCTCGTTTTCGAGTAAACCACGGAAGAAGTCCTGCTCTGGGACCGCATCTGATTCGAGATCACAGACGATCTCTTGGCCGTTTTCGATTCGAAACGAACCAATATTTTCGTAGGTCAGTCGGCAGACATCTGCCGTGGCAACGATGCGGTGCTCTCCGAACTCATCTAATGACTCCGGAACAGACTCAACATCGCCACGTTTGATTTCGACGTCGGGTTTCTCAGAATCTGCCGTGGCAGGCAGTTCCGGGAGTTCAAATTCCGAACGAATCACTAAATCGTACGCTGCGTAAGAGTACATGAGATTCCTGAGTGACCGGAGATTCGTCTAATGCATATTAGTTATAGTTTCCGATAATAACACTAATGAGACACTAAGTAGAGTAACCCAAGAATACTGCGTCTCACTGTGGCGTAATGACTGATTTAGGATTGTATCGCGTACAGTTCGGCATAGGTCGAATCGTTTGCTAACAGCTGTTCGTGTGTCCCAACCTCGGCGACAGAGCCGTCAACGAGCGTATAGATGCGGTCAGCGTCGTTAATAGTCGAGAGTCGGTGAGCGATACTAATTGTCGCGTAGTCTGCTTCGACCGAGGCGATGCCGTCGTATACATCCCGTTCAATATTCGAATCGAGTTCGCTGGTCGCTTCGTCTAAAACCAATACATCCGCATCCTTTAGGAGTGCACGAGCGATCGCAACGCGTTGTTGCTGCCCACCCGAGAGTCGTACGCCATCTTCGCCGAGGTTCGTTTGGTAGCCATTCGGAAGGTCCGGCAGAAACTCAGTTACTCGAGCGATAGCACAGGCACGTTCAACCTCGTCTTGGGTGGCATCACGGTTTCCGACAGTCACGTTCTCCCAGAGTGTATCGCTGAAAAGGAAGGGATCCTGGCGTACGACTGCAAGGCGTTCGCGCCACTGCTCGGGAGCAAGTTCACTGATTGGAGTGCTGTCGGCAAGAATACGACCACTATCCGGCAAGTGAAGTTGACCGAGGAGCGAGACGATGGTCGATTTTCCTGCGCCAGAGGGTCCAACAAGCGCAATAGATTGTCCCCGCTCAACAGAAAACGAAACATCATCGATCGCCCGCTCACCCTCCTCGTACGAGAACGACACAGTGTCGAATGTAAGAGAGTCGACCGATTCAATAGCTTGAGATGCGCCGTCTGATTCAGGCGTCCGTTCGGAGAGTTCCTGAATTCGTGAGCGGACCCGGAGGAAGTGAGGTAGCTGTCCGTCCAAGTGGTAGAGCGTATTGTTGACTTGATTTACGACCGGAGACAGTCTAAAGACGGCGAAGAGAAAAACACCCAGTTCAGCCACTGAGAGACCGGTGAAACTGAATCCAACGTAGACGAGGCCGAAGACGACGAATGCGTTCAGCAGTTGATTGAGACTGTTGAGTGCCGCCTGATTCCGTTGGAGTCTGACACCAGCGGAGACGTATCCGTCAAGTAAGTCAGTCATCCGGTCGACCACTTCGGTTCGCATGTTGAACAGACGAACATCGCGCATTCCCTGTAGCGTAGACTGCGAGACAGACTGAATGCGGCTGTTCACGTCCGCGGCTTCGTCGCCAACGGCATATGCGGGTTCAAGCACATACCGTACGGAAAGCGTGGTCACTCCGAGGCCGATAACTGCTGCGAGTGTCAACGCTGGCGAGAGAACGGCGGCGATGACGAGATAGATCAACCCACGGAGAACGACTTCAGTGAGGTTGAACACAGCCATGACGATTCCCGCGGACCGATTCGTTTCAGTAATAAGACTGTTGAGAAGCTCGTCTGACCCGGCTTCATCAATATACTCGATTGGACCGTAGACGAACGAATTGAACAGTTTCTGTCGGAGCTCACGCTGGTAGCTCAAACTGAGGACAGAACGAAGCCACGCGGTGAGGAAACTGAGTGTGAACCGGACAGCCATAACGCCCGCAACGCCGAGAACAAGGTATTCTAAGGTGAACGGAATCCCGACGAAATCGTATAGCTGTACGAAGACACCTAAGACACCATTAGCGTCACTAGTGGGAGCGGTAGATTGCGCAAGCTCAAGAATCGGAAGAAGAAATCCGAGTCCAACACCCTCCAGCAGTGCAGTACCAAAACTCAGTGCAACGATAGCGAGGCCGAGTTTAGGACGAAACAGCGCTGCCTCATAGAACGCTGTGATTTTCTCTCGGAGTTCTGGGTTCATATCGACGGTAATGTACGAGGTTTTGGCAACAGACAAAATACTGTCTGTAACCATGGTCGATGAATCGGTTGAATCGGATCGACGCTAGACTATCGATTTGCCGGCTATGTAGAGGGTTCAAACCATCAAATTGAATACATCTAGTCGAATTTCCTCAAGATATTTTCCCTATGCAGGTCAAAAGGCAGATGTACTGAAATTTCTATGGCTTGTTTACTTCTAAGGTGAACGGGATCAAGAAACAGGTCTACCGAAACAATGTTGCTGTTGCTCATTCACGAACGAGGTAATGCGAATCGGGTTCATTTCGAATGTTGTCCATCCCTTCGTCACTGGAGGCGCACAAAAGCGTATCCACGAAATCGGAACGCGCCTCGCAGACAACGGACACGACGTGACAATTTACGGTCGACACTATTGGGACGGCCCTAAGCAAGCCAAGTACGGGAACCTACGCCTACAAGCAGTCGCCCCCAGCGCTGACCTTTATACTGATGACAGGCGTTCAATTACTGAGGCGCTTGACTTCTCGGCACGATCCCTAAGGCCACTCTCGGAACGACTTCGAGCCAACGAACACGATCTCGTTGTCACCTCCGTCTTCCCCTTCTTCCCCGTCCTCTCCTCAAAGCTTGCCGCACTCGGAACGAACACACCAGTCGTGACGACGTGGCACGAAGTGTGGCGCGACTACTGGGAGGGGTACCTTGGTCCTCTCGCCCCGTTCGGAAAGACGATAGAACAGCTCACGGCCCGCGTTCCACAGTATCCGATTGCTGTTTCGGGAATCACGGCTGACCGACTCGCTGAAATCGGCCCGAGTAGAGACCGTATCGAGGTCGTGCCAAACGGCATTGATGTCGAAAAAATCCGAAATGCACCACTTCCGGAGAAGAGCTACGATGTCTTGTTTGCTGGCCGCCTCATCGAAGACAAGAACGTCGCTCTTCTCTTAGAGGCCTTCGACACTATCGCCGAACGTCACGATGCTACGCTCGGTATCATCGGTGACGGACCGGAGATGGACCGTCTTCAGAAGCAGGCTGCCACCCTCGCCGATCAGATCGAGTTCCTCGGGTTCCTCGACGACTACGAGGACGTCCTCGGACACATGCGCGCCGCTCGAGTGTTCGCCTCACCGTCGACGCGCGAGGGATTCGGAATCACGTTCGCCGAGGCGATGGCGGCCGACTGTACTGTAATCGCTGCACAGCATCCCGAGTCCGCAGCGAGCGAGGTAATCGGTGATGCGGGCTATCTCGTCGAGCCGACAGTGGACGCAATCGCAGACCAACTAGACGCCGCGCTAGACGGCGATCGACCGCCACAGGACCCACTCGAACGTGCCGGGAAATACGACTGGGATGCTGTCGCCGAGCAGGCAGAAACGGTGTATCAGCGTGCAATCGACGGTCGGTGGTGAGAACAGAGACCCTCTGGTTGTCGTAAGAATGGTGACTAATTCGAAACGCGACTGCGAGCGAGAGAGTACATTTCCGCTGTTCTTACTGAGAAGCGGGGCAGCCAAACCGCGCTATAGAACGCCCAATACCCAGTAAAAACAGTATTACTCATCACCTGTCCGGACTACATCGAAGACGAGCTGTGGCTTCATCGATAACTCGTACGTGTGGTACTTCCCACCACCGCGTCCGTTGTTGTGCTCGATCTGCGTGAGAAAGCCGCGCATCTCAAGTTTCTTGAGATGCTCGCGGACGCTTCGGATAGTCGACAGAGGCTCGTCACCACGTCGTTCACAGACCGCAGAATACAGAGAGTAAATTTCCTTTGTTCGTACCGGTGAACGCTCTTGTACCTCTGCATTTGCGATGGCGACGATGATGTTCCGCTGGTGATCGGTGAGATCATCAACCCGCTCTGCGACTTTGCCGCGTTCGACACGTCGCTTGGCTTCGTCCACGTGCTCGACAGCCACCTGTTCTCGGTTGTGTTCATTCGCGACGATGCCGCTCATCTTCAACAGATCGAGCGCCTGGCGTGCATCGCCTTTGTCTCTCGCTGCCAGTGCTGCACACTTTGGGATAACCGCTTCATCGAGTGTTCCATCTCTAAATGCATCCACGGCGCGTTCTTCGAGGATATGACGCAGATCTTCAGCGTCGTACGGTCCGAAATTCAACTCGTGTTCTGCGAATGACCCACTCGTTTTTGCAGAGAGCGTACGGCGAAAGCTGTAGTCGTTTGAGATTCCGACGATACCGAGTTTCACTTCGTCGAGGTCACCCGTCGATTCCGCACGAGACATCTCATAGAGGAAGCTGTCGACACCATCCATGTGGTCGATCTCGTCTGCAACCAGAATGACTGTACCTTCGAGCTTGTTTAGCTCCTCGTAGAGTGCATCCATCGCATCGGCGGTAGACAGCCCGCGTTTGGGGAAGTCCTTCTCGTCATCATCACGGAGGCGATTCACGATTTCCCGCGTGTAGGAGAACGCACTGTCGTTGTTGCAGTCCTCAATGATTACAGAGAGTACGTTTCCGTTGTTCTCCGCTTCATCGACCGTCAGCTCCATAATATGTTTCGTGACGACAGTTTTTCCCAAGCCGGTATCACCGTAGACCATGATATTGTCCGGCGTGTTCCCGTTCGTGGCAGGACGGAGGAAATGAGCGTACTGTCTGATTTCCTCAGCTCGTCGTGGGACTATCTCTGGTTGGTGTGACTCGGTGAGTACGTCTCGGTCATCAAATACCGATGCCACCATCGTCTCATACGGATTCTCTTCAACCATTGGTACCAATTGAGTACCATCTTACCTAATTGTACTTCCTTTGTTTCTTCTGTTACGCTCATTTAATGCATACGAGAGAGTGGCTTTCCGCTGTTAGTGCGCTGTAGAGATGGACCTAGGCGCGATAACTTGTATATCCGATATCAAAATACACCCATCTCAACCCTCTATTCTCTTGGAGGGTGTTGCTGACGAGCGAGAACAGCGGAAATGTACTCTCTGTCTGGCTACTCTCTCCGACACTCGTGTACTCGAATCCGCTCTGGAAGTCCAACCACCCCACAGAGAGAACACGTAACCAAGCTCACCTGGGGCAACTCGTCCACCACTTCGATGGCCGCCTGCAGATGCGCCTGCACGTCCGCATCTGTCGTCCGTGTAAGCGCCTGTGCGAGATGCATCCGGAGTTCCGCCCGCACACTCATCGAATCGACTCTATGTGCTCTGCGTTCATCCTCAGGCCGAGCGCAGCAAGCGGTCCCATTGAAACCCACCCGCGCTTCAGCTCGACGAACTCGCGCCATTCATCTAACGAGCGACCAGCAAGCGGCTGGTAGTGGTCGAGCTCGCGACCGTCGTAGACGACGACCGCGTCGGCGGGTCGGTAGTAGTGGTGACTATAGCCGTCTGCGTCCATTCCGAGCGTGAACGAACGAGCCATCGCGTCGGCAAGGTAGCCAGCAATCGAGACAGTAGGTTCTTGTGCGTCTGCTTTCGTAGTTGCCATTGGTCTTCTGGTCCTGTAAGGAGACCTGACCCGCGTGCTGCAACACGCGGGCACGCTAATGCCCTGAGGGTCCGATCTACCTTACCATAAGACACGTGTCTTATGGACATAAAGCTACTGTTTTCGAGTGAATTTCAAAAGTCATACGACAGGTGTCGCAAGGGCTACGTACACTGATTGCCTGGTGCAAATATGAGCCGAGACCGCGACAATGAGGGAAAGTTCACTGAACTCACGACTTCAGAAGCGGTGCTAAAGATACTGGACGAGTCAAGCGACCCAGTGATGACAGCGAAGGAGATAGCTGACGAACTAGAGGTTTCTCGTGATACGGTCGGACGGAAGTTAGCCCAGCTTGCAGAAAAGGGGGAAGTTGAGCAAAAGAAAGTCGGAGCAAGAGCCGTCGTGTGGTGGACGAAAACCTAAGAGAACTCCTCAACGTCGAGTTCGGTCGCATCGATTGTGCCGGACAGGTAGGCTTTCCCGTGCTCCGAAATCTCGTACAACCCTCGCTCTTCGTCATGGTACTCCACTAGACCGGCCGTTTTGAGCTTCTTGAGCCGCTGATTCACAGTTGAGAGGGTGTACCCGATGTTCGCTTCAATCACACCTGGAGTTGCGACTAACCGTCGGTTGCCTTCATTCTGCAAAAACTCCAGAATCGCATCGTCCGCACGAGTCATCCAGTCAACGTGCGGCCGTCTCATACGTTTGGCGTCTGCTTTGACCCAATAAACGGGAGTGATTTGCTCAAAGATTATATTGTAGAATATCTCAGAGTGCATTGTATGATGCACTACATCTAAGTGGCTATAAGCCAGATGTGGTGTTGAGACTATTCACTGGGTCATCTGGTCCTCTGAGAAGGACCCGTGCTGGAACACGGATCCAAACCGGTCTCGTCCAACCGCATGTCACAGAACACCCCATACACGCAAAAAGGTCTCGTCGCACAGCCACCCCGCACCACGGAGGCCACTGCATGACCGAGCAGCCCTCTCTCAAGGCACTCCAAGAACGCCTAAACGAACTCGAAGCGCGCGTCACAACCCTCGAAGAAGAAAACGAGGAACTCAGAGAGACAGTCGAATCCCAACGAGAAGAACTCACCGAGTACCGCGAGAAGCTCGACACCCAGACCAACGAACGCGACGCGGCAGCCGACCACAGAAAGCATCTCCAGCAGCGACTGCACGCACTCGAGAGCGAAAACAAAGACACCGACACCACCGACCAAACTACAGAAACCCGCTCACCGCTTCAACAGCTCGTCGGACTCCCCGCCAAATTCACGAAGAAACTCACGGCCAACCAAGAGCGCGCGCGCTTCATCGCCCAGGACATCCAAGAGTACGCCACCAAAGTCCCCGCAGGCTTCGCCGTCGACTCGGCTCGCATCCGCCGTATCCTCAACGCAAAGGAGGGTCGCACGCCGCACACCCAAACCGTTACGAGAGTGATGGAGTTTCTCGACCGACTCGGCAAGGATGAGGTCCGGGTGATCAAACGCCGGGGGACGAAACGCGTCATCTTCACCGAGGGTGCGGTCTCGGCTCTCGCTGGAATCGAGCCAGCTGATTCTGCGCGTGGCATCACGGATGTTGTGATGAGGTGGACATAGAGCGGGTGTGATAGAGCGCCTCTGAACGCAATGAACAACAGCGGACACGGTGCTGTCCGTCCTTCGTCTAGCAGCAGCACTCGGGAAGCACTCCTTCGGACGGTGAGAAATAGACCCAAGAGACACGAGTTTCGGCTGCGTTCGCTTCGCAACCGTATCACAACGAGTGTGATTTCGCCCGCCGGTCGAATGGGGCCACCTCAGTTGCCGCTTCGTCGACGTACGTCCAGTGGTCGTCCACGAAAAAGATGGTCACGGTTGTCAAAATCTCCCGTGTTTCGAGGCTCGTCGTGAAGATTCGCGTGGACGTCCCCGTGAGACGCGAGCCGACCACCGAGTCTCGTGCGGTCGAGCCAGTTTCGCGCATGGCCATACGTCCGGGCGACGAACCGCACGTAATCGCCCGCCTCGTACTCAACGCGAACGTCGAAGTCAGGGTGCTCACCAGTGCCCAGTAGCGGCTCAACAGTAGCCCTATCGAACTCAACGTGCCCATCTTTTGAGCTCCAGTTCCAGAACCCGTCTTGTCGGAGGGGTATTGTCAGGCGTTCGAGCTTCTCCGAGGAGAAGAATTTGTAGCCCCGTCGGAACAGTTGTGGCCCGAAGAAAACGGCAACAACGAGTGCGTTGGCCTATATGAGGCGAGCCACCGGAAAGTCAGACAACACAAGCCTCCGAAAGCGGATGTATTCTAAGCAGTTCAGTATTTTTCGACTTCAACGCCGTACCGTTCGAAGTCGTCCACGTTTCGAGTAACAACGGGTTCGCCCTTAACGGCGGCCGTCGCCGCGATGACTGCGTCCCCCTTCTTACGCTTGTACGTCGACGGGTCCAGTGCTCCGATCATGCGGCCGGTTCTCTCGGCGATTCGAGAATTCATGTCGACGCGGGGGACTCCACTCAGAATCCGACGAATCTTTTTCTCCTCCTTCGGACCAGTGTGGGCCTCGATTCCGATATACAACTCCAGTAGGACCATCGTCGGGAGTTTCAAAACGGCCCCGTCGCTCTCCAACTCGTCCAGTTTTTCGTGTGCTTCGGGAAGGTTATCAATTAGGTCCAGAATGAACGCTGTATCGAGAATCATTTGAACCGCTCCGCAAGCTCTTCAACCTCCGCTGCGTCCTCCTCGTCGGCGTCTTCGATTGTCTTCCGCATCTCGTCGACCCGATCGTCGTCAAGAATCCCACCGAGTTCGTGAAGCGACGGCGTGCCGATGAGCCGGTCGATAGCCTCTGAAATCGTTTCGTCCTCTCGCTTGTGTGCTTTCACCCGCTCGTAGACGTCGTCGTCAAGTCGAACCGATTTCGTCCCCATGTGTATACGGACGTATACTCCAAGTATCAGTCTTATCCATCTCGGAAAGATCGAGAGTGGCTCAAACAGGCTCAACTCACGAGGTTGTCAGTAACCCACGACTGAAGTCGTGGGCTTGTCAGTGGACTCCCCTTCTGACTCCGTAACGGAGTAGGCGTGGAAATCGCCGTTCAGGTTCAGCGTCCCTGACGTTAGCGCACACTGACGGGGTGCGCCTCCACTCGGAGACATCTGCCCCGAGTGGAGTTTCTTGAGCAGTTTACGAGCGATGTTCTTGCTCGCGTTGTAGTCTGCGTTCAGTTCGTACTCGCACTTCTGACACACGAACTGGTGTTTCGACCGTCTGTTGTTCTCGTGTGTAAACCCGCACGATGAACACCGCTGAGACGTGTACGCAGGACTCACCTGCTCAACCTCGACGCCGAACATCTCGGCTTCGTATTCGACGTACTGGTAGAGGCGTCGGAACGCCCACGCATGGAATCGCTTTGCACCGGCCATCTGCTTACGAATGTCGGTCAGATTCTCGAAGGCGATGTGCGTACAGTCATGGACGCGGGCGTCTTCGAGAATCTGGTTCGAGGCACGGTGGAGTTCGTCCTGCATCCAGCGGTGTTCGCGGTCGTTCATCGACTGAATCGACAGGTGTGCCGACCGCGTTCCTGCCTGTTGCATCGACCCACGAGTCTTCTCGAACTCTCGGCGTCGATGGTTCATCTCGTCTGCGTTCCCGATGAACGCGCCAGTGGAAGTCACGGCGAGCGAGCCGTCCACGTTCAGGTCAACGCCAAGGACTGTTCTGTGCTTGGCGTCCTCAGAACGATTCGCGTTCTGATGGGCTGCATCAGACTCCGTCTGATGAACGTCGGAAGAATCAGTTGTGGACTGCTCTTGCTCGTCCGTGGTTCGGCGCATCCGTGCGTGGAGGTAGAACGACTCTGCGGGTCGGTCGTACTGCAACGTAGACATACGAAACTCGTAGTCCTCGTTCAGTAGATACTCACCAATCGGTGTTCCCTCTGAGTTGTCGGGAAGCACGTAGTCACACTCGACGCGACCGTTTACCGTTGAGAGGGAAACGTGGTCGCGGTGGAACGTTGCGGAACGCTTGTCGTAGACGACGCTCCACGCATCGAAATGTGGTTGGCTGGTGTTGTCGCCTTTCTTGAGTCGGGCGACACCACTTTTGGTGGCCTCGATAGCACGCCGAATCCCCTTCTGGACGAGATTTGCAGTCAACTCCGTCTCGTTGCGAAGTCGCTCGTAGAGGGCTTTCTCGGCTTTCTGTTTCGAGGTCACACAGTAGTCGTTCGGGTATCTCCACGCCCACTCTGCGGTGGTGTTCGCACAGTGGAGAAACTGATTCTTGGTCTGATGGAGGTCGTCGCACCGCTCTGTGGGTACGTCGAGTTTGACTTTGACGGTGCGAATCACCTCCATCGTTACTTCACACATCGAAGTATTTCTTTATAATAATTCGGATTAGGGTGGGGGAGTCGGACTGCTATCGCTCGTGGCTGGTGGAGGGGGTTATCGGATTCTTCCCACGGCTAAAGCCGTGGGCTTCCTCCTCGTAATCATGTGATATATCCAACTGATACATTTCGACAGCACCACGCGATCCTATTCTTCAGTGGGCTCTAACGGAGTTCGGTCAAGACCGACCAGATCGTAGTCCTGTTCGCTGGAGAGCACGCCGTCATCAGTCGTGGCAATCACGCCAGCGTGGAGTGCGTCGAAGGGGTCAAGCGGTATTCTTCGAGAAATGCCGCTGCCGCAAGAACCGCATCCTCGTGTTCTGTTGGTGACTCGGCAGTTCGACGATTCGATAGCGCTCGCCGAACCGCGAGCGGACATCTTTCGGAAGGTAGATCCGTCCGCGCTCGTCCGTTGATTCCGACCTGGTAAACCGTCGTACGGGAAGAATCAAAAATCTGCCCGCATAACGTCCGTCTCCGTCATTATCCGTCTATATGGACAGGAAGATATCGCTCCGCTACGTTTCCTCTTGAAAGATCGCGGATAGTTGACACCCTCCGCCCTGAAGAGAGAATTCTCGACCGCGTCAAGATAGTACCACCCGTACGTCAATCGGCCGTAACCAGATCCGATAGATCGAACAGTCGGACGTCACTGCGCGTCTCGGCGACGCGTTCGAGATCGTCAGTATACCCAGAGCGGCTGAACAAGACGTACAGCGTCTCTCCGTCCGCCGGCGCCGCTGACCAACGGACGTCCGTCGTCGTTCGCTCGAGATCGGCGAGGACGCCTTCGCTGACGGGGTGAGACGTGAATTTACATTCACCGGCGACGAGGCCGTCATCGGTGAGGCCGAGAACGTCCATCTCTTGTTCTTTGAACCACCACTGCCCGACGTTACGGAATTGCCGGTCGATGAGATGTGGGAGTGCTCGCTGGCAGAGTCGTTCGAACAGCGGACTCACGTAATCCGCCAGTTCCGGTTCGACGAGTTCGTCGTACGCGTCCCCGCCGAGTATGCGAAGCTGGTCTTGATTGCCGTAGACGAACCGGAACCAGAACCGGAACAACGGCGCGGCGATTCGATACCGGCCGCGCTTCGAGGCCGTCGGTGATTCCGTCACGGGAATGTGGCGCTCGACGAGACGGAGTCGGCGAAGCTTCTGCAGGTACGTGCTCAGCGATCCTGACTCGACGCCAGCCATGCCCGCGATTTCGTTCGGCGTCCGCCGTCCGTGGGCGAGTGCGCGGAGGATGCTGAAGTACGTATTCGGCTGTCTGAGTTCGGTGCGGAGCAGGAACTCAGGTTCGGAATACAGGAGACCGCGCTCCGAGAGGATCGTCTGCTGGACGTTCGGTCCTAACTGTTGATCGGAGTCGATCGTCTGGAGATAGTATGGAGTACCGCCGTAGATGGACCATGCGGAGATGGCGGTCGCGGGGTCATAGTCTGGAAAAAACTGGTGTGCGTCGGTTACAGTGAGCGGCCCGAGGTCGATCGTCGCCGTCCGTCGACCGTACAGTGGTGCGCTTCCGGAGAGTACGTTGTCCTCCATGACGCTGATCGAGGAGCCAACGAGCACGAGCGTCATGCCGGTCTCTTGGAGTTTCAGGTCCCAGACGCGTTGAATCCGGGACGGAAGCGATCCGTCCTCTTCGATGAGAAAGGGAAACTCGTCGATAACGACGACCGCATCTTCTTCGCCGAGTGTTTCGAGGAATACCTCCCAGTCACGCCGAACGTTCCGCAATGAGGGGAACTGTGCGGAGGCAGTGTCGACAAAGTGCTCAAGTTGGTTCGGCGCAGTCGATTCGACCGCCTGGTAGTACACCGCATCGTCCCGATGAGCGATGGATTGGCGCACGAGTTCACTTTTGCCGAGACGACGTCGACCGTAGATCACGACGAAGTCTGCCGTGTCGGACTCATAGCAGTCCGTGAGTTGATCAAGCTCAGTCTCCCGATTCACGAATTTCGTCATAGTATTGGTACCGGCCACCGGCAGTTGGAACTTCCGATTTCGGAAATCGTGATTTCTGAAACCGTGATTTCTTATCTGTACTGAAGATGGATGGATAGTGAATCAGATACGGGCTCCCGTCCTCGAGAACGCGCTACATGTTCGGGCCCGTGGAAATTTCTGCTCTCCGTAGCCGTCGGACGAGTCGAATCGTGCTCCCTCGCGGGCCGACGCACACGCCGTCGTTGGCAGGGGGAAGGCCCCAGTGATAGGGCGATACGCGCTGAAACACACACCGGTGGTCAGACGGTTCTGTAAACACCAACCAACTCTGTTTCCTCGACACGCAACGTCACCTCGTCGCCCTCTTCGTAGGGGTCTTCAGTGACGATAGTCACGGCCTCAAGAGGCTGGCGACGGATGAACGCCCAGAGAAGTTGCAGCAGCGAGGGATGACCGCCTTTGCGGAGCACGACGACGTAGCGCGACTCGGCCAACTGCTGCAGACTGGGCGTCAGATCGTGCTCGTCCAACTCGGTTGGCGGGACGACGTGCAGGACCTCGCCCTGGATTGCCTCGGTCACACTATGACAAGGAGTGCGAACAGGAAGAAGGGGTGGTCTGTACGAACGCAATTCCTTTCCGCCATGAACGGCGGGGTTTCCTCGCTACCGCAAGAACAAACTGGTGCTTCGACCGCCGATTGTACTTCCTCACACTCGTGGAGGAAATCAAGTAAGAGACATTGGGAGACATTGCTGCGATAGCGAACTCACCGCACAGAGGAACCGATGACTGACATTTCGAGGTACATTCTCACTCACGTCCGAACAAGTCTGCAACGAATCCGTCTCGACCGACTCGAAGCAGTGGGTGCACTCAGTCTAGAGCGAGATGCGAGTAGTCAACGACCATTCGATGACAAGAACCCAGAAACTGTACTCTCTGTCCGGAATCAGCTCTGCAAAGAAAACGAGGCGAGTACCTTGGGACTTAGTTCGACCACGAGACGCTAGTGTGCGTGCACACTACGTTTATCCGGGGCGGTCTCATCAGTTTGGAATATGAGCAGTGACCGCGTTGACTCCGAAAGTAAGGTCTCTGGGAATCAAGCGAATATCCCTGCTCGAATTCGTCGAGAGCTGGATATCGACGATGGTGATACGCTCCGCTGGCACATCGAGAGCGACGGCACACTCCGCGTCGAAGTCGTTCCGCAGCGAAGCGGGACGTTCGGCGACTTTACCGGCTACGACGGCAGTCAAGAAACCGACGTGACGACCGATCACGACGCGTGGGGCGTCGACGCCAACTGAATGCCGCGAGCACTCGTCGATACATCTGTTCTCTTCGCCGCAGCATATCGCCGCGACGGCGCACACGAAGACGCACTTCCCATCCTCCAAGGCATTGATGCTGCCGAACTTCCAGAAGCGGTCGTTCTTGACTACGTTCTCGCCGAGACATTGAACGGACTGACGACACACGCTGGTCATGAAGCCGCTATCGACTTTCTGGATCGTGTCGAGGAGAACACTCACTTTCACATCGATTCGTTGACTGGTGACGCCTTCGCTACTGGGAAGGCGCTCTTCCGGCAGTACGAGCGGTTTTCATTTGTCGACGCCTGTATCGTCGCGTACATGCAGACTGAAGGCCTCGGCTACCTCTACGCATTCGACGACGACTTCGACGCTGCTACGGAGGTCTACCGTCTCGATACGGCGACGGATCCCTACCAGCCGAAGTAAGACAGGAGCGACTACGTAGTCCGTTCAATACGAATCAAGTCAAGTATACAGAACATTTTTATCAGATAGACATACATATAGATATATCAGTATGAGTTCTGAAGAGGAAATTTCACTCGATAGTCAGACAGCACAGGACCAACTTGAGATTCTGCGGTTGGTGAGCAAAGGAGACGACGTTCTGGTCCGACTCGAAGACGGACGGAGGAGTTCGGGTTCGGTCATCGACATCGTAGAGAACGGTTCCCCCGATGGCCCTACTGAAATCCACGTCCAGTATCTCGACTACGGAAGCGGGCCGACCACGAATGAGAGGCCAAGTCACACCGTTTCGATTGCTCGCGGAGAAAACGGGGAGTATTCCGAGGCTCAGCTTTCGTGTTTCTGGACGGATACGGGCCGAGTTCGAAGAGAAGACCTCGGGAGCGTCGAATCGGTGTGGCCGGACTACACGATGCTCTCAAAGCGGTTGCATCTCTCCGAGCGTGAAGCGGCATTTGTCGTACTGAGTGAGATGGGGATGAGCGAATCCCGAATTGCAGATCAGTGGAACTGCGATGAGAAGGACGTAGATTTCCTCAAGATAACGCTCAGACGCAAATACGAGACGGCGAAAGAAACCGCCGACCGGCTCGAAGCACTCGTCGCGGGAGTCGATCCGATTAGTTTCGGCCCGTCTCGTCGGCTTCCGACACGGACGTCGACCAGTCGCAGCGACTGATTCGGCTGTCAACACCTCGAACGGATCCTCGGCCGCGAGTCGGCGTCTGTGTCACAGTGAGCAGGATTTGTGCATCCTTCGAGGTTTTGGAGTGACGATAGAAACGCTGACGTGGAGTACAGTTGCCCGGACCAACGGAGCAGGTGGGATCGCACTCGGCGATTCGTACGCTGCGGCGCTGGCAATCGAAGCGGAGGTTTTGTCGTTGGAGCGGACTCGGAGTTCGGTGACCCCTCGGAGGCATCGACGGACAGCAAATCCGTGACGAACCCGCACGGACTCGACACGCACGTCCAGGACCGTATCGTCTCGGAGTTCGACGAAACTGTCGACTCAGAGTGGCGAGAGCCCGACGACTCCGTTGAATCGCTAATGGGCGGCCCGTTCTCGAAACTCCGCACCGGTAGTGTCGTCTCCTTTGCATCGTCGCCGACGACGAGTCAGTACTCGAAGTTCATCGAATCGAATACCGAAGTGGCGCAGACACCGCTGACGACTGAGACTCGCACATATGACGGAGTAGGGCAGGTGTGACAAAGACCCCACCAACGCGGCCGTAAACTGCGGACACGGTGCTGTCCGTATGCCGTTTCGTAGAGCCTCATCGTAGAGAGCAAGAGAGACAAGAGACACGCGTTTCGGCTGCATACGAGTCCGAATCAAACTAGTTGCTCAACCACCGGTACCGAGTCCCCCGATAAGTAGTCACAGTCCACACCACATGCCGCGCAGTATTTGACATCCGCCCACGACTGAAGTCGTGGGATTCCTCTCGTGGGAGTCTCAGTCGTTCTGAGCTTCCCCGAGAGCGACATTCCCACTCGCTGTGGTACTCTGGTTTGTGCATTCCTCGTTGGCCGTTGTCTCCACCGCGATGGAGGGCGGGCTATGATGTTCCCGCCATTCGTGTTTGTTCCACTTGAGGTACACAGGGCGTGCCATCGCCCTGACCGCGCTGTTCTGCTGTCTCAGGAACGATTCGGACGCCACCAAGTCAGCGTGTCCTTCAAACCCGCACGGGCACGTCAACGAATCCTCGTGGCGAATCGTGTTCTCTCGCTCGCCACATTCAGGGCACTCCTGACTCGTCCACGCCTCGGATTCTTCCTCGACCGTGATACCGTATTCTTCGCACACGTCTTCGAGGCGGTTGATAAACCGTCGAAACGCCCAGAAGTTGTGTGTCTTCTCATTCACACGCGGCGACCAGTGCGTGTCGAGGACGCCGGTGATGTCGCCAACGTACAGCGTTGAAACGCCTTCGTCGTGCAAGCATTCAACGAGGTCTCGCACAAGACTGTCTTGGGCGTGGTTGCGCTGGTTCGTGCGTTTGCGGTACAAGCGGTCGATGCGCTTGCTGGACTTGCGCTGGTCTTCGAGACGTGACTGGTAGTGCGCGATTTGTTCCGTGGTTTCACGGAACTGCTCGAACAGGTTACGTCCTTCGTACAGAAGTTGATGACCGGTTGAAACAGTGCAGGCGACGAGGGTGTTCGCGCCAACATCCAGAGCGGCTTCTTCTGAAGCCAGTGGTGAGTCCAGTCGAGAATCGTTGATGGTGACTGGTTGGAAAGCCCTGAACGATTCAGCGGTTTCGTCGTACACGATTTCAAGTCGGTTCTGCTCGCCGCTCCATTTCGGGTCGCCAGCAATCTCAATGCGAAGACGCTGGTTCCGATTCAATCCAAGTTCATCTTTGAGTTCGGAACCAATCGGAACTTCGAGCCGAGACCGTTTCCCGTATTCGATGGTGTACTGGTCGTTGCGAACGTAGGTTCGGAGAACTCGTCCATCTTCCTCGTTGCCCCAGTACCCCGGTGGCGACGGTCGCTTATCGAGTTTTTCGGCGTGGTACTTCTCGTTGAGGTCGAAGAACGACCGCCACGCCTCCGAGTTCTTACGGATGATTTGCTGGGCGACACTGCTGCTGAGGACGCCTTTGTATTTGCCTTCGAGACTGCCGGTGTCGGCATCCCAGACGCTTTCATCGTCTTCGAGGAATGCTTGACGGCGAGCGTAGTTTGTCTCATTCCAGAGACTCGCAGAAGCATCCAACCAACGAACGAATACCTCACGCTCTTTCACAGAGCGAGGGAGAACATCGAACTGGTTGGCTCGCTTCATCACCCCATATTACGAAATGTTCGTTTGTAATGGTATGGATTAACGTGGGAGACTCGGACTGGCTATCGCTCGTGGTTCGTGTCGTGTGTTGTCGGATTCATCCCACGACTAAAGTCGTGGGTTTTCTCCTCGAATCTCTGTAATGTCCACCACCAATAAGACACGACCATGGTCACGATTCCGGCCGCTATCCGCCGGCGTCTCGCCGTCGAACCCGGAGACACGGTGCGGTGGGAAGTCGCCGAGGACGGTGCACTGAGCGTCAATGTCGTCGTTCAGTCTGTGGTCCCTGTTCTCACGCTGATTGAGAGAACACTTATTATATCTTGTTGCATGGAATCGGATAGTGTCCCACGAGACGAAACGAGATATAAATGTTTGCTTCAAAATAGCTCCTGGCGACGATACGAGAGTATTTAGACTCCGTGCAGCCGACACCGTGTTGCGACACCTCATCGACGCCCACAAGTCCGAGTTCACGCTGAAAGAGCTCACCGACGTCACCGGCCACAGCCGGTCGACGGTCTGGCGGGCAGTCGAATTCCTCGAAGACCTCGGCGTGCTACAGGTACGCGAGACCACACAACGGAAGTACGTCGCTATCGACCCCGCGCAGTTGCAGAAAGACGACCCGATACTCGGCATCGAACAAACCGAGTATCACGCTCCGATGCGATCTTTCATCGAGAGGGTAGAAGACGCAATCGAGGACGCCGATGATGTCGACCAGCTGCTCGGCGTCCTCGTATTCGGAAGCGTCGCTCGTGGTGAGGCCGACAGAAAGAGCGACATCGACGTGTTTGTCCTCGTCGACGGTGACCGAACCGTCGCGCGCCGTACCATCACCGACGTAGCGAACGAACTAGGCGAAGAACGATTCGACGGCGATCGATACACGTTCGAACCGTTCGTAGAGTCCGACGAGAGTGCTCACCGTGCGGGGGAAAAACTACGCGACATATTTAGAGACGGAATCACCGTATATGGGGGCGACGAGTTCCAGCGAGTCCGGACGGAGGTGTTGAACAGTGAGTAGCAACCGAATCGAGACACTAGTAAACGAAGCACAGGCCACCTTCGACCGACGACCCGACGAGATAGAAGACGGGTTAGAGACGAACGAAGCAGACGTACTGCAACTCCGAAAATCGTGTCACCTACTCGCTGGTGCAGCGACACTGCTGGAGCAAGGGTTCCACACGTTGGTCATCAAGGCGTCGTTCGTCGCCGTAGAGCGCGTCATCGAGTTCAAACTGCTCGAAGGGGTGTCGAACCCCGAGACCTTCCCGGAACGCATCCGGGTGTGTACACCGAGGCCGCAAGACGTGGTATCCTCTCGGAACACGTCGCGGAGAACCTGCAGGATCTGTGGAGAAACCACCGAGCCAAGACGTACTACCAAGATGGACTTGCCTCCGGAGAACGCGCAGCGAAGCTGTACGAACTCGCGTCGGAGGCCCACGAGTTCGTCGTGAACCAATCCGCGAAGAAGCACGAGTGCATCTGTGAATGATCCGTTGAAATCCTCGCTGAGAGACTCAGCAACTCACCGACAGTCGGTGTATCGGCGTCGGCGACATGCCGGCGTCCACGACAGTCTGAATCGCGGCACCCGGAGAATCCATTACCGAGCAACAACACTGTGCGATGGACAGATGGAGAACGACCCTCTATTTCAGGAAGTACAGCAGTTCCGCCAGCCGTGGGCCTGGGCGCTTCTCGGCGGTGTCGCGCTATTCATGCTCGTGCTGGGCCCCCTCGCGTGGGGTGGGCTCGTCGTCCTCGGCGCCGTCGCTGTCCTGCTCTACAGTCTGCGGCTCCAAACGGAAGTGAGAGCCGACGGCATCTACGTCAAAATGTGGCCGCTGCACCGGTCGTTCCGTCGAATCGCGTGGGCGGACATCGAGCGATACGAATCCACGGAGTACAGTCCACTTCGGGAGTTCGGAGGGTGGGGAATTCGCTGGGCGCCCGGAAAGCTGGCGTACAACGTCAGTGGCAAGCAGGGAGTGTGGATCGAACGGACGAACGGACGTGCAGTACTCGTCGGGTCCCAACGTCCAGATGAGTTCCTCGGAGCCATCGAAGACGCGACTCGGTAACCGAACGCTGCCCGTCTGCGTTGTCAGCGCCACTCACGACTCTGGCGGACTCACCCGCCGGCACGCCGCGAGTGCATCCACACGAGCCGGCCCAGTGCGAGCCAGCCGATCCCGAGCGGAAGCAGCGCCGCGTTCGTGTTGACGACGAGGCGGCCGACCGGGAGCGGCAACACCGTCAGGAAACGAAGCACGACGAGGACGAGCGGCACCGCCGGGGCCGAAAGTAAGAGCAGCGCTCCCGTCATGGTGGCGTTCCCAGCCCGTCGCAACGCGACACCGATCACGCCAGCCCCGACGACGGTACAGCCGAGCCCCAGAACGAACCCGAGAGTCACCACCAGCCCTGCCGGGTCGTCGCCGGTAGCTGGCACGGCCCGGAACCCAGCACCGACGAACGCGGCCACCGACCGGAGTTCGAGGAGCGCGACGAGCACCATCCCGATCCCGGTTAGCCCGACTCCGATTCGGCCCACCCGTCCGTGCTCGTCTCGGAACGCGCTGTGGTATCCGACCAGCCCGACGAGCATCAGTGCCCAGCCTCCGAACGAAGTGACGTCGAAGACGCTCGCCACGTACGGTCGGTCGCCGAGCACGGCCGTCTGGACCCACGGCGTCGCCATCCAGACGAGACTTCCGACTATCGCTACAACGCCGGCGAGCGAACGCCAGCGGTCGCCGCCGCCGCGCTCCGCACGGGTTCGTTCCATCTTAGTTCAAGCAGGGAATCCCGCCCTTTAGGGCGGGAGGGAATGCGACACGGTGCTGACCGACCGCTACCCGGTGGCCGAGCCGGAATCCAACTCCCGTTGCGCGTGGAGTAGCATCCCTTTCCACGTCAGTCCGTGACGCTTCTTCGTCGCTTTTAGCGACTCGTACCGTTCTTCGTCTACCTCGAAGTTGATGCGTGGCATATCTCATTCTTGCGCTCCGTTTAGGTCGCCGACGCGGTCGCGGCGGAACCCGGGGCGGTCGACCCGCTTCGTGACGACCTGCTCGCGGGCACGGTCGAGGTGTTCTGGGAACCGGTGGTTTACTACCGGATGGTCGCGACAGGACAGTATGTCAATCGAGGCTGCGCTCGACCGCATTAGAGAGGCCGAAGCCACGGCGAAGGTCCCCGACGACGACCGCGCTCAGCAGCATGAGGTGTACGAGAAGACGTTCGATGCCTTGGAGGACGTCACCCCGGACGACGACGACGAAGGGGTTGCCGTCGTAACCGAGTGGATTATCGAGCAGATTCAGACGAATCAAAAGCGACCGGGGTCGCGAGCGGTCCGGCAGCGGGCGCGGAAGTATTGCCAGGAAAACGACTACGAGATCAGCGACAACAACTGGCTCGGCGCCTGAGGGACTACAGACCGGTTCGTTCTCGGCGACTCGCTGCGTGGTGTGGTACTGACGGGCGAGCAGCGCCTGCCACAGCGAGCCGAGACGGAGGCTCGAATTCGATGGTCACGGCCGGGCGACGAGCACTGCACCGAGGACGATCATCAGCGCCGCACCGGCCGGCCGGCGGGTGACGCCCTCGAGGAACCCTTCGACTGCGAGAGCCTTTGGGCCCCTCAGAGTCTCCACGACCAACCGAACGTCAACAAGAGAAACGCACCGATCTCTCAGCGACCTCTCTGTGCGGCGTCCATTGGTTGCGTAGCGTCGTGGAGACGTTAGTGACGGGTCAGTCTCCACCCTCGCTGTCGCCGTCGCCGTGGGACTGCCAGCGTAACCGCACTTCGTGCGTTCTCGCTTCCGCGTCTTCTCGAACGGCTTCGGTAACGGAGACCGTCTCGCGAGGGGGGTCGCGTTTCGGAGCGGAGTCGGTTCTCGTGGACCGCAACCCTTCGAACCGACCGGTGAGGTCCTCTCGGAGCTGGCGGAGATACGCCGCGGTCTCGTCGCGGTCCATCTCGGTATCCATCGTCGAGGACCCGCTCTCGGTCCCGATAATCTCGTCGGCGCGGCCGATAGCGACCGCGTTGACGACCGCACCCAACAACAGGACGACGCCGCTGAAGTACAGCCACGTGACCAACAGCAGAATGCTCGCGATGAGGTTTCCACCGCCGCCGCTCACGGAGACGTACAACTGAAACAGCACCTGCAGAACGGCCCATCCCACCGCTCCGACGATCGTTCCCGGAAGGACCGCTCGCGGTTCGACGTCGATATCGGGGAACAAGTAGTACATCGGAAAGAACGCCGCGATGAGACCGACGACGAGCAGCAGCGGTACCGCGAGTTCGATGAACGGGACGAACGAGAAGAACGCGACGACGCTGGTGGCGCCGACCATCGCGACGACGCCCAGCGTCAGGGTGAGAAGCACGAGGACGCTCTTTTTGATCTGGCCCACGAACGATTCCCGAGTCGTCGTCTCGTAGATCTCCGAGAAGGCGGTGTCGAGTCCGCGGAACACCTTGATCGCCCCCCAAACGAGCGTGAGCACTCCGATGATCGACGCACCGACCGCCGACCCGGTCCCGGCGCTGCTCTGTTGGCTGATCATCACCTCGATGACGCCGCCGACCGACGGAGAGACGTTGTCCGTGGCGAGCGTGATAATTCGCTCCTGTAGGTCGGGAACCCCGAAGAGAGAAACCGCCAGCAGGAAGAACATCACCAGCGGAACAAGCGAGACGAACGCGCTGTAGGCGATGCTCCCCGCGAGGAAGGTGACGTTCTTCTCGCTGAAGATCTCCTTCGTCGCTTTCGCACCGGAACCCAGCGATTGAAGCTGCATGTTTGCAATTCTCCACCGAGGAACGTAACTCAGGGGGCCGATAGTGCCACGACCGAGTAGGAGTCGATAGAACCGTCTCGCGGGGCAGAAGAGGCCGCGACTCAACTCACGGCCAGAGCCCGCGCGCCTCGTGCGCCTCGGCGATGCGGGACAGCGCCACGATGTAGGCCGCGTCACGCCAGGTGACGTCGCGCCGCTCGAACTCCGATCGAACCGCGTCCCAGGCGGCCTGCATCTCCGCTTCGAGTTCGTCGTTCACCCGGTCGAGCGACCACGCCCGTCGATTGATGTCCTGCAGCCACTCGAAGTAACTCACCGTGACGCCGCCGGCGTTCGCGAGGATATCGGGAATCACGGCGATATCCCTCTCCGCGAGAATCGAATCGGCGGTCGAGGTCGTCGGGCCGTTCGCGCCTTCGACGACGAAATCCGCGGCGATCGCCGCCGCGTTCTCGGCGGTGATCACGTTCCCGAGTGCCGCGGGGATGAGGACGTCGACGTCGAGTGTGAGCAGTTCGTCGTTCGAGATGACCTCGTCCGCGTACGTCGTGACCGCCTCCGGTTCTTCGTCGTGCGACGGGACCGCAGCCGTGTCGATGCCCGCCGGGTCGTACATGGCGCCGTTCACGTCGCTGACGGCGACGACGGTCGCGCCCCACTCGTCGAGGAGACGGGCCGCGTTCGCGCCGACGCTTCCGTAGCCTTGGATTGCGACCGTCGTGTCCGCGAGCGGGCGGTCGTAGTGTTCACACACCAACTGCGTGATAATCGCGACGCTCCGCCCGGGCGCTTCTTCGCGGCCTTCGCTGCCGCCGATCACCGGGGGCTTGCCGGTGACGACGCCCGGTATCGTCTCGCCCTCCTGCATCGAGTAGGCGTCCATCAACCACGCCATCGTCTGGGGATCCGTCCCCATGTCGGGCGCCGGAATGTCCTGATTGGGGCCGATGACGTCGCGAATCTCCTGTGCGAACCGCCGGGTGAGCCGCTCTTTTTCCGCCGGGCTCAGATCCTTCGGGTCGATGGCGATGCCACCCTTCGCACCCCCGAACGGGATGTTCATGACGGCGCACTTCCACGTCATCCACATGCCGAGTCCGACGCACTCGTCTCTGGTCACGTCGGGGTGGTACCGAAGCCCGCCCTTGAACGGACCTCTGACGCTGTCGTGTTGGGCCCGGTAACCGCTGAACACCTCGACCGTTCCGTCGTCTCGTTTGATCGGGACCGTCACCTCGTGGACCTTCTTCGGATGCTTGAGCCGTTCGACGATGCTCGGGTCGATATCGAGGTGGTCGGCGGCGTGATACAGCTGTCGACGAGCCGTCTCGAGCGCCGACTCCGGTTCGGCCGACACCGTCGCCGTCTCGTCCGACTCACCGCGGGTGGTATCTGGTTGGGAGGCCATGATTACTCGAGCGGTATTCGGCGATTCCGCATCTGCCCCCCGCAGTCGGGGCACTGGCCGGGGCTGTGCTCTTCGATAACGATGTTACCGCACTCGAAGCACTCGTACGGGGTTTCCGCACCGGGTTCGGATTCGACATCTTTCATAGTGAGTTCACGAGCGCCAGCGGAACGACCCGGGCACTCGAAAAGAACGTAATAGGTGTATTAGGGAATATTCGGCGGTTGACTATCAAACCACTTCCAAGAGTAGGGGTTAACTATCAAACCATCCGGCCGATTCTCAGCCGGAGAGCTTGTGCTCCTCGAAGAGCGTCTCGAACAGTTTTCGCTGCACGGTCCGGACGTGTTTGTAGAAGGCGGGCGGGGAGATTCCGAGCGTCGTCGCGATGTCCTCGCCGGTGTTCTCGCGCGGCGACTCGAAGAACCCGCTGTAGTAGGCCGTCTGGATCACTTCGAGCTGCCGGTCGGTCAGCTTCTCGAGGAACGTCGAGTACAGGTCGTGTTCGACCGATTGATCGAGCGTCCGCTTCGATCGGAGCTCGACGCCGGAGAACGTCTCGCGGACGAGTTGGGTGATCGTTCTGACGTCGCTGCTGTTCGGAATATCGATGACGAGCGTCGTGGTGGTGGGATCGGCGGTCGCCTCGCGGAACACGGCGCCGTGGTCGGCCAACTCCAAGGCGAGAAACGGCTGCGTGAGGCGCACTCGGAGGACCCCGCCGTCGCGGTCGGTGCTGATCCGCTGGACGTCGTCGATCGCGACCAGTTGCGATGCGGCGTCGGCGACGTCTTCCAACGACGCGTCTTCGACCGTGACGAACACGTAGCTGCCCTCGGTGGACTGCTGCACGCCGCCTTGATACGAGAGCGTGCACGCCGCGTCCTTCGCGAGTCGCGAGAGGACGAACGCCGAGTCGTCGACCGCGAACTCGACGCGAGTCATCGACGTGGTGAGCAGTGCGTTCTTCCGTTCGATCGCGCTGAGCGCCGACGCGATGGTCTCGCCGAGTTCGGCTAAGACGGCCTTCGCCGTGTCGTCGAAGGCGTCCCGGGTCGGCGCGTAGACCGTGAGCAGTCCGTGCGTGAGGTCGTTGTACACGAGGGGGATGCTCAGCACGGAGAGGTAATCGCGGGCCAGCGCGTCCTTTCGCCACGCTTCCTCGCGAAGGCCCGCGGCGACGTTCGAGACCATCGTCACCTCGCCGGTCGCCGCGGTCCGTCCGGCCGGGTCGGTCCCCGAGGCGGCGATGGTGAACGAACGGCTGTCCAGATATCCCTGATCGGCGCCCGCCCAGGCCCGCGGCTCGACGGTCCCCGTCGTCGAGTCGATCGTTCCGATCCAGGCGAATCGGAACCGGTCGTCGGCCGTCAACAGTTCACAGACCGTGTGGTCGATCTCCTCGCGCGTCTCCGCTTGGACGATGGCTTGGTCGATCTCCCGAATCGTCTCGTTGGTTCGGTTCAGGGCGGTCAGTTGCTCGTTTTGAGCGTGCAGCGTGCGGTCTTGCTCTCGGAGTCGCGATTCGCGAGAGACGCGGTCGAGCGCCGCCTCGGCGGTCGCCGCGAGCAGGTCGGCTAACTCTCGGGTCACGTCGTCGAAGACGCCGACTTCGCTCGATCCCGCGACGAACACGCCGTGGTTGCCGAGCGGAATGTACGTCACGCTCCGGAGGTCGGTCGCCGGGTTCTCGAGTCGCTCCGCGTCGTGAACGTCGTCGAAAAAGAGGGCTTCGTCCTCGACGAAGCTGTAGCTCGGAAGGGTCGCGCCGTCGGCGTGGACGGTCGGAAGCGGACCGTTCAGCTCCCGCATCGTCTCGGAGTACGCGACCGGTTCGAGGTCGTTGGCGTCGGCGTCGAAGAGATACACCGCGCTGGCATCGAGGTTGAGAACGCCGGAGGCGTCGTCGACGATGTGGTGAGCGATCTCGCGGTGGGTTTCGGCGTACAGGAAATCCCGAGCGGTCTCTTGGAGCGTCGCCAGCGCCTCCTCGCGCTGCTTGCGTTTCGTGATCTCCCGACAGCTGAAGAGGAGCGTTCCGTCCTGAATCGAGACTTCGCGGACGTTGACCAACAGCGTGTGCTCGCGCCCGGCTTTGTCGGTCGCGGTCGTCTCGATGTTCTTGAGGACGCCCTCCGCTGCGAGGTCTTCCCGGTCGAAGAGGTCCTCACCGAGGAGTTCGTCGATCGTTCCCAGTTCGCGGATCTCCGCGGCCGTGTAGCCGAAGATGAAGTGGACGTTGGGGCAGACGTACGTGTACTCCCCGGTCTCGTCCGTGATGAGGACGGTGTCCGTCATGTTGTTGAGCGTCACGCGGTGGAGTTCCTCGGATCGACGGAGATCCTGTTCGAGAGTGACGCGTTCGGTGATATCCACACCCTCGACGACGATAGAAACGAGGTCGCCGCGTTCGTTCTCGACCGGACGCACGGAGAGATCGATGACGCGCGGGTCGTCGAGACGCGACGACTGCGAGACGACGACGTTACCGAACGCCCCGTCGAATGCGTCGTCGATAATCCGGTGGACCTCCGCCTCGGTCGTGTCGGTCTGCGACCACCAGGGGAGCGTCCAGAACGGTTCGCCGACGACGGCTTCGACGTCCTCGTCGATCATCTCTCGCGCCGTCTGGTTCACCCGGGCGAGCGAGCCGTCCGGGTCGAGGACCCAGGTCGCCGTCTGCGAGTCGTTGAAAATCGCGTCGAACTGCCTGGCGCGGTCGCTTCGCGTGATCGAGCGCTGTGTGGTGCGGATCGCGCGCTCCGTCCGGTCAAGAAGCTCCGCCGCCATCCGCTCGGACGAGTCCGTCAGCGCGACGTAGTCGGTCACCCCGGCACCGATCGCCTCGCTGGCGATGGCTTCGCTCCCGGACGCGGCGCCGACGATCACCGGGAACACGGTGGTCTCGGTGCGAATCTCTCTGAGCAGTTCGAGCCCGGTCGTTTCGCCGAGCGCGTACTCGGTGACGAGACAGTCCGTCGTTCGATTCCGGAAGGCAGCCAGCGCGTCGGCCTTGGTTTCGACTCGCTGAACGGTCGCCGTCGTCCGCGTTTCGAGCAGCGTCGCGAACTGGCCGAGCCAGTCGCTCGTTCCGACAAGCACCACGGACGACGTATCGAGGATGGAAGCCGAAGACGACGTCATTCGAGTCTCGAGAACCGGCGGGGACTCGCCGTCGTGTGCGTTCGGATCCCACTCGAGTGCGGCGCCGAATCGAGAGCCACGCGTATCACTGGTATCAACACGACCCCCGCATCTCAAAGCTGTTTGCAACCTGACCTTCGCCAGCAGCGGTCAGATATCCACGAATGAAGTTGCTCGCTTCTCTATTCCAGTTCGAACGCGGGCATCTCCAAGAACGCCGTTTCGTATCCCTCGTGGCGGGCGACTTGCGGCGGAACGTCGACGGTGACCTCCACCGAGCTCTCGGCCGAGAGGCCGTCGACGGGTGCGCCGTAGTGGAAGTCGAGTTCGGGGTCGAGCGCTGGGGCGAGTTCGACGGGGTCGGAGCCGTCGACGGACGCCGACAGCGCCATGCCGGGGATGACGAGTTCGTTGTGCGGCGTCCGGGCACTGAGAGCGAGATACGAACTGGAACCGAACCGCTCGGCTTCGACGAGGCTGCCGAGGAACACGGCGTCCCCGCTGGTTCCTCGCCCGAGCGACGTGCCCGGCAGCGAGTCGGGGGCGCCTCCCGTCGGCAGCATCTCCATCGCCATCGGTCTCACCGCGCCGCGCCGTCCCTGTCTGTCGCGCAGCAGTCGGTACGAGATATCGTTCAAGTCGCGCTCGGAGAACTCGAACCCGATGTCGGCCTCGGCGGCCGACCCGAACTTTCCCTCGAACGAACCGTATCGCGAAATCCCGACCCCGCCGACGCCGACCCCGACGTCGTACGTTCCGTCGCCGTCGAGCGAAAAGTTCGCGCCGTAGTGGAACCCCATCCGCTGGGAGAGCATCGGATAGATGACCTCTTCGCTCACCAACTCGCCGTCGCGCGTGATCTCGACGGAGAGTCCGGCGTTCGGAAGCACCGTTCCGGTCTCCTCGTCCCACGGAACCGCCATCAGATGCACCGAATCCTCCGGTCGAATCTCGACCTGCGTTGCGACGTATCCGCCCTCTCCCCGTTCGACCGTCCAGAACCGGTGCGGGTACGAGTACATCACTCCGACCTTCACGCCGCCGAGCGTTCCCACTCCGACCATGTTCATCCCCTCGGCGTGGGTCGGAACGTACACCGCGTTCGGGCGGTCCTCGACGAGCGGTGGCGTATTGCCCGGCGACGTCTCGAACAGGTTTGAGACACCCCCCACGCATCCGGCCACCGACCCGAGCGCGACCGTGCCACCCCCGAGAAGCAACTGCCGTCGTCTCATGCCCGCGTTCGGTTCCGCGTCCTCAAACCGGTTCTGGTGCGCTCGCCGGAACGACGGCGGAGTCGAACCTCGCTCACGAGCCGCCTTCGTACTCCCATCTCACGACGCGCCCGTCGGCGTAGATGACGAACGCCTCCTGTGCGCCGTCGTCGTCGACGTCCGCGAGCGTCGCGTGCGTGAATATCGGAACGTCGCGGCCGTCCGTCGACAGCACGTCGCCGTTCGCGGGGTCCAGTACGGTCACGCTGCCGTCATTCCCGGTCGCGAGGAGTTCCGGGGCGCCGTCGCCGTCGAGGTCACCGAGCGTCGGCGGGGGCATCATCTGGACCTGGTCGACGACGATTTCGGTCGACCACTCCTCGGCGCCGGTCGCGGCGTCGAGCGCGCGGACCGTCCCGTCCTTTGTGGTGACGTACGTTTCGATGTCGCCGTCTCCGTCGCCGTCGCCGAGTTCGTGCACGGCGGCGAACTCGCCGACGTTCGTTCGCCACTCGACCTCGCCGGACGCGCCGTCGACGGCGACCGCGTCGCCCCCGACGGTCGTGAACACCGCTTCGAGGGCCGGGTCGTCGTCGGCCTGTCCGTGCGCGCCCCACGTCACCGACCCGTTCGTCGTCACCGTCTCGTTCCACTCGACGGAGCCGTCGCCGGCGAAGAGAACCGCCTCGCCCGTCCGCTCGCCGACGAGTAGTTCGGGGTCGCCGTCGCCGTCGAAGTCGGCCACCGCCGGCTGCGCCCAGACGTAGCCGTCGAGGTCCGCGCGCCACAGTTCCGTGCCGTCCGCCGCGAAGACGAACGCGGTGCCGCTCACGTCGACGGCGACGATTTCGCGACCGGGCGAGGGGGCGAGGTCGGCGACGAGCGGCTTCGTGTAGCCGTAGTTCGAGAGCCCCAGTCGCGTCCGGAGGTCGCCCGACTCCGCGTCGAAGACGGCCACCTCCCGCTCGGTCGTGACCGCCAGCACTTCGAGGCGACCGTCGCCGTCGAGGTCCGCGACCGTCGGGTCGGCGACGGAGTGGATGGTGCAGTTCGCCGCGGGGAGCGTGTACGCCCACGCGGTCGACCCGTCTGTCGCGTTCATCGCGACGAGCGCGCAGTTCCCGGTCCGGTCCGCGCCGCTGACGGGTGCGTACACCCGCTCCCCGCCGACCGCGACGGCGTGGTGGTTCGAGGAGATGTCCCGACCGGTGTCGCTCGTCCACGTCGCCTCCAGACCGCCGCTCCCGAGTCCGCCGGCGAATCCGAGGGCGACGACGGTCCCGAGAACGAGGACGATAGCGGACACCGCCAGGAGCGTCGGCGCTCTCATTCGAACGAGAGTCGTATCCCGGCGGACGTGAGTGCTCTGGTGTCGCGCTCGGAAGCGGGCGGGTCAGCCCGCGACGGGGAGCGAGACGACCCACAGCGAGAGGACGGTGTAGCCGACCATCAGGGCGACCAGCGGCGCGTGCGCGAGTAGCGCCCACCGCTCCGTCGGCGCGAGGCGTCGGGTGACGGCATCGGCGGCGACGACGGCGACGACGTGACCGCCGACGATGAGACACACCTGCAGCCCCCAAAACAGCGGCAGCGAGAGCCACCACAGCGGGTCGACCGCTTCGAGACCGACGACGCGCGGAAGCCGCCCCGCGTACGTCAGGACGTAGCTGACGTTGTGCGCGAACTCGTACCCCGCCGCGATGGGGAGAAGCGTCGGGGCGAGCACGAGCGACGTCGCGCGGACGGTCCCGCCGTCGGACCCGGTCCGGGACGACCGCGTTTCCGCGCGCGTAACGCCGGCTCGGAGCAGTCGACCGACGACCGCCGCGACGCCCGCGAAACAGCCCACGAACCCGAGCAGTCCGAAACCGTACAGGAGGATGCTCACCGTCCCGCCGACGCCCAGCGCCTCCTGCGCGCCGAAGTAGAGGTCGCGGTACGTCGGCGACTCGGCGAACCCGTCGAAGGTCACCGTGTAGACCATCGCGACGACGAACGCCGCGGCCGTCCGCGATTCGAGCGGGTCGGTACAGCCCCGCCACGGATACCGGACGACGAGTTCGGCCGCTCCGGCGTCTGTCTCGCGAAGCCGGAGGGGAGCGACCCGCCCCAAGAGCCGATAGAACACGTCCAGCGGGTCGGCGCGCTCGAACCACTCGGCGCCGAACACGAGGGCACCGAGGAGCATCACGAGCCCGTAGGATGCGACGACGACGGCGGTCACGTCGGGGAGTTGCGGGACCCGGGTGAGGTTCTCGATGACGCCGACGAGGAGCACGAACCCGAGCAGCGCGGGCCAGTCTCCGAGTCGAGCGGGGTACCGCCGGACGCGTATCGCCTCGCCCTCCAGTCGGCAGAGGGCGTCGTACGCCGTCCGCCACGGCGAGAGGGTCCGCCACGGACTGCCGACGAGTATCGCCACGAGGGCGACGCCCTTCAGCCAGACCGCCCACGTGAGAAGCGTCGCGACGTTCTCGCCGGGAGCGCGCGGCCCGAACACGCCGTGTCCCAGCACGGCGAGGAAGACGAGGAGGAAGCCGACGCGGCCGAGCGTCCGGAGCGCATAGCGGGCACGGGCGGGGAGGACGCCGAGGGTCGCGGTCCGGTCCGGCGTCAAGTCGAGTCGCGCGACGAGAACGGCGGTCGCGGCGACGGTGACTCCCGCACCCGCGTAGAGGAGCGTCAGCGGAACGGGAGCGTCGAACCGCGTCGCGAACTGGTGGGCCGCAACCGGGCGGGCGGCGACCGCGAGTGCGGCGGCGGCGACGAGGAGGCGTGCCGCGTCCCGACGGAACGTTCGGTCGCGCATCGTTCGTGCTATCGGTTCGGCGCACAAAACAGACGCGGAACGAACGCGTCGTTCGACGGCTCTATCCGCCGTACACGGTCGCACGCGCGAACTCCGCCGGGTACCCGTTCCCGTCGTTCGCTCCGAGAACGGGAGTTTGTCTCCGCTTGCTGCCCCTGTTGGCAGTCAGTTCACTCGCTTCGGAGTCGCTCCCGCACGCTCTGCAGCGCCGACGTGACGAGCAACCACAGCGTGTAGCCGACCGAGACGACGACCCCGCGCACCGAAATCGTTCCACCGTACTGCTCGGCGTTCGCTTTCGTGACCATGTACAATCATTATACTCCACGCATAACACTATGTGCTCCTTGACACCGCTTAACGCCGGATTTAGGACTTTTAACCACCGAACAGCGCACGCCTCGAATGGGGATACGGTCGGCGTGTCGCCAGTTCCATCGCTTCGACGGACGGTGCAGACGCCGTCCGCCGTCGTGTCGAGCGGTTCTCTATGGGGCCTCGGACCCTTCTTCGTGGGCGGCCGTCGTCGCCAAGAGGAGGAACGCGATAACGCCTAGCAGCCACACGATGACCCCGACGACGGCCGAATCCCGCAACCCGACGGACTCGCCGAGCGCGAGGGGGCTCACACTCAACCCGAACAGTCCGACCGCGTAGCCGGCCTTGTCCGAGCGGTCGGTGAACTCGATCTGCGCGCCGAGCAACGACACGTCGAAGGCGAGATAGAAGTACGCCGCGCCGGCGTAAATTGCCGCGATGCCGAGCGCCGGATACCAGTCCGGGAGGAAGAACCGATACACGAGGCCGCCGACGAGGAGTCCGAACACGACGGCGAGGGGGAGGGACCTGCCACTGGACATGCGTTCGCGCCTCGCTCGGCCCGCTCAGAAATCTTTCCGTTCGGTCCGGTTCCCGGTACACTCATCTCTCCGTGAGTCGAACACGGGGATATGTCCGGGAAAATCCTCGTCGCGACCGACGGGTCACCGCTCGCCGAGCGCGCCGTACGGTACGCCGTCGAAACCTTTCCGGACGCGTCGGTCACGACGATTCACGTGATCGACCCGGTCGATGCGGTCATCGCTGCGGAGGCCGGCGGCCTCCCCGAAGCGGAAGTGTGGTTCGACGACGCACGGGAACGGGCGGCCGCGATACACGAGGCCGCCGAAGCCATCGCGGCGGAGTACGGTGTCGAACTCGACAGCGCCACGGTCGTCGGACGACCCGGACGGGAGATTCTCGACTACGCGGAGGAACACGACATCGACCAGATCGTCGTCGGGAGTCACGGACGGCGCGGACTCGACCGCGCGATATTTGGGAGCGTCGCGGAGACGGTGATGCGACGCGGTCGACGACCGGTGACGGTCATCCGATGATGCTGTCGTCGACGGTACGGACGCCGTCGCGGATGATACTCCGCGGATAAGACGTACCGACAGGTACTCTTAGAGCGATTCCGTTGGAGGTGTACGTTCTCCATCGCACGGATACAGCGTTCCCCACTCCATGCCACAATCCACAGCCCCTCCGAAATCGACGTGCACGTTCTCGGTCGAACGACGAGGCGGGCGAAGCGAAGCGGGAGCGCTGTCGCTCGAACGGGCGCTGAAAGAGACGCCGGGCGTTCACGAGGCGGACGTCTCGTTCCGGACGGGCGATGTCCGAATCACGTACGACTCCCGCAGCGTCACGAGTGACGAACTCGAAGCACTGATTCGCGGGCACCGCGTCTCGATTCGAGACGAGTCCGAAGCGGAGGACGGCGTCAGTACGCGTGCGGAACTGCGGAGGGAATCTGCGTTCGTCGGACTAGCGCTTCTCGGGATGGTGACCGGCGTCGCGACGGGATGGCTGGACGGACCCCAACTTCTCGCGTGGGGCGGGTACGCCGTCGCGTACGTCTTCGGCGGATGGTACGGACTCAAGGGCGCGATGGAGACCCTGCGTCACCGGCGGGTCGACATCGACCTCCTGATGATTGTCGCCGCGCTCGGCGCACTCTCCATCGGCGCACCGTTCGAGGGGGCGATGCTTCTCTTCTTATTCTCGCTCTCGAACGCGCTACAGCACTACGCGATCGGTCGCTCCCGCCGCGCCATCAAGTCGCTCGTCGAGATGCGCCCCGACGAGGCGCAGGTCCTTCGCGACGGAGAAGAAGTGACGACGCCCATCGACGAGGTGGCCGTCGGAGACGTGTTCGTCGTCCGGCCGGGCGACAGAATCCCGCTCGACGGTGTCGTGGAAGCCGGAGAGAGCACGGTCGACCAGTCCTCTCTGACGGGCGAATCGGCCCCCGTCTCGAAAGCGCCCGGAGACGAGGTGTTCGGGGGCACCATCAACGAGAGCGGCAGTCTGGAAATCGAAGTCACCCGGCAGGCCCACGAATCGGCGATCACCCGCCTCATCACCATGGTCGAAGAGGCCCAGAGCGAGAAGGCGCCGACGCAGCGTCTCATCGACCGTCTCGAACAGCCGTACGTCCTCGGCGTGTTCGGGCTCACGGTCGCGGCGATTGCGATTCCGCTCGCACTCGGCGGCGAGTTCTCGAGCACGTTCTACCGGGCGATGACGCTCATGGTCGCCGCCTCTCCGTGCGCGGTCATTATCTCGACACCGGCGGCCGTGTTATCCGCGATCGCGTCCGGCGGGCGCCAAGGCGTCCTGTTCAAGGGCGGCGAGCACGTCGAAGCGGCGGCGAACATCGACGCCGTCGCCTTCGACAAGACGGGAACGCTCACGCAGGGAGATACGCAACTGACCGACGTGGAAGTCCGCGACCCCGAGACGGCGTCACTAAGCGAGAACGACCTGCTCGCACTCGCCGCTGCCGTCCAAGCCCGTTCGGAGCACCACTTGGCCCGCGCGACGGTCTCCGCGGCAGCGGAGCGAACGCTCGACGTCGCAGACGCCCGCGGATTCCAGGCGGTCGCCGGGAAAGGCGTTCGAGCGACGGTCGGCGACGCGACGGTCCACATCGGTAATCGGAGCTACTTCGGGACCGTCCTCGAGAACGCGTCGATAGAGGGGTACGAACGCGGACGAAAGCGGTTGGAGTCGCTGGAGGCGGAGGGGAAGACGAGCGTTCTCGTCGCACGGGAGGCCGCCGACGGGGTTCGCGTTCTGGGCTGGCTCGGGTTCACCGACACGCTTCGCCCCGGCGCGGCCGAGATGGTGGCCGATCTGCGCGCACTCGGTGTGGAACAGATCGTCATGCTGACCGGCGACAACGAACGCGTGGCAAAGCGAATCGCCGACGAAGTCGGTATCGACGACTACCGCGCCGAACTGCTGCCGGAGGAGAAAGTCGCGACCATCGAAGACCTGGTTGAGCAGCACGAGACCGTGACGATGGTCGGTGACGGCGTGAACGACGCGCCGGCGCTCGCCACAGCGACTCTCGGTATCGCCATGGGCGGCGCTGGAACCGACGTGGCGCTCGAAACCGCCGACGTCGTCCTCATGGGCGACGACCTGAGTAAGATTCCGTACGTGCTCCGTCTCGGCCGACGGACTCGCCGGACGCTCTCTGTCAACCTCGCCATCGCATTCGGTGCGATTGCGCTCATGGTCGGCGCGATTCTCCTCAGAGGCATCCCGCTGCCGCTCGCGGTGGTCGGACACGAAGGGTCAACTGTCGTCGTGTCTCTGAACGGCCTTCGACTGCTCGGCTTCCGGGAGTAAGGACTCGCGCGGCGAAGCGTTCGTTGCTGCACGAGAGACTCCGCTGAAATTTTCAGAGATTGAGAGAAGCCGCGTGCTGAATAGAGAGGGTGTGTGCAGCCGGAGGCTAGTTGTTTTGAGAACTATTCGATACGTTGAGCGAGGAAGAAGGGTTTCGTTTCATCGGTTGTCGTCGGGTCCGGAACATCCCATTCCCCCAGCAGTTCGAACCCGCAGCTCTGCAGTTGCTCACGAGTTCGGTCCGAACCCGCCATCGGCCACCGGATTTCCGTCCCGCTGTCGAGCCAATCTGGATTCGATCCGGTCCACTCTATACCCTCCTCGGAGGCCACTGCAGAAACCTCACCGAACACTGCCAAGAGCGGCGTGCAACACTCAGAGGATGAGTTCAGCACGCCACTGCGATTCGTTTCACGCCATTGATTTCGAAATAGCCGTTCAATAGCGCGTGCAAACTGAGCGATGTACTGTAAAAGAGTCACGTCTGACACACGGACGATATTCACCCCTTAGATTGTCGTTAGTAACTGAGGGGCACGTTATTATCAGCCATCGACGACAATCGTGTTCCGAATTAAGTTGCCGGTTCCTCTTTTCAAACGGGAGCCGAACGCTTGTTGGCTGATGTTTAATCCGTTACTCAATTTCCCTAATTGTACCGGCTTGTTCACGTCATAGTACCCGGATTTGTACGCGTGCAGGAGTGCTTCTCGCTGTTTGGCGGTCACTCCGTATATGGGATTGTTGTCGGCGGCGCTGTTCGAGAGCCGATTTACGGTCAGACGAATACCTTTCTCTTGACAGGCGGACTGGAACTCGCTGAACGTCGCCCTATTCTCGGCAACAAGTCTGAACTTCCAGCATCCCTCGGAACCCACCCCTCGAAGCACTGCGAGGTCGTGGGCTTGGAGCGTATCGAACAACTCGTCGACGTGCGTCTTCCATCGCACGTGGAAGAGACTCCGTCCGGTCGCCCCGTCCAGTTTGCTCACTGTCTCGACGTGCGGTGACGCGAGGACCTCCGAGGCGACCGCATCGTCGTCGTCCGTATCGGCCCAGAAATACGGAGCGAGGGATTCCCCGACAGGGACGAGCTGCGTTAGTTCGACCTGTGTTGCCGCCTCTACGTCCAAGATTTCCCCGAGGGTGAATTCGTTACTTTGGATGGTAAAGTCCAGAAACGCCGTCATTCGCTCTCACCCTCGGTATCTATTGAGCGGGCGTTCGCTTGAGGAGTGAGGGAGACGAGCGGTCGTCGACGGCGAAGGCAGTCGTGGAGCCGCGGTTGAGCGAGAATCATGGGTACTAGCCTCGTGGGCGCGTACAAGCCGATTATGCGTCCACTCGTCTACGCGACGAACGGACTGCCAGCAACCCACATCTGGGTCCCGTGAGAGGCGCACACAAAGGGGCGTTCAGCCGACCAACTTCTACTTCTCCGCCGACGCATTTAGTCTATGTTGCACCTGATATGGAGTCTCGAAGAACGCAAACAGTCGGCTTATTTTGCCGTTATTGACTTGAAGGGTGCTTAGGAACAACCCGGAGCCTCAGTGTGATACACCTTCAGGTTGAACTGTCCATCGGCGGAACGCCGGGTCAACTGTCCACCTGTCCACCAAGAATCACTCACCTTGGAGACACCCGCCGATGGACGCGACATCCGTCTATGCCTCCAATTCCCCCCTTGGTCTGACATTGGCCACCCAAAGTCGCCTCCCCGCTGCGACTTTCACATGTCCGTAGTTCAGTTGGTTTGCTGATTGCCGGGTTCGAGGGAATGAAATCGGGCTGGAAACGTCTACTCGTCCTCAAGACACTTATGCTGACTGACGAACACCGAGACCGAGCGACTCGTAGCTCGCCTGTTCTGAGCGATGCAATTCTCTCACAGCAGGTGCCGAGTCCGTGACCGATTCGCGCCCTCTATTCAGCACGCTCGCAGCAACCTCGCCGAACGCTGTCAGGAGCGGCGTGCTGAGTACAGAGGATGTATTTACTACCGAAGGCTCGTTATTTTCGTCCCGACCGCTGAACTAACCACTGAGTAGCGCCTGTGAATGTATCATCTCGATATGCGAGACAGGTGCGGGCCGGTTCAGTGACGAACTTATTTGTACGATACTTCCGTTCACTGCGATAGTTCTCATGAGCGCCGCGCTGTAGCTGGGTCCGACACACGCGGGCCCATCGCCGGTCGCCTCACTCGGGAGCGACGCCGTTCCAGTGAGTAATCCTCGTGCCGCTTTCTCAGCGGCGCTCGGCTTACGGCCCGTACTCTTCTCGTACAGTAGTGCCTCGCTCGACAGCCACGAATCTCGATAAGATACGAATATCGCCAAATGACTGAATCGCCACACGTGCCATCTACCGGATCGCCACTCCTCGACCGAGTGCGAACATCATCCAATCGAGCTGCTCGATGTGCCCCAGTCGTCGAGGGCAGCGAATGACCGACCCGTCGACCACCCAATCGGGGCGGTTCACCGAAGGGTCGGTTGTCTGGCCACTGCTTGTACTCGCAGGCCCCCTTACTGCAACCCAGTTGCTTCAGGTAGCGTACAACCTCACCGATGCGTTCTGGGTCGGTCGGCTGGGTGCTGACGCAGTGAGTGCACTCTCTTTCTCGTGGCCGCTGCTCTTCCTGCTGATAAGCGTCGGTGGGGGGATGACGAACGCTGGAACGATTCTCGTCTCTCAGCACGTCGGTGCAGGGAACGATGGTCGGCTCAACCATATCGCCGGTCAGACAATTGCGTTCGTTGGGTTGCTCTCCGTCGGCGTGGCGACACTCGGCGTGCTGTTCGCACCACAACTCCTCCGGCTGATAGGCGTTCCTCCGGGAACGGCAGTATACGGTCTCGCCGTCACGTACACCCGGATTATCGTTTCCGGAATGCCGTTCACCTTCGGATTTTTCGTCTTCATGGCGCTCCTACGCGGGTGGGGAGACACGAAGACGCCGATGTACTTGATGGCGCTCAGCGTCGGCCTCAATATCGTCCTCGACCCGTTCTTCGTCCTCGGATTCGCCGACAACCCCCTCTTCGGCTGGGTGGGACTCAACGACCTTCAGGCGTCGCTGCTCGCCGCTACCGGGTTCACCGGACTCGGTGTCAAAGGTGCTGCACTGGCGACCGTCCTCTCGCGTGCTGTTGCTGCTATCGTTGGTCTGTGGTTGCTGTTCAGTGCGCGAGTCGGCCTGCAACTCAGCCGTGATGACCTCCTGTTAGAGGCGGACACGGTTGCACAAATCGTCCGAATCGGGGGCCCCGGAGCCATCGACCAGAGCACCCAGTCCATTGCAGCTATCGTCATGACGGCACTGATTGCCACGGTGGGTACTGACGCTGTGGCTGCGTACGGTATCGGCAACCGATTCATCTCGCTGGTCTGGCTGCCGACGGTAGCGATGGGGATGTCCGTCGAGACGGTCGTCGGTCAGAACCTCGGCGGTGGTCAGCCCGACCGGGCCCGTCGAACGGTGTATAGCGCTATCACAATCCTCGCCACAGCCTTCCTGATTGTCGGTTTCATCACCGTCTGGTTCGCTCAACCAATCATCGGGGTGTTCATCAGCGGTCCAGACGCACCCTCGATAATCAGCCACGGCGCAACCTTCCTCCGAATCGTCGCACCCACGTGGGCCATCATGGTGTCGTATCACATGATGAACGGAGCGTTCTACGGAGCCGGGTCGACTCGGCTGGCGATGAGCATCGGCGTCACGACGCTCTGGGGTGTTCGTGCGGTGACGGCACTCGTACTGGTGTTCGTCCTCAGGTTCGGCGCCACTGGTGCGTGGTACGCCATCGCGCTCTCCAACGCCACTGCGGCCATCACAGGAGCGGTTGTCTTCTTCCGTGGTCGGTGGATGGGAAACGTCCTTGCAGACAATTCCACAGAGTGCTCAGCCACTGATACGGACGAAGAGGTCTCGACGTGAGCACATTTGTCTCAAACACGCCGAGGCGTTGACGCCATAGAACCGTTCCCGACAGTAGAAATGAGACACTCGCACGTCTGTTCTGAGCGATTCGATTCTCTCATACTGAGACTGAGGCCGTGACCGATTCGGCTCTGTATTCAGCACGACCGCAGAAATCTACCACCTTGCTAGTAGAAAGTAGAGGTGCTGAAGAACGAGAGTCGAGTCTCTGGGGTGAGATACAGAACTCGGACCGAATCAGACGGACGCGGCAAAGAAACCCATCCGTTCAGGAGTGGTACACATTCGACACGTGCTTCACTCGGTTTCGAGGGCCGCATAGATATCCGCATGACGGCGTCTGTCGAGTAGCGCCATCTCAAGTGCAGCCTCGCGGCGTTCGTCGTCGGTCTCTGCCGCGTGATACCGCTCGTAGAGTTTGCGGACTTCGCCGTTGGCAGAACGTGAGGAATCAGTGCTCGAACCTCATCGCCATAATCGAACATGTACCCGGTAGAACGTCGCGACTGTGTCGAGTGCAGTTCGTTTGTTGCCGTCGACGAATGGGTGGTCGGCGACCAAGAGGCGCATGAGGTGCACAGCTTTGTGATGAAGCGTTTCTGAAGACTCAGTTCAGTCTCATAACGAGAAGGATGAAGATATATTAGACCCATTCGAAAACGTACCTATCGTATCTGTTCTCACTATCGAGAGTCTATACTCAGGAACGCAATATCCCATCATATCTAAACGGGATCTGGTCACATCCTGGCGGAAGTTCGCTCACCTGTGTCTCTGGGTCGTTCGTCCGATAAGACTAACACGCCAATCTTCTGAGTAGGAGGTATGAACGAGAACGCGCGGTACCCCGATTGGGATCTCAAAGACCGGGATCGATACATCCTCGGCGAACTGGCGGACGACCCGACGCTCTCGGCACAGGAACTCCGCGACCTCTTGGAGGAGAAGTACGGCATCGACGTCTCGCGAGTCACCGTGAGCGAGTCGATCCGGCAGATGCGCGAGGAGGGCGTCTTCCGCGAGACGGTCATCCCGAACGAGGAGTATCTCTTTTTCAGCCTCTTCGAGTACCAGTTCTTCCCGCCGAACTTCGCGGCCGAGTGGCGCGCCGCCATGGAGTTCATCCGGTCGGATGAGCACACCCTGTTTTTCTTCCTCGCCGACGGGCAGTACCAGTGGAAGTCGGTGATGATCTTCCGCGACATCGAACAGCAGTCGCGGTGGATTCACGAGTTCTACAAGGCGTACGGCGACCTCATCTTGGACCTCAAGAACACCGTCGTCACGAACGTCCTCAAGTTCAGCGCGGACCCGGAGGTGTTCCGGACGCTCCTGAAGGACTGAGCGGGCGACTACAGCTTTATGGGGGTGCGCCGGGAATTTCGATCCGAGAGATGATCACGTTCGATGATTCGGATGCCGCCGAGGAGCTTGCCGACCGCGCCCGCGACCTGATGGAGGGAGTCGTCATCCCCGCCGAACGCGAACTCGGCGGCGGGGAGAGCGTCTCCGCGGAGACGGTGCGCGAACTCAGGCGCGCGGCGCGGGACGCCGGCATCTACGCGCCGCAGATCAGCGAGAAGTACGGCGGGATGGGCTACGACTTCCGGGACGTGTTGCCGACGTTCGAGCAGGCGGGCCGGAGTCTGCTCGGACCGATGGCAATGCGCATGGCCGCGCCCGACCAGGGGAACATGCACCTCCTCGAGATGCAGGGCACCGAGTCCCAGAAAGAGGAGTACCTCCGTCCGCTGGTCGCGGGAGAGATTAGCTCGGGCTTTTCGATGACCGAACCGATGCAGGGCGCCGGGTCGGACCCGAAGATGATTCGGACGACCGCCGAGAAGGACGGCGACGAGTGGGTCATCGACGGTCACAAGTGGTGGACGACGCAGGGGTCGGCGGCGGACGTGCTGCTCGTCTTCGCCCGTACAGACATGGACGCCCACCCCTACGCCGGGTGTTCCGTGTTCATCGTTCCGAAGGAGATGGACGGGGTGAACGTCGTCCGCGACATCCCGCACGTCGAGAGCGACATCGAGGGGAAGGGTCACGCCGAAATCAAATACGACGGCGTTCGCGTTCCCGAGGAGAACCTGCTCGGCGAGGAGGGGAAGGGATTTCAGCACGTCCAAGAGCGACTCGGACCCGCACGCCTGACGCACTGTCTCCGCTTTTCGGGCATGGCGCAGCGCTCGCTGTCGGTCGCGAAAGCGTATCTCTCGGAGCGAGAGGCGTTCGGAGAGACACTAAGCGAGAAACAGCACGCGCGGTTCGACATCGCAGAGCAGGAGATGCGGTTGCAGGCCGCGCGGTCGCTGAACCGAACGGCGGCGAGGCGCATCGCGGCCGGCGAGGAGGCCCGCATCGAGGTGGCGATGTGTAAGGTGTTCACCGCGAACGTCGTGCAGGAGACCATCGACACGGCGCTGCAGTACTGCGGAGCGAACGGCATCGGTCGGGACCTGCCGCTGGCGGACTTCTACGAGAGCGTCCGGCAGTTCCGCATCGTCGACGGCGCCGACGAGGTGCACAAACGCTCCATCGCACGCGCCGCGTTCGAGGACGTCGACGAGTCGGAGTTAGAAAACGTCGTCCGTTACGGTGTGTGAAGGCTCGGCGAGACGAGTCGAACCGGGTCGAGTCAGGTCGAATCGGACCGCGCTCTCGACGGCACGTGGCCGGAAAGAGCGACTCGCAACGGAGTTTCGAGGCTACAGCGGTTCGTTACCGTCGATTATTCGACGTGCTCGGTCGGCGAGTTCGGGGACGCCGTCTTCCATCTTCGGGTACAGCGGGTCGTTCGCGTTCTCCTCGAGGTAGCGCCGGTAGAACATCTCGCCGAGGCCCGCAAGCTTGTAGACCGCGAGGACGCGGTAAAATCGCTGGTGCTCGAACTCGATGCCGGCGGCGCGTTCGTATCTATCGACCAGTTCTCGCCGCGTCGGGTAGTCGGGGTGGCGCATGAACGTCGGGTAGAGGTCGCCCGTCGACCCCGGCGGGTCGGGGTCCGTCTCGTCCCACCAAAACGAGAGCATCCAACCGACGTCCGTCCGCGGGTCACCGAGCGTGCTCAGTTCCCAGTCGAAGACGCTGACGATTTCGGGCGGCGTTCCGGGGCCGAACATCACGTTGTCGAGTTTGTAATCGCCGTGGACGAGCGTGTGCGGGTGCGTCTCCGGGACGTTCTCCGCCAACCACTCGCCCACGTCTTCGATTCCGGGGACGCGTCTGTCCTCGAACGTGACCTCCGCGGCCCACTCGAACTGCTTCCGCCACCGCTCGACCTGTCGCTCGGTGAACCCCGCCGGGCGGCCGAACTCGCCGAGGCCGACCGACTCGTAGTCGACATCGTGAATCTCGACGAGCGTGTCGACGAGTTCGGTGCCGAGTCGCCGCCTGTGCTCCGACGTTTCGAACCTGTCGGGGACGGCGGTTCTGATCACGTCGCCGTCGACGGCCTCCATTACGTAGAAGTCGCTCCCGAGAATCGAGTGGTCCTCGCAGGCGGCGACAGTCGGCGGGACACAGACGTCCGTGTCCTGAAGCGCGTCGACGACGGAGTACTCGCGAAGGACGTCGTGGGCGCTGGAGGCGACTTCGCCCGGCGGCGGCCGCCGAATCACGAGTTCGGTGTCACCCCACGTGACGAACAGCGTCTCGTTGGAGTGGCCCTCCCCGTGGTGGGAGATATCGTACGGTTCGGCCGGTCCGAGCTGTGCTTTCAGGTAGTCAGCGAGCGCACCGCTGTCGACGATTCGTTCGAAGTAGGTGTCGGGCTGTGGATCCTCTGACATGGTTTGATGGTGTCTCCGTCGCTCCGCCGTCTCGGTCGCGCGTTACTGTGCCGCCATGCCGCCGTCCGCGAGGTGGACCTCCCCCGTGACGTAGGAGGCGGCGTCGCTCGCGAGGTAGACGGCGCTCGCGGCGACCTCCTCGGGGTCGGCAAAGCGGTCCTGCGGGATGTTCGCCAGGATGTCCTCCCGGATGCTCTCGTTCTCCCGGACGCCCGCGGTGAACTCGGTCTTCACGTACCCCGGCGCCAGCGCGTTGACCCGGATGTCGGGCGCCCACTCGACGGCTAACGATTTCGTCAGCCCGACGATGGCGTGTTTCGAGGCCGTGTACGGCGTCTGGTACGGAAGCGCGACGACGCCGCCGACGCTGGAGACGTTGACGAGCGACCCGGTCCCCTCCCGTTCCGCGATGCGCCGCCCGAACTGCTGGGCGCAGGTGAACGCCCCCTGCACGTTGACGGCGAAGATGTGCTCCCACGTCTCGGGGTCGAGTTCGTTCGTACTGCCGAAGTAGGGGTTCACGCCGGCGTTGTTCACGAGGACGTCGACGGGACCGATTCGCTCTTCGACCTCCTCGAACAGCCGCTCGATGCCCTCGCGGTCGGTCACGTCCTGTGGGAACAACAGCGTCTCGCTCCCGGTCGCTTCGATTCGTTCCGTCGTCTCTCGGAGGGCGTCCTCCGAGCGGGCGACGGGGACGACGTCCGCGCCGGCCTCCGCCATGGCCACGGCCGTCTCCTCGCCGATACCTCGACTGCCGCCGGTGACGACCGCGACGCTCCCCTCCAAGGAGAACCGATCCAGTGCCATAGGGGCGTTACACGGCCGCCCGAGATAAGGTTTTACCCGCCCCCAGATTGCCTCGCGCACCATCCCCGCTTTTGACTTCCTCCCCGCCGTGAACGGCGAGGATTCCTCGGTCGCGATGCAGCCAGCTATCGCGCCGAGTGAACTCTCGGGTTCGACGATTCCTCGTTGGTCAAGCGACCATCGCGTTCCCGTCCGCTCTCGCGTCGGCTCGGTATCCACGAATGGTCGGCTTACCCCGCCGTAAACGGCGAGGCTTGCGCCTTGAATCTCTCCGTCAGACCGAGGAGACGAGATGCTTGCTCCGCACGTCGTTATCTTCCGTGTCAGCGGAACCGCGGGGAATCCGACCGCTTGAGCCGAGCGTAGGGCCAAACTGAGCCCGAGAGACTCTATCGGCGGCCTCATACGGATACAAACTAACTGTCGGATATATCCCTCTGCGCCGGTATCTAGTTTGTATATCACGTTCTGTATTTACGACCCGTAAATTTATGCCATCTCCACGTGAGTTGGTAACAATGAGCTGCGAGCATACCTTACATAGTTAGTACTGTAACGTTCCCGTGATGCGATTCGCCGAAACGAACGGGCATCGGAAACCGTAGGTTCGCAGACGTACGACCGGCGACTATGAGAAATCGAACCGTTACTGGGCGGTCACACGGCGTCCAGCACCACTCCGGGGTGCTCGACGTACTCGGCGAGTTGGTCGAGGAACGCGCCCGAGTCCGCGCCGTCGAGAGCGCGGTGGTCGATAGTCAGACTAAACGTGATGACCTTCTCGAAGTCCACCTCGCCGTTTCGTTCGACCGGCGCGTGCTTCCGGCGCCCGATGGCGAGGATGGCAACCTCGGGCGGATTGATGATGGAGTACGAGACGTCCATCTCGAAGACGCCCACGTTCGTGACGGTGAACGTTCCGCCCTGGAGGTCCGCCGGTTCGAACTCGTCGTCGATGACCCGCTGAACTAACGACCGCCGCATCTCCGACAACTCGGACAGCGACCGTTCGAGCACGTCGGGAATCACCGGCACGACCAGTCCGCGGGACCCGTCGACCGCGTATCCGACGTTTATCTCGTCGATGAACTTGTGGGTCCCGTCCTCGAAGTGGGCGTTGAACTCGGGCAGGTCGTCGAGAACCCTCCCGACGAGGTGTAACAGGAGGTCGTTCAGGGAGACGTCGACGTCGTGGTTCGTTCGGAGACGGTCGCGGACGCGTTCGAGTTGCTCGATGCTCACCTCTCTGGTGCCCATCACGTGCGGCTTCTCGCGCGCGCTCTGACTCAGGCGGTCGGCGATGGTCTTCCGGATGCCCGAAAGTTCGTGCGACTCGGTGACCGTCAGATCGCCGGAAGATGCCGATGCCGGTTCCGCTTCCGACTCCCCTTCCGCGGCCGATTCGAGATACGCTTCGACGTCGTCTTCCGTCACGGCTCCTTCCGGTCCGCTCCCCTTGACGTTCGCGAGTTCCACGCCGTCCTCGGTCGCCCGACGCTTCGCACGGGGCGTGGCCTTGACCTCCTCGTCGCTTCTCTCGGTCGTCGACCCGCTATCCTGACCGTTCTCGGAGCGGTGCCGTTCGATATCGTCTTCGGTGATGGCGCCCTGTGGCCCGGTTCCGTCGACGGCGGCGAGGTCAACCTCCACCTCGCGCGCGCGCCGCTTCGCTCGCGGGGTCGCTTTGACGTCCGACGCCGACGCGCCGCTTTGCCCGTCGTCGGACTGCGTCGCGGCCGTTTCCGTCTCCGATTCCGGTTTCGACTGCGCGTCGTCCTCCTCCGCCGTCTCGTCGAGTTCGTCCAGCGACGGGACGGATTCCCCTTCTTCGCCGACGACGGCGAGCGGTTTTCCCACCTCGATCGCGACCTCCTCGCCCGTCTCGACGTACGTCTCGAGCAGCACGCCGTCCGACGTCGATTCGATGTCGGCGCTGGCCTTCTCTGATTCGAGGACGGCGACGACCTGTTCTTTCGACACTGTGTCGCCGATGTCGACCTCCCACGAGACGAGTTCGCCGTAGTCGCTCAGCCCCAGCTTAGGAATCCTGATAACGTCTACCATCGTCTACTAAGGGAAGTGCGGCCTATTTAAAACTACGTCCGCTCGGATTCGCTACCGATTCGCCGTGTGAATCGCCCGTCCCAGCGCGTGTTCGGCAGCTTCCATCGTCGCCTCCGAGAGGGTGGGATGCGTGTGTATCGTCTCGGCTACCGCTTCGAGGGTGACGCCCTCCTGTACCGCAAGTCCGATCTCCGCGATAAGTTCGGACGCCTCCGGGCCGACGATCTGTCCGCCCACGACCCGCCCGTCCCCGGCGGCGACGAGACGGACGAACCCGGTCGCCTCCCGCGTCGTCATCGCTCGTCCGCTCGCCGAAAACGGGAACTCGCCGACGAGCGGGTCGATACCCTCCGCCCTCGCCTCGTCTGGATTCAGCCCGACGGTCGCGATTTCGGGGGCGGTGAAGACCACGGCGGGGACCGCACGCGCCTCCGGGGGGTCTTCGCCGGCGACGGTCTCCGCGGCGACGATTCCCTCGTGCATCCCGGCGTGAGCGAGCATCGGTTCGCCGGCGACGTCGCCGACGGCGAAGACGTTCTCCGCGGTCGTGCGTCCGTGCTCGTCGGTTTCGACGAAGCCCCGGTCGTCCGTCTCCACGGCGGCCGCCCCGAGATTCAATCCCGCCGTCACCGGCTCTCGTCCGACGGCGACGAGAACCTCGTCGACGGAGTACGTCGACTCTTCTCCGTCCTCCGTCTCCGTCGTCACAACGACGTCGCGACCGTCCTCGTGCCAGTTCGTGGCCGCCTCCCCGAAGTTGATGTCTACCCCGAGTTCGGCCACCGATTCGAGCACCGGGTCGGTGAGGTCCGACTCATACTGGGGAAGCGGTTCCTCGAGCATCTCGACGACCGTCACGTCCGAACCCAGTCTCGCGAATATCGTCGAGAGCTCCATGCCGATGTAGCCCGCACCCACGACGAGCAGTCGCGGCGGCGCCCGTTCGGCGGCGAGCGCTCGCCGGGAGTCCCAAATGGGGTCGGCGTCGAATCCGAACCCCGGAAGCGTGATCGGTCGGCTCCCGGTCGCGAGAACCGCGTTCTCGAACTCGATCTCCCGCCCGTCGTCGACGGCGACCGTGCGCTCGTCGACGAAGCGAGCGAACCCGTCGACGAGTTCGACGCCGTTCTGCCGGCACAGCGCGGCGACGCCGTCCGTGAGTCGGTCGACGACCCCGTCCTTCCACGCCACCATCTCGCCGAGGTCGACGTAGGGCTCGACGTAGATGCCCATCTCCGAGGCCGTCTCCATCTCGTGGACGGTCCCGGTCCCCGAGAGAAGCGCCTTCGACGGGATGCAGCCGTGATTGAGGCAGGTCCCGCCGATCAGTCCGTCCTCGACGAGGGCGACGTCGAGCCCGCGCTGTGCCCCGCGTATGGCGGCGGTGTACCCCGCGGGACCGCCACCGACGACTAACAGCTCTGTCTCCATGCGACTGTGAGTCACTCGCACTTCAGAAAAGCCTTGCGTGCGTGGGGCCGCGTTCCGACCTCACTCCTCGAAGAGACCCATCTCTTCCAGCGTATCCCAGTAGCTGTGAAGCCCCCGGATGTGCTGGCCGCCGTCGACGCAGATCGTCTCGCCGGTGACCCACTGCGCCTGGTCCGACGCGAGGAACGTGACCACCTTCGCCACGTCCTCGGGTTCGCCGATGCGACCCAGCGGGGTCCGTTCCACGAACTCCTCGCCCATCCGCCCCTCCAGCAGTCCGTTCCCCTCGGTCATCGGCGTCCGCGTGGATCCGGGGGCGACGGCGTTGACGCGGATTCCGTGCCGGCCGGCCTCGGCGGCGACCACCTTGGTGAACTGGCTGAGGCCCGCCTTCGCCGCGGAGTAGTGAGGGAGTCCGTCGGTCGCGGCGAGGTAGTTGAGGGAACTGACGTTGACGATTGCGCCCCTGCCGTCTCCGTGGTCATCTCCTTCCAGCATGTGGCCGAGCGCCGCCTTCGTACAGAGGAACGGGCCGTTGAGACAGACGTCTATCGTCCGCCGCCACTCGGATTCGGACATCTCCCAGGTGCGCGCGAGTTCCGCCGCACCCGCGTTGTTCACCAAGATTCCGACGTCCCCGAATCGTTCGACGGTCGCGTCGACCGTCGCCTCGACGCTGTCGGCGTCCGTCACGTCGCACTGGACGGCGACCGCTTCGCCCTCGAACGACTCGGTTATCTCCGCCGCGGTCTCTTCGGCCGCCTCCTCGTCGATATCGGCGAGGACGACCGACGCGCCGTGCTCCGCGAACGCCTCGGCGACGCCGCGGCCGATACCTCGCGCACCCCCCGTCACGATGGCACTATTGCTAACGAGATCCATACCACCATGTGACAATCTATCGTGATAAACGTTCTCCTCTTTTCGGTGTCAAGCGCAGACGCTTGCTTCACCGAAGGGTACAACCCGGTTATGGAGTCGTTCGCTGGGATAGTTTTATAGTTAGTCACGGTGGAGATTCGTGCGTGGTAGATAATGACAGTTGACGAAGATACCTCGAAGGAACTCCTCTGGGAGATGCTCCGGATTCAGGAGTTCGAAGACGAGATCAAATCGCGCTTCCAAGCGGGCGACCTTCCGGGATTCGTCCACTTGGACCGCGGACACGAGGGGAACCACGCCGGCATGGGGTTGGCGATGGGGGACGACGACTGGTTGGCCGTCGGCGGCGCCAGACTCGTCGGTCAGTACGTCGCGAAGGGCGTCCCCCTCGGTGAAATCATGGCCGAACTGTACGGGAAATCGACCGGGTCGAACAAGGGATACGGCGGGCAGATGCACGTCTCCAACGTCGAACGGAAGCTGTACGGCCACGCGGCCACCATCGGTTCCGGCCAGAACCCGGCGGTCGGACTCGCCCTTGCCGAGGACGTGAAAGGAACGGACAACGTCGCCGTGACGACCATCGGCGACGGCGGGACGAGTCGGGGTTCGTTCCACACGGCGTTGGTGTTCGCAGCGTACTGGAACCTACCGGTCGTGTTCGTCATCGAGAACAACCAGTGGGCCATCTCCACGCCCTCTTCGGACCTCGCACCGGATCACCTCTCCGACTACGGCATCCCGCACAAGATGCACAACGAGAGCATCGACGGCAGCGACGTGGAGGCGGTCTACGAGTCGGTCTCCGGGGCGATAGAGCGGGCGCGAAACGGGGACGGACCGTCGGTCATCGAGTGCAACGTGGTGCGACTCGGCCCGCACTTCGAGGGTGACAAAGAGTCGTACAGGGACCCGGAGGAACTCGAAGTCGCGAAAGAGGAGAAGGACCCGGTGAAGAACCACCGAGAACGGCTGCTCGAGAGCGGCGTCGTCACCGAACAGGAGATCGAAGACAGACTCGAAACGATCCGCGAAGAGGTCGAAGAATCCGTCGACTTCGCCAAGAACAGCGACGACCCGAAACCCGAGGACGCCTACAAGAACGTGTACCGGCTGCCGCTGTACGGACAGGAGGAGTAACCGATGACGAGAGAGATAACATACATCGAGGCGATCGCGGAGGCGATCAGCGAGGAGATGGAACGGGACGAAGACGTCATCCTCTTCGGCGAGGACGTCCAGGAGTTCGGCGGCAACTTCGGCGAGACGGCCGGTCTGTGGGAGACCCACGGGCGGGACCGCGTCAGGAACACCCCGCTGTCGGAGATCGGAATCGCCGGGATGGCGCTCGGAGCCGCCGTCGGCGGGATTCGACCGGTCGCAGAACTGCAGTTCGCCGACTTCGCCGCCACGGCCGGCGACGAGATGTTCAATCAAATCCCGAAACAGCCGTACGTGAGCGGCGGGGACCTCAAAGCGCCGCTGACGATATTCGCCCCCTCGGGGGCCGGCGTCGGCGCCGGCGCGCAACACTCCCAATCGGTCCACTCGTGGATCGGCAACGTCCCCGGGTGGGTCGTCGTCACCGCGACGACGCCGTACGACGCGAAAGGGCTGTTCAAGAGCGCCATCCGCGACGACAACCCCGTGTTCTTCCTCCCCCACAAGATGCTCACCGAGGCGAAGGGCGAAGTTCCCGAAGAGGAGTACACGCTACCGCTCGGTGAGGCGGCGGTCGAACAGGAGGGAGACGACGTCACCGTCGTGGCGACGCAGTTGATGTTCCACCGGGCCAGGGAGGCGGCGGCCGACCTCGACGTGAGCGTGGAACTCGTCAGTCCGCGGACGTTCGCACCGCTCGACACCGACACCATCGCCGAGAGCGTCGAGAAGACGGGACGACTCGTCGTCGTCGACGAGACGGTCGAACGCTACGGAACGCAGGGGCACATCGCCAACGAAATCGTCGAGAACAACTTCTTCAGCCTCGACGCGCCGCCGAAGACCATCGGCGTGAAGGACGTTCCGATCCCGGTGAGTCCGGTGTTAGAGCAGGAGGTGCTCCCGAGCGCCGACCGTATCAAAGCCGGCATCGAGTCGGTGTTCTGATCCGGACTCACCTCTCCCGAGCGCGGTTCCCGCGCGGTGGACGAGGGCTCGTGTGGCCCGTTGTGCCTCCGTTCTCCGTCCGTGCTCCGAACGCCCACGCCGCGAGCGTCGACCCCGTTACGGTTCCACGAGTATCTTGACGTGTTCGCTGTCGGGATCGACGAGTTGCCGGAAGGCGCTGTCGACGTCCTCGAGTTCGACCGTCCCGGTGACGAACGCCTCCGGGTTCAGTCGTCCGTCAGCCATCATCCGGAGCGTGATCGGGAACTCGTCGGTGTAGCCGAACGATCCGACGACGGTTCGCTCCGCCTGCATGATGTCGTTCGGGTGGAACTGCGCGTCGTCCTCGAAGACGCTCACGACGACCGCGGTACCGTCGTACTTCGTCGAGCGAAGCGTCTGCGTGAGCGTCTCGCTGATACCCGCCGCCTCGAATCCGACGTCGACGCCGCCCTCCGTCTCAGCCTTGAACCGCGCCGTCGGGTCTTCCTCCCGGGGGTCGACGACGACGTCCGCACCGAGTTCGCTCGCGATATCCCGGCGCGCGTCGCGCGGTTCGCTCACGAGTATCCGGTCGGCGCCCGCGCTCTGTGCCGCGTCGACGATACCGAGTCCGATGGGTCCCGCTCCGAAGACGGCGACGGTGTCGCCGACCCGCATTCGAGAGCGTCTCACAGCGTGCACCGACACGCTCAGCGGTTCGGCAAGCGCGGCGTGACGAATCGAGACGCCGTCCGGAACCGGAACCGTCGCCGCCGCGGGGACGACCATGTTGTCGGCGAACCCCGGACTTCCGACGGCGGTTCCGTCGAACGCCGTACAGAGTTGCGGTTTCCCGACTTCGCAGTATCGGCACTCCCCGCAGGAGAGGAGGACGTTCAGTGCCACTTCGTCTCCGACGGAGACGCCGTCCACCCCCTCGCCAACTTCCGAGACGACCCCGGCTATCTCGTGGCCCATCGGTTTCGGGAGATACTCGTCCCACTCGGACTCGGGAATCTCGTGGTTCGAATCCTCCGCGCGAATCGGCACCGGTCCGATCTTGTACTCGTGGACGTCCGAGCCACAGACGCCCGTGTACGAGATATCCACTCGAACGGTCCCGGGTTCGAGCCTCGGTTCGTCCTCTCGGATCACCCTGATGTCTTCCGTGCCGTATAGCTTCGCTACTTGCATTGGTACACACGCGGTTCGGACGGGATCCTATATAATTTTTACCTACAGATAGGGACGCAAACCGTTACAATACTAGTAGTGAAGTGTCTAACCGGCCGCTTCACGGCTCGTGTTTGGTAGCAAGCCACATAGATATCACGGTACGTAAATAAAAATCTATTGTATGAACGAAAAGGTAGTTATAGAAATTATTGGTTACTACCTGTAACGAGCAGTAGATGTCGAAAGCACCCAGACAGACCTGAGCGTGATCCATCATATTCTATAGCATAGGTTTTTATCCCAGTCTAACGACACGAACACTGTATGCGCGGATTGGACGGCAAGTCAGCGGTCGTAACCGGAGGAGCATCGGGTATCGGTCGAGCGTCGTCGCACCGACTCGCCGAGGAAGGGACGGACGTGTACGTCACCGACGTCGACGTCGACGGCGGCGAGGAGACGGTTCGACAGATCAACGAGGAAAACGAGGACGCGAGCGGAAACGCGTACTTCCGAGAACTCGACGTGCGGGACGTAGACGAGTTCGACGCCGCGTTGGCGGAAGCCGACGACGAACTGGGAAGCGTCGACGTGTTGTTCAACAACGCGGGCATCGGAGAGATGCAGGGATTCACCGAGACGGAACCGGATCACGTCGACCAACTGATCGACGTGAACGTCAAAGGCGTCTGGAACGGCTGTCACGCCGTGTTTCCCATCATGGAACAACAGGGGAGCGGGTCCATCGTCAACACCTCTTCGATGGCGGGATGGCTTCCCTCGAACATCACGACGTACGGGATGACGAAGGCGGCCGTTCTTCACTTCACCGAGTCGGTCGCTCCGGAACTCGGCGAGTACGGGATCCGGATCAACGCGATCTGTCCGGGACTCATCGACACGCAGATGACCCGGACGTGGTTCAGCGACGAGATGCGAGAGCAAGCCCCGATGCGGACGGCGTTCAACCGATGGGGCGAACCCGAAGAGGTCGCCGCGTGCGTCGCGTTCCTCGCCAGCGACGACGCGTCGTACGTGACCGGGCGTCCGATAAAAGTCGACGCCGGCTACGTCTGAGGTGGCTACCGAGTGCTGCGGCGACGGTCAGCAGGCGACGACCAGGTTCGCCCGTCAGGCGACACTGCGTAACTTCTGCGCGGAGCGCCGAGAAAGCCTGTGCGAGTACCCTCCCACCCGAACGCAGTCGACCGCGAATCCTGTCTGAGGAGGAATCCGACGTGGTATCGAAGCCGTGAGGAGCGGCGTCGCCGGCTCCTACCCATCGGTTCGTCTCCCGACAGCCGAATTTTTCGCGATGATTCTTGATAGTTGATTGTGTGTTTATACTCCTCTCTGAACTGCCTCTCCGTCCCAATTCGCTTGTATATACGCCACTAACACACCTACTTGATTCCACCGGGCGATACGTGGCACGAATACAAGTACACCTACGGGACAGGGTTACTGTATGTAGCTGCATCGAGGTGCTAAGCCCCCTTTCTCAGAAGACGGAAGAGAACGGCCCAACGGCTCGTTCGAGAGACCTCGCGCCGACGTCTCCGAGCATCGACGCTCAGTGAAGTCGGCCTCCCGACTCGTCGAATATCCAGAACTTGTCCTGTTCGATCGTCAGGGAGAGCGCTTCTTGCTCCGGCGTAACCGTGTTCTGCGGCACGACCGCTCGAATCTCGCGCCCCTCCACGTCGAGATAGATCGTATCCCGGTCGCCCTGCGGCTCGACGAGTTTGACGGTTCCGGAGAACAGTTCTTCGCCGGGCTGTGCGACGTGGATATACTGCGGTCGAATGGCGAACGTCACCGGCTCGCCGTCGGTGAGAGCGGCGGGGAGTTCGGCGTCGAGCGGGAGCGAGAACAGGTCGTTTTCGAGGACGAACCCGTCGGGCGACCGCGAGAGGCGACTCTCGATGGCGTTGACCGAGGGAGAGCCGATGAACTCCGCGACGAACTGGTTCACCGGTTCGTTGAACACCTCGTACGGGGAGCCGATCTGTTGGATGATTCCGCCGTCCATGATGACGATCCTGTCGCCGATCGCCATCGCCTCCTCCTGGTCGTGCGTGACGAACACCATCGGCGTTTCGAGACGCCCTTGGAGCTCTTTGATCTCCGTCTGCATCCGCTTTCGGAGCTTCGCGTCGAGCGCCGAGAACGGTTCGTCGAGCAGGAACGCCGCCGGCTCCATGACCATCGCCCGTCCAAGGCTCACGCGCTGCTGTTGGCCGCCCGAGAGCGAACTCGGCTTCTGGTCGAGTTTGTCCTCGATGCCCAGCATCTTCGCGATATCCTCGACGCGCTCTTTCTTCTCGGCTTTCGAGAGCTTCGTGGACATGTCGAGACCGAACTGGAGGTTCCCCCGGACGCTCTTGTGGGGAAACAGCGCGACGCTCTGGAAGACGAACGCGAGGTTCCGGTCTTTCGGCTTGACGCCGGTCATGTCGATCCCGTCGATGATGACTTCGCCGCTGTCGGGGAGTTCGAGCCCGGAGATACACCGCAGCGTCGTCGTCTTCCCACAGCCCGAGGGGCCGAGGAGCACGACGAAGTCCTCGTTATTGATCGAGAGGTTCACGTCTTCGCACGCGACGATCGAACCGTTGTCGAACGTCTTGCGGAGGTCGGTGATTCGGATAACCGGCTCGCTGGCTCGACCGGTGTCGTCCCGTACCTTCCGCTCGGATTCGTCGCTGACGACCTCGTTCATACGTATCTCTCCATGCTAATCGGTCTCGAAGCACACGAATAAGCGTTTCGTCCGTGGCGTTCGCTCCGATCGGCCGTGCGTTCGGAATCGCTCGCCTCGTGATGCCTCGGGAGACGGCCGAACAAGGTGGCGTTCACGGGCCGAACGCCCCCCTGAGTCCCTTCTGCGCGACGAAGTAGAGGATCGCGGGCGGCGTCCCGATGATGAGCGCCTGCGCCATCAGCATCGACCACGGAATGCTCTCGCCCTGCCCGGAATGCAGGGTCGCATACAGTTGTACGATCGCGGGTTGGACCCCGCTGCTCGTGGTGAGCAGGTTGGCGAACAGGAACTCGTTCCAGCCGTTGAGGAACGCGAGGAACCCGACGGCGATGAGCGCAGGTTTCGCGATGGGGAGGATGACTCGGACGAACGCACCGAACTCGGTACAGCCGTACACCTGCGCCGCCTCCTCTAAGTTCTCGGGGAGCTTGCTGAAGTAATCGCGAAGAATCCATATCGCGAAGGGGGTGATGAAGATCTGGAACGCGATCCAGAGACCGATATAGGAGTCGTAGAGACCCCACTGGAGCCACCGCGCCGTAATCGGAACGACGAGCACGATAGAGGGGAACAGCAGCGAGAGAATGATCGCGTAGAACACGAACTGCTTGCCGACGAACTCCTTGCGACCGAACACGTACGCGCCCGGAATCGTGATGACCAGCGCGATGAGCGCGGTTCCGACGGAGATGACGAGGCTGTGGAGGAGTCCCTCCTGCAGTTCGGCGAATCCGATCGACCACCACTCCAGCGTGGGGTTCTCCGGGAACCACGCGGACGGATTCGAGAACAGTTCGCTGGTCGGCGTGAACGCGACCGACACGACGACCAACAGCGGTATCACGATCAGCAGCACCAGCGCGAGGATGACGCCGTACACCGCGGCCTTGAAGACGACGTCTTCGAGTTGCAGCCCCGACCGCGAGCCGCTGATGGCGTCGATGCTCAGTCTCATGTCATACCTCCGGTATCGGCGTTGCGCTCGAACGATCTAATGTAGGGGACGACGAAGAGCATCGTCAGGAGCACCAGAACCACGCCGACGCTCATCGCGAGTCCGAAGCGCTGTGAGCCCTCGGTGAATCGGTAGACGAGAATCCCGAGCACGGACGTATCGAAGCCGGGTCCGCCGCCCGTGATCTGGAGCGGTTGGCTGACTTTGGTGAGGTTGTAGATAGTTCGCAGGCTGACGGCGACGAGAATCGCACCCTTCAGTTGCGGGAGCGTGATGTGGAAGAACGCCTGGACCTTGCTCGCGCCGTAGACGCGTGCGGTCTCGTACTGCTCTTCGGGAATTCCGTCCAGCGACGCCGTGAGGATGATGAACACGAGCGGCCAGTACGCCCAGGTCGCCGCGAACATGATTACGGCCATCGCGGTGTTGCCTTGCGTGCCCCAGTAAATCGTCTGGTCGAGGATCCCGAGATCCACGAGCAGCGGCAGGATCGGACCGAGGTCAGGGTGCAGGATGAACACCCAGAGCGTCCCGGACACCAAGCCCGGAATCGTGTACGGGATGACGAACAGCGCGCTGATGTAGTCGCGGAAGCGAGCGTGTTTCACCGCGACGGCGGCGACCAGCGCAATCGCCAACTGGAAGAACGTGACCAGTCCGAAGATGAGCGTCGCTCTGACCGAGGTCCAGAACGTGTCCCAGCCGAGGATGTACTGATAGTTCTCGAGGCCGACCCACTCCCGCCGACCGAGGAAGTCGAACGAGTGAAAGCTCATCCAGATGCCGTCGAGCAGCGAACCCCAGACGAGCACTCCCATGATGAGGAGGACGGGCGCCAGCATACTGTACGTCAACCAATCGCGACTGAAGGCCGCTCGCGTGTGATCGAGACGCTCTCTGGCGACGTCCAGTTTCACTCTTACAGTCGACATGAGGTTGGGTGTGTCATGGGTTGTGTATCGCTGATTCCGCGCGGGCCGCGGCGATCAGATCAGAAGAACTGATCGCGCGCCTCCTGTGCGGCTCGGTCGAGCGCCTCGCTCGCGGTGATCTGCCCCTGGAGCGCCTGCTGGATGTACCCCGGCATGATCTCTCCTTGGATCTGTCCGAAGAAGGGAGCCGCCTCCTGGATGTAGTAGCCCTCCTGGTCGGTGATGCAGGTGTTCGTCGCCTCGATGATCTGCGTTTGGTCGTAGCCCGCCGGGTCGTCGACGGCCGCCCTGATGTCCTCGGGGGTGACGTCGTCGCGGATGTTTGCGCCGCCGATGGTGCTGAACATCGTTCGCTGGAACTCCATCGAATGATAGAGGTAGTTCTCGAGCAGGTCGGCGGCCGCTTCGTGCGCTCGGTCCCACTGGGCTTCGTCCGCGCCGTCCGGCGGATTGATGAAGACGACGCCGTCGCCGCCCGTGATCCCTCGCGACCCGGATTCACCCTTCCACGCCGGCCCGAAGACGAAGTCGCCGTTCATGACCTGGTCTTCGGCGTTGGCGAGCAGGTCCGCGTAGGTCGCGGCGGGCACCTGCGTCATGCTCGCTTCGCCCCTGATGAGGAGTTGGGTCCCGTCCTCGTCGGACATCGAGACCGTCCCCGGACTAGAGAGTTCGTGCTCGACGTGAAGCGAGACGAAGTTCTCGTAGGTCGTCTTGATCGGCTCGCCGTCGATCTGCGTGTCCGTCCAGTCCTGATTCAGGATTTTCCCCTCCTGTCCCGCCTGTGCGACCGGCCAGTCTTCGGTACAGGTGTCTGTGACGTCGCCCGAGGAGCCGTATATCTGCCAGCCGTACTTCCCCGGCCCGTCCGCTTGAAGCGCCTCGGCGATGCGAACGCTGTCCTCGAAGTCGGTGGGCGGGAAGTCGCTTTCCGGGTCGAGCCCCGCCGCTTCCAAGTGGTCTCTCCGGGCGAGGAAGAGTCGCGGCGGCTCGCTGCTGAACTTGAACTCGTGAGCGATGCCGTCGTAGCCACCGTACGCCTGCTCGCCGAGGGGGTCCATCAGCCACGACGTGCGGTCGAGGAGTTCGTCGCTGAAGAGGTCTCGATACTCCGGGAACGGCTTGGCGATACCCAGTTCGACGAACGGTCCGACGAATCCGGACACCTGGTCCATGATGTGGGGGCGCTCTCCCTCCCGCGCGAGGGTGAGCCAACGTTGCCCCGGATCGCCCGCCGAGTAGTTCACTTCGACCGTCGCGCCGGTTTCGTCCTCGAACCTGCTGATCGCGTTCTTGATCGATTCGGACGCCCTGCCCGAGTTGTTGTGGAACCGGTTCCAGTACCGAATCGTGAGACCCTCGTACTTCGGTCCGGTCGAACCGGTGGTCGTCCCGCCGCTTCCGCCGCCGTCAGTTTCGGTGTCGCCGCCGTCGGTGTTCCCGTTACCGGTGTCTCCGCCGTCACCGCTGCCCGCACAGCCGGCGATTAGAGCGACGCTCGACGCGCCCGCTCCCTGTAGGAATCGTCGCCGACGCACGTTTCCGCCGCTCCCGTTTGAGGTGCTATCTTGTGTCATGACTCACGTTCATAACGGTTGCTCCTGGTGCATATATACCTATCTATTAATCATTGGGTACGGACAGTCATGTCGCTTCTCAGCACAGAGAGCCGCGCCGACTCCGACCGGATGTGGACGCAGAGCCGTCCTAGTGGGTCTCTTCGTCCACCAGCACGACGCGAGCGACTCGTCGTGGACCCGTACGATACCAACACTTAATATGAGGATACTGCTTAGGAGAGCTGAATGTAATGACACGAGCAGACACGCTTCGATTCGAACCGGAAGTACTCGAACAGTTCGCCGAAAACCTCCTCGGGGCAGCGGGTCTCACCGCGCCGCACTGTGAGACCGTCGCGAAGGCGCTCGTCCGTGCGGACCTCCGCGGGGTCGACTCGCACGGCGTCGCCCGACTCGAACCGTACGTCGAGCACCTCGAGGCGGGCGGATACAATCCGGATCCGGAGATCACCCTCGATCAACGCGGTCCGAGCGCGTTAGTCGTCGATGCGGACCACGGCCCGGGACAGAGCGCGGGAACGGAGACGATGCGACGGCTCATCGAGATGGCGGCGGAGACGGGCGTCGCGGTCGGCGTCGTCAGACACAGCAACCACTTCGGGACCGCGGCCTACTACACCGAGATGGCGGCCGAACACGGCTGTATCGGCTTCGCGATGACGAACGTCCCCGCCCAAGTGATTCCGTTCGGGGGGAAACAGCCGTACCTCGGAACGAACCCGATATCGGTCTCCGTTCCGTCTCCGCTCGAGTACCCCATCACCCTCGACATGGCCACGAGCGTCGTCGCGATGGGAAAGATCGACCACGTCGCGGCCGAGAAAGGAGAATCGGTGCCGGAGGAGTGGGGCGTCGACGCCGAGGGGAACCCGACCACCGACCCGAACCAGATTACGGCGCTCAGACCCCTGGGCGGACCGAAGGGGTACTGTCTCGGAGTTATCGTCGACCTCCTGAGCGGCGTGCTGTCGGGTGCGAACATCAGCGCCGACGTGGGGTCGCTGTACGACGAGTACGACCAGTCGATGGATCTCGGTCACTTCTACCTCGCGATTGACGTCGCTCGCTTCAGGGAACTCGACGCGTTCCTCAAGCACGTCGGCCGGTTCATCGAGGGGCTGAAAGCCGTCGAAACGGAGGACGGGGTCGAAGAGGTGATGTTACCCGGCGAAATCGAATCGAAAGCGCTCATCGCCAACCGCGAGCGCGGCGTGCCGGTCAACGGGAGCGTCTTCGAGAAACTGACGGCGATCGGAGCGGAGTACGGAATCGAGGCGCCGTCGACGCTCGGGTGATCAGAGGGCGTTTCTGGTGAACCCGCCGTCGACGAACAACACTTCTCCCGTGGTGTAACTCGCCGCGTCGCTGGCGAGATACACCGCGGACCCGACGATCTCTTCGCGGCGGGCGACGCGGCCGGTCAACGCGCGCTCGTCGATGCCGGCGCGGAGTGCCGTTCCCTCGCCGTACGCTTCTTCGGTGAGCGGCGTCATCACGAACCCCGGTGCGATGGCGTTCACCCGCACGTCCGGTGCGAGCTCTCGGGCCGCACACCGCGTCAGCGCGTTGATCCCGGATTTGGCCGTACAGTACGGCATCAACCGGGCGCGTGCGAGGTCCGCGGACATCGACGAGATGTTGATGATGCTGCCTTCGGTCATCTCTCTCGCGAACACCTGACACGAGCGGAAGACGCCCGTGAGAAGCACGTCGAGGACGTGGTCCCACTCCGCGTCTTCGAGGTCGAGAAACGGCTTGCGCGCGGCGGCCGCACCGGAGTTGACCAGCACGTCGACGTCCCCGAACTCCGCGAGGACCGCCTCGCAGAGCGCCTCGATGGAGTCGCGGTCGGTGAGGTCACACGACTGTTCGAGCGTTCGAGCCCCGTAGGATTCGATCTTCCTCGCCGTCTCCGCGACGGCCGAGTCGGTTCGGCTGGTCGCAACGACGTTCGCTCCGTCCTCGGCGAACGCGAGTGCGATGGCCTCTCCGATGCCGCTAGTGCCGCCGATGACGACTGCGGTCTTTCCGCGTACGGTAACAGGTGGATAATCAGGCATAGTGTGGGTCGGTTTCGAGTACCTCGGCATAGACGGTCGAGACGGGCGTTCGTCTCCGGCGGCTACCGCCGCTGGAGCGTGCTCACGTTCTTTTCGTTCGGTTTTCGGGTCAGTTCGAGCCCGTCGATCTTCCGGATGACGAGTTCGCTCAGGATGTGCACCTCACAGCCGTCCTCAATGTGACCGGCCACGGTCTCCTCGCCGTTGTAGGCGACGAGGTGAAGATGCGGCTTCCCGTCCGCGATGGCGCCGTCGATGGTCCCGATCTCCCACGCGCCGTCCAAGTTCAAGAACGTATTTCGCTTTGCCTTCTCCGCCGGGAAGTCGGTCGTGGGGACGTAGTGGAAGTTGAGGTTCCGGAACGTCCCGATACCCGAGACCACGACGCCGGAGTCGACGTCGTGTTTCTCACACGCCTCGGTGATCGATTCGAGGGCTAAATCGCCCGGCTGGAGTAGTACGAACACGTGTCCGTCGTCTGATTCAAAAGTTTCCATTGGTAGTCTCCTACGGCCTCACTGTTGCCGGGAGAGTATATAATGATTGTGGGGTCCGTTAACAGTCCTACGTACAGACGCCCGGTAGATGGACTCTACTAGCCACTGACGGAGGGCGAGAGTCTTGCGAACGGTCCTCCCCTCTCGCGAACTCCGCGAAACAGGTCACCGACCCGATAAGAGTCAGCAAAATTACCAGTAACGTTTTATGTAAATCCAGCGATGAGGTGGTATGCGGTACTATCAGCTAGCGGAGCAGGGACACGTCCAGCGATTCGTGGTCGAGACCGACGAGGGAGTGTTCGATTTGACGTCCGCACACCCCGGTATCACGGAGTTCAGTGAACTCGCGCAGGCCGCGTCCGTATCCGGTGCGTCGATGGCCGAACTCACTCGTCGCCAGATCGACTCGGCCGACACTGTCCCGAGCAGAGCGCTCGTGGAGGACCGACTGCTCCCCCTCGTCCCGGACGAGATCTGGGCTGCGGGGGTGACGTACGAGATCAGCGAAGAGGCGCGGAAATCGGAGAGTTCGATGGCGGAGGTCTACATCGACGTCTACGACGCCGACCGCCCCGAGATCTTCTTCAAGGCGACCCCCAGTCGGACCGTCGGTCCCGACGAGGCCGTCGGAATCAGGGGCGACTCGGATTGGAACGTCCCCGAACCGGAACTCGCCGTGGTTCTGTATCGAGGAGAAATCGTCGGCTACACCGTCGGCAACGACGTTTCGAGCAGGTCGATCGAGGGACGCAATCCCTTGTATCTTCCACAGGCGAAAATCTACGATCGCTGTTGCTCGATCGGCCCGTGCGTGGTGGCCGCCGAATCGATCGAGAACCCGCACGACCTTCGGATGTCGATGGAGATCGCGCGAAGCGGCGAGACGGTCTTCTCGGAGTCGACCTCGACGGCCGAGATGGTCCGGACGGACGAAGAACTCGTCCACTACTTCACCGCCCACAACGCGGTACCGGAACTCGCGGTACTGATGACCGGTACGTCGCTGGTTCCCCCGCAGGAGTTCACGCTGGCCGAAGGCGACGTCGTCTCTATCGACATCGAGGACATCGGCACGCTCGTGAACCCGGTCGTGGATGTTTAGTCGAAGTCCCCCTCTCCTCCGGGTTTTTGCGCCGATCCGCCAGTACACTCGCCGAGAACCGGACTGTGCGGCGGCAGCCGAGAGATAGTTTTCGGAGGATTGCGCGTCTTCCGACGCGAAATCGAACCACTGCGGCCGTCTCCCCCTTGTACTGGATGCCAACGGCCATAGCCGCTTCGAGACGATCGTGTCGTTCCCGCAACAAACCCGTCCCACAATGCTGAACAGGCGCACGACAATGTGAAATCCGCCACCGGCCGGTTGTTTCGATACACGGTACGCCCGTCACGAAGTGGGCATTACAAACATAATACTGTAATTCGCTTGCGGCTCGAATCCTGAACAGCGTGCTACAATGCCGAACATCGCAGAGAACGACGGCGCACGCGCCGATACTGAACCGATATCCGGCAATAGTGGACGGACGGCGTGATGAGCGCACGATTCTCCCGATTAGCGTAGACCGTTCAGCAGTATAGCACAGAGCTATATCTATCGCAATCGTTAGTGATTGTATGACACAGAAAGCCAAGAACGGGGTGAAGTCGGTGGAGATCGCGTTCAGTATCCTCGATGCGCTGATGGAACTGGACGGAGCCGGAAGCACCGAGCTCGCGGCGCACTTCGGCATGCCGAAGAGCACGATTCACAACTACCTCAGCACGCTGCTGCAAGAAGAACTCGTCGTGAAAGAGGAGTCGAAGTACCACGTCGGGATTCGGTTTTTAGAGTACGGAGCCTACGCTCGCCAGCGGTCGAACATCTTCGAGATCGCGACCCCCGAGGTGGACAAGCTGGCCGATTCGACCGGTGAACTCGCGAACCTCATGGTCGAAGAGTACGGCCGCGGGTCGTATCTCCACCGGGCCCGGGGGGCGAACGCGGTCCGCGTCGAGTCGCACGTCGGAACGCGCGTGCCGCTTCACAGCACCGCCCTCGGAAAGACGATTTTGGCGAACTTAGACGAGTCGAGAGTCGAAGAGATTCTCGATACTCACGGGCTCGAACCCGTGACCGCGAACACCATCACCGACCGGGAGACGCTGTACGAAGAACTCGAAACGATCAGGGAACGGGGGCTGGCGTTCGACGACGGCGAGCGCATCCGCGGACTCCGATGCGTCGCAGCGCCGATTCTCAGCAACAACGACCGCATCCTCGGTGCGGTGAGCGTCTCCGGTCCGTCGAACCGCGTTCAGGGCGAGTACCTGGAGGAAGAACTCGCCCAGAAGCTTCTCGAGACGGTCAACGTCATCGAATTGAACGTCACCTACGCGTGAGAACGTCGGCCGGCGGACGCGTATTTCGAGGAACGCACTCGCCCCACTAGGTGTCAGCGTGGGCGCGGTGCATGGCGAGTAGTCCCTGCAGGTAGCCGACGGCGTGCGCGCGACCCCGGTGGTCCCAGTTGGAGTCGCCTTCCACGTGCGGGACGTGGTCGGGGATGACCATGCCGCGGAACCCGACGTCGTCGAGCAGTTCGAGAATCCGAGCGGAGTCGTAGTTCCCCTGATCCACGAACGTCTCGTTGAATCGGGGAACGGTCCCCTCAACGTCTCGGAAGTGGACGTAGTACAACTTCCCTCGGGACCCGAAGTAACGAATCGCGGATTCGAGGTCCTCGCCCATCTCCGACCAACAGCCGAGACAGAACTCCAGTCCGTGGGTGTCGCTCGGCACGAGGTCCATCGCGCGCCGGAAGTTTTCGAAGTTTCGGAAGAGTTGCGGGACGCCGCCGAGCGAGTCCACGGGCGGGTCGTTCGGGTGCAGACACAGTTTCACTCCGACTTCCTCGGCGACCGGCAGGACCGCACGCAGGAACCGCTCGTAGTTCTCCCAGAGTTCCGCTTCGGCGTACTCCCGTCCGTGAGTGAGGTCGTCGTCGACCGCGTCGAGGTCGAACCCCGACGCCCGGGCGCCGCCTCTGACCGCCACCTCGGCGTTTCGCCACACCCCGCTCGGCATCCAGTGGTAGCCGAACATCGGAATCCCCGCCTCGCCGATGTTCCGCACGATCCGTCGGAGGTCGTCGAGTTGTTCGTCGCGCCGGTCGCCGCCCAGCATGACGTGGTCGTAGAACGCGATAGGGACGTTCTCGATGGCGTTCAGTCGGAGCCCCGCTCGCTCGATCCGCTCTCGGAGTTCGACGAGCGCCTCCACGGTCCACTCCTCGGGGGTGGCGAGGAGCGGCCGGTCCTCGTTGGGAAGGTGCGGGTAGTCGGGCGAGTACCGATACATGTTGAGTAATACGTCGTCGACGCCGAGTTGTTTGATGAACCGGAGGCGGTCGTCGGTCGGCTCTCTGAACTGCCCGAGTCCGATCCGAAGGGGTAGTTCGTCGAACGGCGAATCGGCTGTCTGACTCATGACGGTCCACTCGCGCAGCGACGGAATAAGCGTATCTTCGACGAGAGGATCAGCGCTCGCCGTCGCGCGCGGCTTCGAGCAGCCCCCGCATGTAGCCGATGGCGAACAGTCGTCCCTTCGTGTGATACCCCGGATTCGAGTTGTCTTCGCCGACCATCGTCGGGACGTGGTCCGGTCGCATCGGAACGTCCTCGTCGACGTGCTCGACGTAGGCGCGCATCGCAGCGAGCATGTCCGTCGGTCCGGCGTCGTGCCACGTCTCGACGAACTGGTCCGCGTCCCCCTCGACGTCGCGGAAGTGCACGAAGTGGATGCGGTCGGCGAACCGTTCGATCGCCGCCGGGATGTCCGCGCCCATCGCCGCAAAGTTGCCCTGACAGAACGTGATTCCGTTCAACGGGCTGTCGTAGCTTTCGAGGACGCGGTCGTAGGCGTCGACGGAGGTGACGATGCGCGGAATCCCTCTGAGTTCCGAACGCGGCGGGTCGTCCGGATGGAGCCCGAGTTTGACGCCGGCCTCCTCGGCGACCGGAACGACTTCCGCGAGGAAGTGTTCGAGCGCCTCCCAGAGTTGCGCTCGGTCGACCCCCTCGTACCCTGATGTCGGGGGGTGCTCCGCCGTGTCGTCGGCGTCGTACGCCGTCACGTACGACCCGCCTCTCGCCGGCACGTGCGCGCGCGTTCGCGCCCATCGGACGCCGACCATCCAGTCGTAACACACCACGGGGATACCGACGGACCCACACGCCCGCAGGAACCGTTTGAACGTCTCGATGTCTTCGTCGCGTCCCGGTTGACCGAGGCGCACGCGGTCCGAGATGGGGACGGACCCTTCGAGAACTGCGAACTCCAATCCGACCTCCGCGAGCCAGTTGTCCAAGCCCAAGAGGTCGTCGTACGTCCACTGAGTCCGTCCGTCGCCGATTTCGAGCGGGTGGATGACGGCTTTCTCGACGCCCAGTTGAGTCGCGAGATGCCATCGGTCGTCCGGGGTCGGCGGCAGGATAAGTGCTGGTTCGACCATAGGTGGCTTCTGCGGGCAGCTATCAAATAACCCACCGTCGAATGGGGCCGGCTACGTGCGGTGATGGGTCAAAAATATCCCTCCGCTGAGCGTACACGACCGACTGTGGATGCTCAGCACTACACTCTACACGCGGTCTCGCCCCCGTCGCGATCACGCGGTAGGTCACTAATCGCTGTCTCTCCGCTAGCACAACTATCGTGCCGGTTCTATTTTTATCTGTGGGGGTTGTCTGCCCATATTAGTAGATATATTCCTGTGTTTCCTTATTTGACTGTGAGATAGGCATGCACTACGGTAAGAAGAGGCAGTACATGGGTCGAGTTCCGAATACAGGAATGGATTCGGGTACGTCTGGGTTAGCTCACCGCACCGATAGCGACGCGGTAGTCACAGCGACTTTGTCGATACGGGCTGAGGAAGGGTGCATGGGCGTGACGAAACACGATATCCGAAACGGAATCCGGGGGGGCGTCGGGCGGTTCAAACGAGACGTCACCGCGCCGTTTACGAAAGAGGAACTCGGGGCGCTGTGTGCGCATCTGGACATCGCCGCGACAGACACGCCGGTCGAGTCGACGCAGACGATGCGTCGACAGATCCGCGTCGCCGCGGGCGTCGCCGACAACGTCGAAACGGCGGACGAGGGCAACTTCTCGAAGGCGGAACTCGAAGCGATCGCCGAGGCGATCGGCGTCGAACCCGTGGCCGGTGACGAGCCCGACCCGTTGTACTGAGCGAGCGGAGACGACGGGCGTCCGCGCCGGCCACGACGCGTTCGTTCCCGTCGAGGAGTCCCAAATCGGGCGGAACAGCCGCGTGAGTGAACGTAGGAACAGCTATTATTGACGGCCGCTGAGACTGATTCGCACTAACTCCCACCGCACAGAGGCACCCCAACTGCGAGACCGTGTGGGAGTTAGTTCCGTTTCCGTCGAGGTAGACGCGCCGTTCGTCGCACGTCTTCACGGACAGCCACCGCGTACGGCGGGAGACCGACCCGTTCCTTCGAGGACCGGAAGTCGTTCTGCCACGAGACCTATCTGAACCCCGATGCCAAGTCACGTCCGTGACCGAGAACCTCCTGCTCTACGGTGCGTACGGCTACGCCGGGTCGCTGATCGTGGAGACCGCCGTCGAACGGGGCTTCGAGCCGATACTGGCCGGTCGCCGAGCGGAACCGCTCGAAACGCAGGCGACCGAGTTGGGACTCGACCACCGAACGTTCAGTCTCACGCATCCGAACGTCGTCGAGAACCAGGTCGCCGACGCCGACGCAGTCCTGAACTGCGCCGGTCCGTTCTCCTCGACCGCCCGACCGCTCCTCAACGCCTGCTTGGAAACGGGGACGGACTACCTCGATATCGCTGGTCGGTACGACGTTCTCGAGGAGACCGCTCAGCGTGACGAGGAGGCGGCCGACGCCGGCATCACGCTTCTGCCGGCCGTCGGCTTCGACGTCGTGCCGACGAACTGTCTGACGAGCTATCTCGCCGAACGGGTCGAGGACCCGACCCACCTCCGCGTGGCGATCGACGGCCTCGGCACCTTCTCGCCCGGAACGGTGAAAGCCATCCTCGAACAGGCCGGTGAACCCGGAACGGTCCGCGAGGACGGGCGGCTTCGGAGCGTCCCGCTCGCGTGGAAAAGCCGCGAGTTCACGTTCGAGGGCGAAACCAAGTCGGCCGTGACCGTCCCCTGGGGGGAAGTCTCGACGGCCTACCACGCGACGGGTATCCCGAACGTCGAGACGTACGCGACGGTCCCCGAGTACGCGCAGACGGCGATGAAGCGGGCTCGCGGATTCGCGCCGGTTTTCGGCTGGGACCCGCTCCAGTCGGCCCTGCAAGCGGCGGTCGACGCCGTGGTCGAGGGCCCGACCGCGGCCGAACGCGCACAGAGCATCAATCGCATCGCCGCCGAAGTCGAGGGGGCGGACGGCGACACCGCGTCGGCCGGCCTCCGGACGCCCGACACGTACGACCTCACCGCACAGACCGCCGTCGACGCCGCGGGACGCGTGCTCGACGGTGACGTCGACGCCGGATTCCACACGCCGAGTGCGGCGTTCGGCGCGGACTACGTGCTCGAGTTCTCCGGCGTCGAGCGAGACGACACCGAAGAACTCGCGTAAGCGGGGGGCGTTCACGTCACACCGCAGAGTCCGAGGAGGACCTCAGGCGCTCTTTACCAGCACGCGGTGGACGGAGACGTGCAGGTACTCGAGTTCCGAGAGCGTCGAATCGTCCGTCAGCGTGTTGTCGAGGCCGCGGTCGTAGTGGACTGCGCCGTTCTGTCCGGCGGTCAGGTTCCCCGTCATGACGAGGCCGTAGACGTCGCCCTGCTTGACGTAGAGGTACCCCGACCCGGTCTCGCCGGCCGGCGCGAAGATGACGCCGTCGAACGACGCCGGATTTCCGTTCGACCCCGCGACGGTCGCGCTGAAGTGACTCGGGCCGAAGACGACGAGTCGGTCCGCTTTCTCGCCGGGGACGTGGACGCTCGAGGACTTTCCGACGTGGAAGTGCACGTCTTTCGACCCCTCGCCCGTCACTTGCGCTCTCGTCGTGGCCTCGCTCGCGACGACGATGTGGGCGGTACCGTCGCCCACGACGTGCACGTTCCCCGCGTCGAGATTCACCCAGTCGCGGACCGCGACTCTGACGTTTCCGTCGGTCGTGTTCAGGACGAGCGTTTCGCCGCCTTCGAGGTTGAGATTCTCGAGGTAGTAGTCTCCCGGTCCGAGTTCGCCGGTCGCTCCCGGGATCGAGAGTTCATTGTCGGTGATGTACGGGGTCTCGTCGTTGTCGGCGTCGGCTCGGATGCGGTCCGTGTACGCCTGCACGAAGCTGTCGACCGGAGCGACGCTCTCGATGCCGTCTATCCTCGTCACCGTCCCGCTGATCTTCGACCGCGCCGCCGCGTCGGGTTCGGGTTCGTCGGTCCACTGGACGTCGCCGCGTATCTCCGAACTCCCGTCGACGTCGACGATGCCGCCAGAGGTGACGTCTCCCTCGATACGGGAGTCACCGGTGGTATACACGTCACCGGAGATTCGCATCGACCCGTTGGCGGACTGCGTGGCGGCGTAGTCTCCTTGCGTCGAGTCGTAACTGTCGACGTAAGCTCCGTTCCCCTCGACTCGGAGTTCACCCGTCCCGGAGGTGGCGACGATCCCCACGTCGTACTTCCGAACGTCGGGTAGCGCGAAGAAGACCACCGTCACCGTGTCGGCGTCGTGGTCGTACGTCACCACGCCGTCCGTGCTGTCCTCGAAGTACCGCCCCCAGGCCTCGTAGTAGTCGCTCTGGACGGTGACCACGACCCGTCCGCTCTCGAGTTTGTTGTGCAGGTCGCGGCTCCGGTCCGGGAACGCCCGCGTCGGCGCGCCGTTCTTCTGTACGTACGCGCGGTCGGTCAACCCCGCGTCGCCGTCGACGGAGACGACGGGTATCGTCAGCGTCCCCTCGGTGTAGTGGAACTCCGGACGCGAGAGCATGGCCGTCCCCTCGCCGTCGGCGCGCCAGATACCCCCGCCCTGGTACGCGACGGTCGTCTCGCCGCGCCGGTAGAAGACGCTCCCGAGCGATTCGTTCACGACCTCCGTCGGCGCGCCAGACTCGGGACGGAGAGTGACGCTGAGCCAGCCGTCGTCGGCGGCGTGGGCGTGCCCGAGGCTGTCGAGGTTCGCGAAGTCGACCTCTTGGACCGACGACCCGCCGAGGGCGACCTGACTCGCGCGCGCGTCGAACTGGTCGAGGCCGCGTTCAGCGTGGGAGACGGCGGCGACGTCTTCCTGTCCGCTGATGGCCATGCTCCCGTAGACGACGAGCGTGCTCGACGCGAAGACGACGACGGCCGTCAGAAGGATGAATCCGAGAACCTCGGACTGCCCCCGGTCGTCGCGCGTTCGTCGGCGCTCGGTCCCGCTCACGGACGGTCGGACGCGACGAGTGAATCGGCGTCGGATCCCGCCCCTGTCTGTATCAAACTGTCGCTGCGTGGGTACGTTGGGTAGCATCGTAATATGAGTGGGACCGAATGTCGTTCGCGTCACGCGAACAGGCGGTCGGAAGGCTGTGCGTCGAAGGGTCGTTCGGGGTTTACTCCACCACGTACTCGGCGAGGAGCACTTCGCGGTCGCTATCGGGGTCCTGCCAGACGATGGTGATGACGTCGTTCGGACTCGTGTTATCGAATTTCTTCGTGTCACCGGTGGTTAGAACACCGACGTCGCCGCCGTCAGCGCCCGTCGTTTTAGCAACTACTTCACCGGCCACAAGCTTGTCTCCGCCCTTGTGGACCACGGTAACAGTAACGTTGTCGGCTCCAGTACCGCTCTGCTTGAAGGCGAGCTTTGTCTGCGGCGCGTCCGCGCTGTCGGCGTCGACGCCGAGGGCGACGTAGCCGACGACACCCGCGAGGATGACGGTCATGGCGATCAGCAGTGCGACACCGAGGACAGGGGAGACTGCCCGGTCGTCCGCGCTGAACCGCTCAGGGATTTTGAAGAACTTCATTTTTATTCCACCACGTACTCGGCGAGGAGCACTTCACGGTCGCTGTTGGGATCTTGCCAAACGATACTGACAACATCGCCAGGGTCGACAGCGGTCGCGACTTCTGTTTTGGAGCCGGTTGCAACGTCCCCTGAAATAGTCATGGGAGTACCCGTACCTTCCACTTTCGCCACGACGTTAGCGCCATCAAGGACAGGACCGCCCTTGTGGTGCATGTAGACCTTATCGACACTGGACACAGTTTCCTCTGTGAACTTGAGACTCGCGCTGGGCGCGTTCGCGCTGTCGGCGTCGACGCCGAGGGCGACGTAGCCGACGACACCCGCGAGGATGACGGTCATGGCGATCAGCAGCGCGACACCGAGGACAGGGGAGACTGCCCGGTTGTCCGTTCGGAAGGCTTCGAATAGCTTCATGGTTGGTTTTTTACACACCGCACACGGCCGGACGGAGACGACAGCGGAACGCACCCAGACGAGCGGGTGTGACCCCGCCCCCCAGTTACCACCCGGGCGTGGACGCCGTGCGCCCCACCCCAGTTCGCGTTCGAGTGTTGTCGTCCTGTTCGGCTCATCGGTGTGGTTCCCTCGATGGCAGATACCACCATTGTAATTGAACTTATAATTTTGTTAGAACTACACGTTTAGCTCACCGCGGCGGCTGTACGTGATTGATTAACATCCCTCAATCACGGCTTTCGCCGCTCAATGGGTCGTTACATCCCGTTCAACCCCGATACACGGGATTTTCGCTGTCGGCCTGATTCGACCGCACGATCCGTCCAGTGGCTTCGTACGTGCGCGAACAATTCACACGATTCTAACCGGTGCACTACCCGACGGAATCGGATGTGTAACAATACGGACGTTCTTCGTAGGTCCTCTCACGCATGCGAGACAACACGACGATGCGACGGGACCGGGACGACTCACGCACCCCGGCGGAGGTCGGCGCATGACCGATCGATTCGAGACGGGCATCGAACTGCTCGACAGAAAACTGCGCGGTGGCGTCCCCCGCGGGAGTCTCACCGCCGTGCTGGCACCTCCCGCCAGCCAGTCCGAACTTCTGCTGTACGAGATCGCAACGGCTCGGCCGACGCTGTACGTCAGTCCGGTGCGCGCCGCCGACGACGTCGACGCCGCGATGGTCGGGTTGCGGCGGGCCCGCGACGACATCGTCGTCACGTCCGTCGACCCGACCGAACCGGAGATGGTCCTCCGATTGCTCGAGGCGCTGCCCGACGCGTCGACGCTCGTCGTCGACCCGATGGAGGTGTTCGAGGCGCTTCCGTCCGCACGGTACTGGTCGTTCTTGAACGACCTGCGCGACGGTCTCGACGCGGCGAACGCGGTCGGATTCCTCCACTGCCTGAACGGCCGGCGGGTCCCGTCACAGCGCGACACGACTGAGTACGTCGCTGACTTGGTGTTCGAGCTCTCGACGGAGCGGCGCGGCGACGTCGTCGAGAACTTCCTCACGGTTCCGAAGTTCCGGGGCGGGCAGGCGCTCGAAGACGTCATCAAGCTCACGCTGACGACCGACGTCGACGTCGACGTCAGTCGAAACATCGTCTGATTCGATTCCTCTCTCGCCGTCCTTGTGACCGTTTAACAACCCGTTTCGTTCAGTTATTCTTACTATTACAATCTACCTACATGTCGCCTCCGTAGTAGGGACGCTGAGACGACTGCGGTCGGACCGGCGTCCGAAGAGAGCTATGGACACGAACATTCGAAAGCAGCTCCGTGCGGGGGATTCAGCGTTTCTGAGTCGTATCGCGCGAAGCGAACGAGAGGGAGGGGCGTATCGACCCGGTACCGGGGTGGTGCCGACATGACTACGGACTCTCGGTGGACGGACGTCCGCGAAGACGAGGAAGTACCCGTCACCGTCGGCGCGTACACCTGGGCCCAGTTCATGCGGGAACACGGGTACGGCGAAGACGTCGCCGCGGCCTACCGCGACGTGAAGACGGACTCGAAGTCAAAATCGAAGTCGAAGTCGAGCGGCGGGTGGTTCGGGCTTCGGTCCGGTGATCGGACGTCGCCGTCCGCGCCCGACTGGAGCGCCGTGGCGTTCGACCCGGCCGAGTGGCTCGGGTTCGACCCCGAGGAACTCCCCGGCCGTATCGAACTGGCGGCGACCCGAGCGAAGGCGTTCCGCGGGTGGTTCGTCCGGTTGATCGAGAACACGCCCGTCACCAAAGGCGAGTACACGTGGGAGCACTTCAAGTGGGAGTACTACTACGAGGACGGCAGCCTCCCCCGCGAGGAGGGCGAGGTGGTGCCGTTCCGTCCCGAAGCGCACCTCGGATTCGACCCGGACGCGTTCGGCGACAGACTCGACCACGGCGCGGACGCCGCCCGCGACGTTCGCACGCTCATCGACAGACGGACGGTCAACGTCCACCCCGAACTCGACGAGGACGTGTTCTTCTCGACGCTCGAGGGACACACGACGCTGGTCAACCGCTACGACCTGGAGAAGGCGGTGTCGATGGAGAAGAAGGGTCACTTCTTCGAGGTCGAGCGGTACTGGGTGGACAAGCCCTACTCCTTCGTCGTTATCTTCCACTCGCTGCGGGAGAACGAGAAGAAGTACTACCTCGTTTCGCCGTACCGCAACGAGATTGAACAGTCGCTGATGCGGTTCCTCTCGGGGAAGCTTCGTACCGCCATCAAGTACTCCGACGACGACGTCATCGTCCGCGGGCCGGACGCCGACAGAGAGCGGGTTCTCGAACGCGAGACGCACCGACTCCTGAACCGCTACGACCTGTACGGTGACGGCAGTTCGCTGCTCTCGAATCCCCGCCGACGCATCGAGGAACTGCTGCGCCTCCTCGACGACGACAGCACCTTCGAGACCGAGACGCAGGGGGAACTGGACGGCATCGCGGCGCGCCCCGAACCCGCCGTGCTGGCGGAGGACGCGGACACGCTGACCGAGTACCAGGTGCACAAACTGCTCTACTTGCTGAAGCGGAACTTCCTCGGCTACGAGCGCATCGACGGCGTCAAACACGACATCAACGTCGAGGACATCTCCTGCGACGGCTACAACTCGCCGGTGTTCGTCTACCACACCGACTACGAGCAGATCATCACGAACGTCGAACACGGGGAGGGCGAACTCGACGACTTCGTGATCAAACTCGCCCAGCGCTCCGGGAAGGGTATCAGCCAGCGCCGCCCGCAGGTCGACGCGACCCTCCCCGACGGCTCCCGCGCGCAACTCACGCTCGGAAAGACCGTCTCCGGGCACGGGACGAACTACACCATCCGGCAATTCAAGGACGTACCGTTCACGCCGGTCGACCTCATCAATTGGCACACGTTCTCGCTCGAGCAGATGGCGTTCCTGTGGCTCTGCATCGAGAACAACCGGTCACTCATCTTCGCCGGCGGGACCGCCTCCGGGAAGACCACCTCGCTGAACGCGGTGTCGCTGTTCATTCCGAACAACACGAAAATCGTCTCCATCGAGGACACCCGAGAGGTCGAACTCCCGCAGCGAAACTGGATCGCCTCCGTCACCCGCCCCGCGTTCGGGACGAGCGACAAGGGCGACATCGACGAGTTCGACCTGCTGGAGGCCGCCCTCAGACAGCGCCCCGACTACATCGTCATGGGCGAGGTCCGCGGCGAGGAGGGACGAACGCTGTTCCAGGTGATGAGCACCGGCCACACGACGTACACCACCTTCCACGCCGACAGCGTCGGTGAGGTACTCAAGCGCTTCACGACCGAACCCATCAACGTCTCGAAGTCGCTGTTCACGTCGCTCGATCTCGTCTCGGTCCAGACCCAGACGCGGATACAGGGCCGGAAGGTGCGTCGGAACAAGTCGCTCACCGAGATCAACCACTACGACGCCGAGAACGACGAGATCAACGTTCAGGACGTCTACCAGTGGAGCGCCGACTCCGACGAGTACGAGACGATGGGGAAGTCCAACACCCTTCAGAAGATCAGATTCGACCGCGGGTGGGACACGGAGACGCTCGAACGCGAACTCTACAAGCGACAGGCGGTCCTCGCGTACCTCGTCGTGAACGGCCTCAACGAGTACACGCAGGTCGCGGCGACGCTGCAGGGTTTCCTCAACGACCCCGACGCCATCCTGACCATGATGTCGAACGGGACCCTCGAGGACCACCTCGGCGAACTCCGAAAGATGGAGAGCGTCGTCATCGACGTGGACCCCGAGAAGGAGGCGCTCGTCCCCCGTCCCGACCCGGACGTGAAGACGTACGAACGGGCGCGGGCGTTCCTCGACGGCGCCGAGACGGACCTGTTCGCCGACTACCGGAACAGAGAGCCGAGGTCGCTCGCGACGATTCTCGCGGACATCTCGGACTCGGAGAACGTCATCGCGGAACCCGGTCAGCGAGAGCGACTCGCGGACATGTTCCACGGCGCGACGCTGCTGGGGTCGGACGACGGACCGACGGCTACGCCCGCCAGCCCCGCGGACGCGGAGGGCGACCCCGTGCAAGCCGTCAGCGACGGCGGCACGGACGCGGACGCACGCGACGGTGCGGAGACGGACGACGAACGGCGCGGAGACGAATCACGGACTCGATAACTCATGAAGTACACCTACGCAACCTTGCTGCTGAACGAAACCGGCGCTGAGATCAACGAACAGAACCTGTCGGCCGTCCTCGAGGCGTCACAGACGGAGTTCTCCGTCTCGCGGGTGAAAGCGGTCATCGCGGCCCTCGAAGACGTGGACATCGACGAACACGTCGCCGCGGCACCGACGGGCGACGACGGCGGCCACGACGACCACGTCGAGGAGGAGACGGCGGACGAACCCGTCGCCGACGAGCCGACCGACGCGTTCGATCTGGTCGCGGTCGACGACGGGGACGCCGAACCGCCGGCGACCGACGGCGGTCTCCCGACTGCGCACGCAGAACAGACCGACAGCGACGACCCGACCAAAGGTAGGTAAGGGGTTCAGATGAGCACTGGCTTCGTCGAACGCGGGGTCTCCGAGCGAACGATGGAGGCGTTCGGAGATACGTTCTACCCGCTCTACCGACGGCTGTTCGGGTCGGACAGCGACTTCGCCGCCGGCGTCGAGCGGAAGCTGGCGGAGTCGCGGATGCCGTACAACGTGGAGATGTATCTCTCCGTCGCGCTGGCGGTCGGGACGGCGTCGGGGCTCGCGCTCTGGTTCGCCGGACTGGTCGTCGGCTACGTGCTGTTCGTCAGCAACCTCGTCCTCCTCGGGCCGGTGCTCGACGTCTCCGTCTCGAACCCGACCGTCCTCGCGACGATAGAGACCGTTCGGGTTCCCGCCCTGGTCGTCGTGACCGGCCTCGTGTTCGGGTCTCTCGGGTTCGGGACCGGGTTCGGCACCACCGTGCTCGTGCCCTACCTCCGATCGAGCGCCCGACGCCGCGAGATCAACCTCCTGCTTCCCGACGCCGTCTCGTTCATGTACGCGCTCTCGATCGGCGGGATGAGTCAACTCGAGATATTCGAGGCCATCGCGGACGCCGACGACACGTACGGCGAGGTGTCCCGCGAGTTCCGGACGATCATGCTGGAGACGGAGTACTTCGATACCGACTACCGGTCGGCGATACGCAAGCAGGCGTTCGAGACGCCCAGCGCGGAACTGAGTCAGTTCCTGACCGACATGTTGTCGGTCATCGACAGCGGCGGCGACATCACCCGCTTTTTCGACGACAAGAAGGCGCTGCACTTCCGCACCGCGAAGCAGGAACAGGAGGACATCCTCGAAACGCTCGAACTGTTCGCGGAGGTATTCGTTACCCTCTCGCTGTTCCCGCTCCTGCTCATCATCGTCCTCATCGTGCTCAGCATGCTCGGCGAGGGACAGGAGATCGTGCTGTACATCACGGTCTACCTCCTCATCCCCATGTTCGGCGGCGTGTTCATCGTCATTCTCTCGACGATCACGCAGGACGAACTCGGAGACGGCGTCCTCCGGACGAAAGAGCGGGCGTACCTCGCCGAGGACGAGTTGAGCCACGGGCTGTTCGGCGGCGGCTTCGTCGACCAGTTCACCGGCCGATTCAGCGTCTTCGACCGCATCGCGCGCCGAGAGGGGAGCTTCCAGACGCTGCAAATCGTCAGGCGCCCCCACCTGTTCCTGCGGGACAACCCGACCTACACGCTCGCGCTGACGGTTCCCGCCGCCGTGATGCTCGTCGGCGTGGCCGTCCTGACCGGGTCGGCCCCGACGACGTGGGACGGCCTCGTCGCCGAACCCATCCGGGGGACGTTCGTCTACATGTACCTCCCGGCGTTCGTCGTCGGCATCCCCGTCGTCGTGTTCTACGAGTGGAACGTCCGCTCGCGGTACGGCATCCTCGACACCCTCTCGGAGACGCTCCGGAAACTGGCGAGCGCGAACGACACGGGTCTCACGCTACTGGACTCGGTTCGGACCGTCGTCGACACGTCTTCGGGTCGGCTCTCCGAGGAGCTGGAGATCATCTACACGAAGAGCAGCTACGGGATGAACATCTCCGAGTCGTTCATCGTGTTCAACAACAAGTACCGGCTCCCGGCCCTCGCGCGCACCGTCAAGCTCATCACCAGAGCGCAGGAGGCCTCGGGGCAGATTTCGTCGGTGCTCACGACGGCCGCACAGGCCGCGGAGAACCGCGACGACATCGAACGCGACCGACGGTCACGGACGCGCATGCAGGTCGTCATCGTCGTGATGACCTACCTGACGCTCCTCGGCGTGATGGCCATCCTGAAGGTGCGCTTCATCGACGTGCTCGCGCAGTTGGCGTCCCAACAGGGGGCCTCGGGCGCGAGCCGGTCGTTCATGGCGAGCATGGACGCGTCGCTCCTCTCGCTGCTGTTCTTCCACGCCGTGACGCTGCAGGCGGTCGTCACCGGCCTCGTCAGTGGCTACGTCCGCGACGCGCGACTGCTCTCGGGGGCGAAGTACGTCGTAGGACTGCTCGTCGTCTCCCTCCTCGTCTGGGGCGTGGTCGGATGACCCGACCCGACGATGTGGCCGTCGCGACGACGCGAGACCGGGGACAGACGAACCTCGACTTCCTGCTCGGAATCGTGGTCTTTTTCCTCGCACTGTCGTTCGTCGTCGCGAGCGCGCCGCAACTGATCGCGCAGTACGACGCACAGGAGACGCCGCTGGTCGCAGAGCGCGCGTCGACGGCGCTCGCGGACTCGCTGCTGGTCGAGTCGGGTGCGGGCGCCCCTGGAACGCTCGACGTCGAATGTACCGGCGCGTTCTTCGCCGGGTCCGGCGGTACCGGATGCCCCTTCTCGACGGGCGGCGAACTCACCGACATCGTCGGCGTCCACGAGACCTACAGCGTGAACGTCACCCTGCAGTGGGACGTGACCGGTGACGCCGAACTGGACCCGCTGTGCTACAACGACGGCGACGTCGGCGCGTGCGGGACGGATCGTCTCGCCGTCGGTCCGGACGTTCCACAGGCCCACCGGTCGGCGGCGACCGAACGCCGAACCGTCCTCGTCGGAGACCACCCCGCGGTTCTCGAAGTGAGGGTGTGGTGAGATGACCGACCGCGCACAGACGTTCACGCTGGAGTCGGTGACGGCGGCGGTGCTCCTCGTGGGGACCGTCATCTTCGTCACGCAGGTGGGCGGCGTCACCGCGCTCACGGCGAGTACGTCGAGCCAACAGGTAACGGAAGCACAGTACGGCGTCGCCGTGGGCGTTCTCGACGCCGCGGCGGCGGACGGCGCCGTTCGGGCCACCCTGCTCTCTTGGGACCCCGACGACAGTTCGTTCCACGGCACGGGCGACTACCGTTACTCCGTCAACGGCGAGATGCCGACGGCGTTCGGCACGTTGCTGAACGAGTCGTTCGCGGGGTCGGGATACACGTATAACGTGAATGTAGTCCACGTCGACCCGACGACGAACGAACAGCGACGCGTTCCCGTGATCAGACAGGGAACGCCGACCGACGACGCGGTGCGAGCGGGACGGACGGTCACGCTGTACGACGACGACGTGTTGCTCGACGCATCGGGCGCCGAGACGGAGACGACGCTGACCGAGGCGTCGTCGTTCCACGTCCCCGACGCCGTCGACGGTGACGGTCCGATATACAACGTCGTCCGCGTGGAGGTGGTCGTATGGCCGGTCTGAGCACGCGGCTTCGAACCGAACGCCACGACCACGACCGCGGCCAACTCCTCCTCGTGGGGGCGTTCTCCCTGGCCCTCCTCGTCGTGGCGCTGGCGATGATCCTGAACGGCGTCGCGAGCGGGGAAGCGCTGGCGACCGACCGGACCGACGTCCACGACGCTCGCGACGTCGTCCGGTTCGAACACAGCGTCCACCGCGGCATCGGCGGCGCCGTCGAAGTACTCAACCGGCGGAGCGACGGGTCGTACGCCGACCTCGACGCCGCGCTCACGGACTCGGTAGGCGACTGGGACGAGACGGCCGCCCGCGGTGGCGCCGCGGAAAGTGTCGACCTCTCCGTCAAACTGATCGATTGGGAACGCGGGACCAGCATCGAACAGCGCGGCGCTCGCACCTTCACCGACGCGAACGCGACCGACACCTGGACGCTCGCCTCGGGGGTCGAGCGGACCCGCGCCTTCGAGATGAACGTCTCCCGGGCGAACCTCTCCTCGTCGTGCACGCCCGAGTGCTTCGCCGTCGTCGCCGACGACGGAAGCGACGCGTGGCGCGCATCGTTCACGCAGACGGGGTCGGACATCGACGTGACCGTCGAGGGCCCGACCGGGACGAAAACCTGCAGCGTCTCGGGCGCGTCGGCGGTCGTCGACCTCTCCTCGGGGACGGTGGCCGACGGGACCTGCTCGTTTCCGCCGTTCGCCGACGGACTCGCCGGACCGTACGACGTCGTCTACGAGAGCGGGACGCGGGCAGACGGAACGTACCGGCTGGTCGTCGACGCGAACGAGTCGGCCGTGACGGGTCCGAGTCCGGACCGGTACGACGACGTCGGACCGACGACCTCGCCCGCAGTCTACGCCGTCACCGTTTCGGTGGCGTACCAGACGCCGCAGTTGGCGTACGCGACCGAACTACGGGTCGTCCCGGGTGAGACCGATGCGTGACCGCGCCTCGACGACCGCGCTGAACTACGTGCTGCTCCTCGGCATCGTGGCGATTCTCGTCTCGACGCTCGTGGTCGGCGTCGGCGACCTCGTGGTCGACCAACAGGAGCGCGGCGTCCGGTCGCAACTCGACGTGGTCGGGAACCGACTCGCGGCCGACGTCGCCACAGTGGACGGCGTCGCGCGGCAGACCGACGGAACGGTCCGTCTGCGAAGCGACCTTCCCGACCGCGTCGTCGGAACTCCCTACACCGTTACCGTCGAATCGACCGGCGACGACAGCTACCGACTCACGCTGCGGAGTTCCACCCCCGACGTCGTCGTTTACGTTCCGTTCCGGTCTGAGACGACGGTGGCGGAGGGGACGGTCCGCGGCGGGCCGATCGACGTCGGGTACGATCCCACGACGTCCTCGGAGGTGACGCTCCGTGACCGATAGAGCGCAGGCGGAGACGCTCGGGTTCTCCACCGTCTTCGGACTGGTCATGCTGATGATCGTCGTCGTCTCGCTCGTCGTCTACCCGGCCATCGAAGACGTCCAGAACTCCCAGCGCGTCTCGAACGTCGAGCGCGGGATGGCGGCGTTCGCGGGCAACGTCAACGACGTGGTCGGGAACGACGCTCCGCGTCGGTCGACGGGGTTCCGACTCGACGGCGGCCAGTTGGCTCTCGGCGACCCGGTGACGGTGACGGTGACAGGCGACGCGTTCGACGAGACGTACGAGGTCCGTCCGCTCGTCTATCGAAGTGACGACGGGACGGAACTCGTCTACGTCAACGGGGCGGTCGTCCGCGACGACGGGCACGGGGTCGTGATGCTCACCGAACCACGACTCCAATTCTCGGACCAGGGCGTCGTCCTCCCCGTCGTCCGTCTTGACGAGGCGACGGGACCGGCCGCCGTCGGCGGGTCGACCAGGGTGGCGACGGTTCGGGAGGCGACGCGCGTCGCCGTCGCCGACCGGACGCCGCAACGTGTCTCTATCACGATAACGTCGCCCCGCGCGGACGCGTGGCAACGGACGCTCGAATCCGACGCGGGCGCGACGTGTGGGTCCGTCTCCGGCGAGACGCTCACCTGTACGGTGGACACACAACGGGTGTCCGTCGTCGTCGTCGACGTCGACGTCTCGTTCGAGTGAACGGCCGGTCCCCGGACACCCGGTGTGGACGCTCTCACCGTACTGTTCGCCGTCGACGCCGATGTCGACTTGTCGACGGCGAGTGCGGCGTTCGCCACTCGGTCGGAGGCCACGACCGCCGGATGTCTTAGCACATAAGAACCCGGGTCCTGAGTTGTTCCTGTGGCCCTAGGACTCATCCCGGACTCGCCGAGTGTCGCTGTCGTCGTCATCCTCGTCACGACCGGTATCATCTGGGTCGGAAGCGGCTGGCTGGAATCCGCCGCGGAAGGTCTCGCCGCCTACTACGGACTGCCAGCGGTCGTTCAAGGCTCGGTCATCATCGCGGTCGGGTCGAGCTTTCCCGAACTCGCCAGCGTCGTCATCACCGCGCTGTCCGGTTCGTTCTCGATGGGCGTCGGTGCGATCGTCGGATCCGCCGTCTTCAACGTCCTCGTGATTCCCGCACTCTCCGGTATCGCGTCGAAAACCTCGGTCGGAGCGGACCGGACGATCGTGTACAAGGAGGCGCAGTTCTACATGATCGCCGTCTCCGCGCTGATCATCACGTTCGCCCTCGCGGTCATCTACTTCCCGACCGACGGGGCGGGACTGAACGGCCGGATCACGAGACCGCTCGCGGCCATCCCGCTCGCCATGTACGGGCTCTACTTGTTCATCCAGTGGCAGGACGTGAGCGACTACGAGAGCGAGACGCCGGCGGGCGATATCGACGTCGTCCGCAGTTGGGGAACGCTGGCGCTCGGACTCGGAACGATTCTCGTCGGCGTGGAGTTCCTCGTCGGGGGGGTCGAGACGCTCAACGCCGCGTTCGGCATCCCCGAGTTCCTCGCCGGCGTGACCATCATCGCCGCCGCGACCAGCCTCCCCGACGCTCTGGTGAGCGTTCGGGCGGCCAAGGACGGCAGGGGGATAACGAGTCTCGGCAACGTGCTCGGTTCGAACACGTTCGACCTCCTCGTCGCGATTCCGGTCGGGGTGCTCATCGTCGGGAGCGCGACCGTTTCGTTCGCCGTCGCCGCCCCCATGTTCGGCGTTCTGACGGTCGCAACCGTCCTGCTGTTCACGCTTCTCCGAACCGACTTGGCGCTCACCGGTCCGGAAGCGTACCTGCTGTTGTTCGTGTACGGCGTGTTCGTCGTCTGGGTGGTCGGCGAGACGGCCGGCGTGTTCGACCTCCTCGTCGGCATCTGAACTCGACGGTCCGCGGCCCCTCTCCAGCACCGACTTGCCAGTGGAAACGGAGCCTGACGAACCTGACATATCAGCTATCGGGCAGTGGAATCTGAGGTGAGAAACGGTCTACACCCCCACGAACACCGGAGTAGGGCTTGCTCCGTGGACTGTAGCTGCTTTCATCGGCGTCGCACGCTGGCCTGATCGCTCGACTCGAAAGAGGGGATTCGCGGATTCGAATACGGACGTCTCACGCGCTCTCGACGAGAAATAGCGCACCTCGTCACACGACGGCGTCGTGCGCCGCCCGATAGTACCGACGCCCGAAATCCGGATTTCGAGGATACACCCCCACTTTGACGGGGTGTACCGGGGTTTCAGTATTCGACGAGGTGCCGGCCCGATGGCTCCCGTCGAAACCTCGTTTCCGAGACCGAATCGAATACGACCGCCTCACGTCGTCTCTGTCCCGATTACGGATCCCGTGGGTATCGCACCGTCGACGAAGCGGGTGGCCCGACGACGTCGACGGCCGGGGTATTCTACACCCTACTTGGACCCACACTCTCCGGGGACGACCGTGAGTGTACTCTCGCACGGACCGTATTCGCTAGTCTGGTACCGGTGAAACGCGCTCTCATCAGGGTGTACGCTCGTCGACCCGCCAAAACGTACCAGTTTTCGGACTCGACGCGGTCGTGTCTCGATACGGGAGCGACTTTTCGCGGTCGGTGTTTGTCGAGACCGGTACGTACACAGTCGCACGCCTCGGTTCGGGACCCCAGACGTTCCGAGGTGGAGTATGGGCGACCGTCGTCCGAGAGCAGAGAGTTCGCAGAGGACGCCTTCGAGTCCCACTCCCCACCGCTCCCGTCGGCACGAATCGGCCGATATCCGAACCCATTTCGGTACCCCCCGCCAACCCGTGAGCGACCGATGCGCCTCATCGCCCACCGCGGGTTCGACGGTCAGTACTCGGCGAACACCGTCGCGGCCGTCGAACGGGCGGTCCCGCACGCCGATATGGTCGAAATCGACGTGCGAGGCTGCGCGTCGGGCGAACTGGTGGTCGTCCACGACCCCCTCGTCGACATCGCCATCGACGGCGTGACGAGCGTCGACGACCTGACCGCGACGGAACTCGCCGGTCTCGACGTGCACGACGGCGAGGGCGTCCAGACGCTCCGAACCGTCCTCGACGCGATTCCGCCCGACACCGGGGTGAACCTCGAACTCAAGGACCCCGAGATCGTCGAACAGGCTCTCGACGTCGCTCGGTCGGTCGAGCACGAGGTCATCGTCTCCTCGTTCGACGCCGACGCGATTCGGCGGGTGCACGCGAACGGCAGCGCCGGCGTCGAGTTGGCGTACGTGCTCGGTCTGCGCCCCGGCGACGACCTCGGCGTCGCGACGGCGCTCGACTGTACGTACGTCCACCCGAACGCGTGGCTGTGTCTGCTGACGAACGTCGCCGAAAAGGCACACGAGGCGGGGATGACGGTGAACGCGTGGACCGTGGACTCCCGACTCGGCGCGTGGGCGCTCGAACGACGAGGCGTCGACGGCGTCATCGCCAGTTCGCCGCGCGTGACCGACTGGATGGACTAGAGTTTCCGACGGTAAACACGAATCGACTCTCAGAGCGTCGACCGGAGGCGACCTCGGTGTAAATCGGCGTCCCCACACCGTGTCGAACCCACCCAGTAGTCATGGTACCTCGACTCTCGGAAGGGTTATCCCTCCCACCACTCAATGTTTGTCTGTAATGGCACACGGTAAGGTTGACTTCTTCAACGACACGGGCGGTTACGGTTTCATTTCGACTGACGACGGCGACCTCGACGACGACGAAGACGTCTTCTTCCACATGGAAGATGTCGGCGGCGAAGACCTCACGGAAGGTACCGAGGTCGAGTTCGACATCGAGTCCTCGCCCAAGGGGCCTCGCGCGTCGAACGTCGTCCGACAGTAACTCGGAAACGCACTCGCCGCTCACAGCGGCGAGCGACTCTCGAAATTTTTAGACGGCTATCACTCCGAGCTAGCGGCTTCTGTACCGGTTTCACGGAATAGACCCATGAGAGTCACGAGACTGGGTTCGTACTCCGCGAGCGGATGCAGTGACGGGAGTTCGATGGCAAGCGATTTCGGTTAGATGTGTCCCGAAGAGCCCGACGTCTTATGAATCTCTGACTCGTGTTTGCGGGTGAGTGATGAGTCTCGAACTGTCCGTTCCACGACCGACTTCTCCGCGCGGAGCATAATGGATCGTGATCGATCACTCAGAGACTGGTTCCTGTTCGGTGCGAACCGCCTGACCGTCACGGCTATCCTGACGCTCGGCTGTTTCTGTTCGCTGACGATCTTCAGCACGCTCGACGTTCCGTACCTGTCAATACTGTCCGAGGGGGACACGATCGAGACGCTGTTCCAGACGCTCATCGGCGTCCTGATCACCGGCATGACGCTCGTCGTCTCAATCAACCAACTCGTGCTCTCCGAGGAGTTCGGATCGCTGGGGCGACAACGCGAGCGGATGGACAAATCGATGGCGTTCAGGAAGGACGCCGAGCGGGAGTTCCAGTGGACCGGCCCCCCGGAGCCGGACCGATTCCTCAGCACGCTCATCAACACGAGCGTCGATCGGGCCGAGGCGGTTCAGGAGGCCGTGGACGGTAGCTCCGACCGACTCCTTCGAGACCGGGTCGACCAGCTGGTCGACCGGATTACCACGAGCGCCGACGAGATCACCGACGACCTAGCGGACGCCCCGTTCGGGGAGTTCACGATCATGCGAGCCGCCCTGTCGTACAACTACTCGTGGAAGATCTACCTGGTTCGCCGACTGTACTGGGAACACCAAGAGAGTCTGAGCGACGAGGCGGAAGAGGCGATCGGCGATCTCGTCGATATCTTGGAGCTGTTCGGTCCGGCGGAGGAGTTCTTCAAGGCGCACTATCTCCAGTGGGAGTTAGTCAACCTGTCGCGCCGGATTCTCTTCACCGGAATTCCGGCGCTCATCCTCTCAGTTTTCGCGTCGCTCTATCTGAAACCAGCGACCGTGTCGGGAGCGGTGCTCGACGTGCCCGTCCTCGCCTGGGTGATCAACGCCGGCGTGACGCTCGCGCTGGTCCCGTTCTTTATTTTCACCGCCTACGTGCTCCGGACGGCTTCGATCGCGAAGGAGTCGGGCGCCATCGGTCCGTTCGTTCTCCACAGTTCGGAGCGAGCGCCGCTCTTCGACTGGGAGGAAGAGTCGGCTCACAACGACTGAAGTCGCGTACCTGACCGTCTAACAGCGGTTCTCGGCGAACCAGTCTCCGGCCTCGACGATTCTCCTCGCTATCTTTCGCACGCCAATCGGTAGACCGTCGCCTCGTAGGGTCTGAACGTCTTTCCGTCCGGGTTCGCCGGGGTGTCGTCGTAGTTGCTTATGACCACGTCCGCGCCTGCCACGTCGAGGTCTCCCGTGTCGACCGTCGCGGGTTCGTCCGACCAGTTGAGGACGACCAGTATCGTCTCGTCGACGAGCGTTCGGGTGTAGACGTACAGTTGCTCGTCGTTCGGGAGGAGGAGTTCGTAGTCGCCGTAGACGAGGACGTCGCGGTCGTGGCGAAGGTCGATGAGGTCGCGGTAGTGGTGGAGAATGGAGTCCTCGTCGGCGCGGGCGGCTTCGACGTTGACCGTCTCGTAGTTCGCGTTGCACTTGAGCCACGGGTCGGCGTCCTCGTCGGTAAAGCCCGCGTTGGGTGCGTCCGACCACTGCATCGGCGTCCGGGCGTGGTCTCGACTCCGCTGGTTCACCGTCTCACGCACCTCGTCGTAGGACTCAACCGTCCCCTCGGCGATGAGTTCCTCGACGATGCCGAGGGTCGCGGGGTCGTCTATCTCGTCGAGGCTCTCGAAGTCAACGTTCGTCATGCCGATCTCCTCGCCCTGATAGACGTACGGCGTCCCGCGCATCGTCAAGAGGAACGTCGCGATGAGCTTCGCCGATTTACGTCGGTAGGCGCCGTCACCCGACCCCGTTCCGTCGTCGCCGAACCGCGAAACGATTCGGGGGACGTCGTGGTTTCCGAGGAACAGCGCGTTCCACCCCTCGTCGGCCAGCCCACGCTGTTTGCGGTCGATTATCTCTTTGAACTCCGAGAGGTCCCAGTCGCTCCGCTCGTCGGGGTCCCACGGACCGTTCGGGCCGACGTCGACGCCGAGGTGTTCGAACTCGAAGATCATGTCCAATCCGGCGCCGTCCTCGCCGAGATACGTCGCCGCTCGCTCGGCGCTCATCTCCCCCATCTCGGCGACGGTCATCACGTCGTAGTTCGAGAGGGTGTCGTCGTACACCTCCCGGATGTACTCGTGGAGGTTCGGGCCGTACGTGTAGTAGTCCGACCCCGGAAGCGACTCCTCGGGGTCGCCGTCGGGGAGGCCCTCGGCCTTCGAGAGGTGGTGGAGGGCGTCCATCCGGAAGCCGTCGATGCCGCGCTCCAACCACGAAGTGATCATCTCTTTGACCGCCTCGCGGACGTCGGAGTTGCGCCAGTTCAGGTCCGGTTGGTTCTCGTCGAACAGGTGGAGGTACCACTGGCCGCGCTCTTCGTCGTACGTCCACGCCGGGCCGCCGAAGAACGACTTCCAGTTGTTCGGCGGCGTCGGGTCGCCGTCCTCGTCGGTGTCGCCGTCGCGCCAGATGTAGTAGTCCTCGTACGTTCCCTCCCGGCGCCGCGACCGCTGGAACCACTCGTGCTCGTTGGAGGTGTGGTTGACGACGAGGTCCATGATGAGTCGCATATCGCGGTCGTGGAGGGCGTCGAGGAGTTCCTCCCAGTCGTCCATCGTCCCGAACTCGTCCATGATCGAGCGGTAATCGCTGATGTCGTAGCCGTTGTCCGCGTTCGGAGAGCCGTACACCGGACAGAGCCAGACGACGTCGACTCCCAACTCGTCGAGGTAGGATACCTTCTCGGTGATGCCGGGAATGTCACCCACCCCGTCGCCGTCCGAGTCGTTGAAGCTCCGGGGATAGATCTGGTAGACGACCGCCTCCTTCCACCACGCGCGGTCGATTTCGGCGCTCGCATCGTCGTTCGTTCTCGCGGTCCCGCTCCGTCCTCGGGCTGGCTTCGAGTCGTGTTGAGACATCGTATTGTGTTGTGTTGTCGCGTCGGGTGCTGTTCGTTCGAAGGGCGTTACGACGTGAGGTAGACGCGGGCCTCGTACGGCCCGAGTTCGAGCGTTTCCGGCGGCGCCGTCGGAGCCTCGGCGTTCGAAATCGCGAGTTCGAGACCGCCGACGGAGAGGCGCTCGGGCGTCGCGAACTCGACGGGGGTCGCCGCGAAGTTGAGCACGACCAGCCCGCGTTCGTCGCCGAGCGTTCGCGTGTACGCGAAGACGTCGGGGTCCTCGGGGCGGAGGAGGTCGAACTCGCCGTAGACGAGGACGTCGCGGTCGTGTCGGAGGTCGATGAGGTCGCGGTAGTAGTTGAAGACGGAGTCCTCGTCGGCGCGGGCGGCTTCGACGTTGACCGTCTCGTAGTTCGCGTTACATTTGAGCCACGGGTCGGCGTCCTCGTCGGTAAAGCCCGCGTTGGGTACGTCCGACCACTGCATCGGCGTCCGGGCGTTGTCGCGTGCGACGTACTCCACCGCGTCGCGGACGTCGTCGTAGGAGTCGGCGCGTCCCGCTTCGATGGCCTCCTCCACGAAGTTCAGCGCCTCGACGTCGCGGAGTTCGTCGGGCGAGGCGAACGAGGCGTTCGTCATGCCGATCTCCTCGCCCTGGTAGACGAAGGGCGTCCCGTGGAGCGTGTGCGTGAGCGTCCCGAGGAGTTTCGCCGACTTCCGGCGGTACCCCTCGTCGTCATCGGACCGCGTCCGGTGGGCCGACGAATCTCGGTCGCCGGCGTCGCCGAACCGAGAGACCATTCGGGGTTGGTCGTGGTTGTTCAGATAGACGCTGTTCCATCCGTCGTCGGCGAGGCCGGTCTGCCACTTCGCGAGCGTCCGCTTGAACTCGACGAGCGACCAGTCGCCGGCGTCCCACTTGTGTTCGTCGTGGTCGAAGGTGACGTGCTCGAACTGGAACACCATCGAGAGACCGTCGCCGTCGGGGGCGACGTACTGCCGAGCGTCTTCGACGTCCGCGCCGGGCGTCTCGCCGATGGTGAGCAGGTCGTCGTCCGAGAGCACTTCGTCGCACATCTCGCCGAGGTACTCGTGGACGTTCGGACCGTTGAAGAAGTGCTCTGCCCCCGTCAGCCCGGCGTCGGGGTCGCCGTCGGGGAGTCCCTCCGCCTTCGAGACGAGGTTGATGACGTCCATCCGGAAGCCGTCGATACCCTTCTCCAGCCACCACTCCATCATCTCGTACACCGCCTCGCGAACGTCGGGGTTGCGCCAGTCGAGGTCCGGTTGCTTCTCGTCGAACAGGTGGAGGTACCACTGCCCGCGCTCTTCGTCGTACGTCCACGCCGGGCCGCCGAACACCGACTCCCAGTTGTTCGGCGGCGTCGGGTCCCCCTCTTCGTCCGTGTCGCCGTCGCGCCAGATGTAGTAGTCCTCGTACGCACCCTCGCGGCGCCGGGACTTCCGGAACCACTCGTGCTCGTCGGAGGTGTGATTGACGACGAGGTCCATCACGAGACGGATGTCGCGGGCGTGCAGGGCGTCGAGGAGTGCTTCCCAGTCATCCAAGTCGCCGTAGATGTCGGCTATCGACCGGTAGTCGCTGATGTCGTAGCCGTTGTCCGCTTGCGGCGACTCGTACACCGGGCAGAGCCAGACGGCGTCGACGCCCAACTCGTCGAGGTAGTCGACGCGGTCGATGATGCCCGGGATATCGCCGACGCCGTCACCGGAAATCCGTCGGGTTCCCGGCTGGCTCGCCGAACCATCGGTTCGGCGAACGTCGCCGTCGGAGTCGTTGAAGCTCTTGGGGTAGATCTGGTAGACGACCGCCTCCTTCCACCACGCGCGGTCGAGCGCCGGCTCCGTCTCGGGGCTGCTCATCGGTCCTCGCGGCGGCGTTCGTCCCGGCGGCGTTGCGGTCGGCGGACGGGACGGTCGGTCTGTGCGCGACGTGCGGTCGCGCGGGTCTCTATCGTCGGTCGGGCGGGTGTGAGTGTCGTCTTCATGTGTCGGGAACGTCCTTCCGCGCTCTCTACTGGATGGAAGAGCCACCCGCTTAAAAAAGACTAATATCGCGAAGAATAGATTCTACCCGAAATTTTATTGAGACGTATGTAACAAACGTAGGTGAAGCATGTGGAAAAATAACACGACAGATTCGAATCGGTCGCCGCTCTCGCGGCGGCGATTCGTACGCGCGGTCGGCGCAACGGGCATCACGGCGGGAATCGCGGGCTGTGGCGGACAACAGGCGACACAGACGGCGACGCAGACCCAGGGCGGGGGCGACGCGTCGGCGACCGAGACCGAATCGACGGCGACGGCGGTCGAGGTCAACAGCGAGTCCCTTTCGCTGATACAGGAGCTCGCGTACGTGACGAACCAGACGCTCCCGGTGCTGCCGCTCCAGGAGAAGCTCGCACAGTCGTTCCAGACCACGGATAGCTGGGACGTCCCGCCGAAGGACAGCCCCAAGATTCAGACGTACTGGCCGACCGACTGGCTGCCGCGCTACGGCGAGTGGACCGCGACCGATGGAAGCTCCGACGAGCGGCTGACGCTCGCACAGTGGGCCGTTCCGAAGGATTCCCAGTACAACACGTGGAACGCGAAGAACTTCGCCGAGCCCCGTCGGACGCTGTTCGACCGGTTCATGAACTACAATCTGAAGACCCAGGAGTACTCCGGATACCTCGTCTCCGAGTGGGAACTGAACGGGGACACTCTCTCGATGACCGTCCGCGAGGGGCAGACGTGGCACGACGGAACGCCGGTCACCGCGACGGACGTGGTGAACCAGATCAAACTCGACATCTACAACGGCGGCAGTCTCGGTCGGTTCGTCGCGCCCGACGACGAGGGGGCGGTCGCGGACCGCGTCACCGCGGTGGACGAACGAACCGCCGAACTGACGCTCGCCACGCAGGTGAACGAGGACATCCTGTTGGCGTACCTCCAGCCGAAGTACCTCGTCGCCCACGAGGAGACGTACGGCGAGTTCGTGACGCGACTCGACGAGGCGGGGTCGGCCGACGAGCGCTCGACGGTCCTGGGCGAACTCACGAGTCTGGCGGTTTCCGAACCGGTCGGGAGCGGGCCGTTCGAATTCGAGAACGCGGACACCCAGCGAACGCTCGTCTCGAAGTTCGAGGACCACCCGGACGCCGGGAACATCAACTTCCCCGAGGTCGAGTACCTCTACAAACCGTCGAACCAGAGCCGGTGGAACTCGCTCATCAACGAGGAGACGGACGGGTCGGCGACGCTGTTCGTCCCGAGCAACAAGCTGAACCAACTCCCCGACTCCGTGCAGACGAGCCTCATCCCCCGACACTGGGGGATGGGTCTCGTGTTCAACCACGAGGAAGAACCGGTGAGCGACCCGCGCGTTCGCAAGGCGCTGGCGCACGTCATCAACCGCGAAGCCGTCGCGATGAACTCCGGGGCCGGAACCAACTCGAAGATCGCCGTCACCTATCCGACGGGACTGACGAGCGAGTTCAGCGGGCAGGTCGAGGGAACGTGGCTGGACGGCGTCACCGACCAGTTCCAGACGTACGGCCGCGGCGCATCACAGACCGAGAAAGCGGCGTCCCTCCTCGAAGAGGCGGGGTATCGGAAGCAGGGCGGCACGTGGGGCAAAGACGGGCAGGCGCTCAGAATCCCGATCAAGGGACCCTCCGGGTTCTCCGATTGGGTCGCCGGCGCGCAGACGGCCGTCTCCCAACTTGACCAGTTCGGCATCGAAGCCGAACCCGTGATGAAGGACAACTCCGCCTACTGGGGACAGGACTACGTGAACGGCAACTTCGTCGTCGGTCTGCAGGGGTGGGCCTCCTACGACAACTCCCATCCGTACTTCCACTACAAGTTCATGTACGACAGCTCCGATTCGGGCTACTGGAACGTGCCGAGCGAACTGGACGCGCCCGTCCTGCACGACCAGGTTCGCGACGGTGAGACGGTCGCGCCCGGGTCGCTCGTCTCGAAGCTATCCACGGCCAGTGAGTGAGAAATCCGAGCAATGAGCTACGTACTCAAGCGAATCGGGCGGTCGGTGCTCACCATCTTCGTGGTGGTCTCGGCCAGTTTCGGTCTCATCAGACTGCTCCCGGGGGGACCGCTGGATTACCTGCGGGCGCAGATGATTCAGCGCGGCGGGAGCGACCTCTCGTCGGCCGAGTTGAACCGCCGAATCGCCGCCCAGACGAACATCGCGGTGGACGAACCGCTGTACGTCCAGTACTTCGACTACATGGCTGCCATCTTCCAGGGGGACTTTGGGCAGTCTCTCTGGTACGACCAGTCGGTGGCGAGCGTCATCGGGCCGGCCATCCCGTGGACGGTGTTCCTGACGGCCACCGCGCTGTTTCTGGCGTTCGCCGTCGGGGTGTCGCTCGGCGCGTTCATGGCCTACGAAGAGGGATCGCGGTTCGACGTCGTCTCGACCGGCGTCGGACTCGTCCTCAACTCCACGCCGGGATACGTGGTCGCACTGCTGTTCGTCGCCTTCCTCGGCTACCGGTTCCAACTGTTCCCGACCGGCGGTCGGTACGCCTCGGAGTTGACGCCGGGACTCAACGTCCCCTTCTTCGTCAGCGTGCTGTACCACGGCACCCTACCCATCCTCTCGATGGCCATCGTCGGGTTCGGCGGGTGGGCGCTGAGCATGCGGGGGAACAGCATCCGCGTCCTCGGCGAGGACTACCTCCGGGTCGCCAGACTCCGGGGGCTTCCGACTCGGCGCATCGCCATGCGGTACGTCGCTCGGAACGCGATTCTCCCGATGTACACGGGGCTGATGATCGCCATCGGGACGGTGTTCGGCGGCGCGGTCATCATCGAGAACATCTTCGCGTATCCCGGAATCGGGTTCTACCTGATTCAGGCCATCAACGCGCGCGACTCGCCGCTGATGATGGGCGCGTTCATCCTCATCACCGTCGCGATGGTCATCGGCATCACCATCGCGGACCTGACGTACGGCTGGATCGACCCGCGGGCCAAAGGAGGTGCCTCGCGTGAGTCCTACTGACCGGCCGGACGACGGCGCCGACGCGCCGCGCGAGGAGAACGCGTCCGACCCGTTAGTGGACGCCGTCGGCGGTGCGTACGCCGATTCGACCGAAGCCGAACGCGACGCTCGCTCGGCGATCACCGGACACGACGGAACGGGGAGACGCATCGCCGACGGCGGACGGACCGTCTCGGAGTTCGAACAGATGGCCGAGGTGTCGATGACCGACGCGGAGCGTCGTCGCCAGTGGTTCGACGAGCGACTCCTCGCACCCGCTCGAATCGTCTGGAACGATTGGCGCGCCAGAGTCGGCCTGCTCGTCGTCGCGGCGTACCTCTTCATGGGTATCGTCGCACCCTACATCGTCACCGAACCGCGGCCGAACCAGGGGCCGCTTCTCGTCGGCGCGTTCCGAACGCTGACGTACCCGCTGGGGACGACGGCGTCGGGAACGAGCATCCTCTCGCAGGTGGTCCACGCCACGCCGTCGATGCTCGTGATGATAACCGCGGGCGCGGTGTTCACCGTCGTCCTCGGAACGGCGGTCGGCACCGTCGCCGGCTACAAAGGCGGACGAACAGACAGCGTGCTGATGACGCTCTCGGACATCATGCTGAGTATCCCGGGTCTGCCGCTGACCATCGTGCTCGCGACGGCGCTGCAGATTCAGGGGAACCCGGTCGTCATCGGCGTGTTACTCACCATCAACGCGTGGGCCGGGTTGGCTCGCGCGATTCGCTCGCAGGTGCTCACCATCCGCGACGATGAGTACGTCGAAGCGTCGCGCATCATGGGTATGGGCACGCCCACCATCGTCACCGGCGACATCATCCCGAACCTGATGCCGTACATCACGATGAACTTCGTCCAGCAGGCGCGGGCGGTCATCTTCGGCTCCGTCGGGCTGTACTTCCTCGGCGTCCTCCCCTACAACAGCACCAACTGGGGAGTGATGATGAACGCCGCGGTCAATCGCGCCGGTGCGACGTCGTCGCCCACGGCCTTCCACTGGTTGCTCGTGCCGATGGTGACGGTGATCATCCTCGCTCTCGGCTTGACGCTCCTCGCGCAGGGTGCCGACCGCGTGTTCAACCCGCGGGTTCGTGCACGCCACGCCAAGTCCGTCGCGGGGGACGGAGACGGTGACAGAACCGAGACGACGAAGACGGGAGAGATTTGAGATGCCACGAAGCAGAACAGAAGCCGGACGCCGCGCCGACGACCCGATCGTCGAGGTTCGAGACGCGAGCGTCACCTACGACCTGGAGCACCGAGCGGCGATGGTACTGGACGACGTGAGTCTCGACCTCAGACGGGGCGAGATACTCGGTGTCGTCGGCGAGTCGGGGTCGGGCAAATCGATGCTCGCCAACGCGATGATGGACGCCGTCGAGGAGCCGGGAATCACGACCGGCACGGTTCAGTACGTCCCCGAACCGACCGCCGAACCGGTCGACGTGCTCGGCCTGTCAGACGAGGAGTTGCGGGCGTTCCGCTGGGAGGAGATCGCCATGGTGTTCCAGGGGGCGCTGTCGTCGTTCAACCCCACGATGACCATCGAGGGGCACTTCGAGGAGACGCTCGAAGCCCACGGCTACGACGTGGACGAGGGGATGGAGCGCGCGCGGGAACTGCTCTCCGACCTGTATCTGAATCCCGAGCGAGTGCTGAACTCGTACTCGCACGAACTCTCCGGCGGGATGAGTCAACGAGCGCTCATCGCCCTGTCGCTGGTCTTAGAGCCGAACGTGCTGTTGATGGACGAACCCACGGCGGCGCTCGACCTCCTCATGCAGCGGTCCATCCTGAGTCTGCTCGACGATATCAAGGAGAAGTACGACCTCTCCATCCTGTTCATCACGCACGACTTACCGCTCGTCGCCGGCCTGGCCGACCGGTTGGCCATCCTGTACGCGTTCGAACTCGTGGAGGTCGGTCCGAGTACGCGAATCGTCCGCGACTCACAACACCCCTACACGCGAGCGTTGCTCCGGGCTGTTCCGAGCATCGACGCGCCGCTTGAGACGATGCAGCCGATTCCCGGAAGCGCGCCGAACCCCGCCCACACGCCGGACGGCTGTCACTACACGCCGCGATGTCCGCTGGCGACCGACGAGTGTCGGCGGGAGACCCCGCCGTGGTTCGACGCGGGAGACGACCAGCGAACGGCGTGCTTCCACCACGACGAGGCCGAATCGGCCGTTCCGCTCGAACCGGAGGTGATTCAGTCGTGAGCGAACGGACCGACTCCAGCCGAGCAACCGGCGGCGACGACGTGGTCGTCTCGCTCGACGACGTCTCCGTCCACTTCGAGAAAGAGCAGGGGTTCGTCGACTCGATACGCAACGAACCGAAGCGGGTGAGAGCCGTCGACGGCGTCTCTCTCGACATCGAGGAGAACGACGTGCTCGCCTTGGTCGGCGAGTCCGGGTGCGGGAAGACCACGCTCGGAAAGACCATCATCGGCGTGCAACGCCCCACCGACGGAACCGTGGCGTACCGCGGACAGGACGTGTGGGATGCCAAGGACGGAACCGGCGAGGTGACGGTCCCGCACGGCGATATCCGACGGGCGCTCCAGATAATCCACCAGGACCCGGGCGCCGCCCTCAATCCCAACCGAAAGGTGCTGGCGTCGCTCGAAGCGCCGTTGAAGCGGTGGAACTCCGAGATGTCCACCGAAGACCGCCGAGCGCGTATCTTCGCGCTGTTGGACCGCGTCGGGATGGACCCGCCGCAGGATTACGCGCACCGGTACCCGCACCAACTGAGCGGCGGCGAACAACAACGCGTCGCGCTCGTCCGCGCACTGCTCATGAACCCTGACGTGATTCTCGCGGACGAAGCCGTGAGCGCCCTCGACGTCTCGCTCCGCGTGGAGACGATGGACCTGCTCCTCGAACTACAGAGGCAGTTCGACACGTCGTTCGTCTTCATCTCGCACACGCTGTCGAACGCCCGCTATCTCGCGGAGAAGGCCGGCGGTCGCGTCGGCATCATGTACCTCGGCGAAATCGTCGAAATCGGACCGCCCCAAGAGGTGCTTCGCGACCCGAAGCACCCGTACTCGAAGGTGCTCCGGTGGGCGACCGCCGACCTCGACCCGAGCGAACGGCAGATGACGGACCCCCCGGTCCGCTCGATCGACATTCCGGACCCGGTCGATCCCCCGTCCGGCTGTCGGTTCCACACCCGCTGTCCCGAGGCGCGCGAAGTGTGCCGGAGCGAAGCACCCGAACTCGGCGAGGACGCCGCGCAACCGGGGGCTCGCTGTGCGGCCTGCCACCGGACCGACCCCGACCACGAGTACTGGCGCAGCGAACCGCTCGACGGCGTCGAAGCCGACTCCGCACCCCAGGAGAGCGATGACTGACGCGCCAGTCCGAGGAGGAGGACGTCGATGACGGCCGTCTGGCGGGCGTTCTTCGTCTCCAGCGCGTTCCTCCTCGCCTTCCTCGGACTCTCCGTGCCGTTCATCGACGCCGGAACCGGGACGTTCGCCGTCGCCGTCGCGAGTTTCGCGATGCTCGGCGTGATGCTCGTCGGGTCCTCCGTCTTCATCTATCTCGACTGGGACCCCTTCGAGGAGTTGTACGCATGAGACCGAGTCGGCGCGACCAAAAGGGAGGACAATGACACGCGTACTCGTCACCGTCGAACGGGCGGACCGAGACAGAGCGCTCCTGGAGCGAGCGAAAGCGCTCGCCGTCGGAGCGGAGACGGACGAAGACCTCCTCGTCGTCGCACTGGCGACACCCGAAGCGTACGAGGAAATCGAGGAGACGCTGGCGGTGATCGGTCGGGCAGAGCACACGACCTACGCCGAAGACGACGTCCTCGACGGCGTCTCCGCGGACGTCGAGGACACGGCGAACGACGTCCTCGAACCGGACGTGGGGTACGAACTCAGGACGATCGTCGCGGGGGTGGACGAGCAGGCCGAGGCGCTTCTCGGCGTCGCGAACCGAACGGGCTGTGACCACATCTTCCTCCCGGGGTACCGACGGTCGCCGACGAAGAAGGCCATCTTCGGCGACCGCGCCCAACGCGTCATCCTCGATTTCGACGGCTCCGTGACCGTCGGGATGAACTGAGCGGACGCCGGAGCCGTTCGAGTCGCGAGTGCGAGCAGCTATATATATGACCCAGCAAGGACGACCCACCGACAGTATGAGTCGATCGAACGGGCGAGACGACGCGTCGCTCAGAGCGGATTTGAGCGTGTTCGGACTGTCCGACACGGAGATCGATACGTACCTCACCCTCCTCTCGCGAGGGGAGGCGACGACGCGAACAGTCGCGGAGAACGCCGACGTGACACAGCGGGCGGTGTACGGCATCGCCGAGCGACTCGAAGAGCGCGGACTCGTCCGGGTGAAAGACCACGCGTCGCCGACGACGATCAGCGCACTCCCCCCGGAGGAGGCGATGGAGTCGCTGAAAGAACGCCTCGAATCTATCACCCCGTCGCTCGAAGAGCGGTTCGACCAGTCGACGTCGCAGACCCCCGAGATTCGGATGGTGAAGTCCCGCAACACCGCGCTCAAGCGGTTACGGTCCGGTCTCTCGGAGGCCGAACACGAGGCGCTCGTCGCCATCCCCGACCACGTCTATCCCGAGATCGAAGACGAACTCAGAGCGGCCGTCGACCGAGGGGTGTTCACCTTCCTGCTCCTCGGCGAACGAGACGAGGCCGACGACGTCGAACGCGAGTTCGCCGGCGTCGCGGACGTCGTTCGGTACTGGCACCAGAGCCTCCCGTTCCTCTACGCCGTCGACGACGAGTCCGCGATGATCGGCAACTCCGACGTGCTCTCGCTCACGCACAACGACAAGGATGCCGTCACCGTCTCGCAGGGGCACCTCTCGGGGTCGGTACTCGGCATGTACCTCAGCGCCTACTGGCCCGCCTCGACGATACAGTACGTGGCCGAACCCGAACCGCTTCCCGCGACGTTCGACTGGTTCCGGCAGGCGGTCTTCCACGCGTTCCTCCACCGTCAGCAGGGCACCAACCTCTGGGCCGACGTCGTGACCGACGACGGCACGCAACTCTCCGGGCGAGTCGTAGACGTGCGACAGGCGTTCGTCGAACCGTCGACGAACGACTACACGCTGGAGACGAGTATCCACCTCGAAACCGACACCGGGACGGTGAGTTGCGGCGGTCCCGGCGCGTTCATCGAAGATCACCGCGCGGAGATGGTCGCGCTCCGGTCGGAACCCTGAGTCGCTCCCGAACCCGACTCGCCAGCGACCAAAATACATTTATAAAATCACAGACAACATACAGTTACCTCGTTTGGGGTGGTAACCGACGGGGTAGCTGCCTGCCGAGGGGAGTCGTCCCCTTCCACACATTCTCCGTCGTCCTCGAAGTCCTTCTCCGCGGAGCGACGGGTGACGTCCGCGAGCGGCGCAACCGCTTTTCGGTGCGGCGCCGTACGAGACCGTATGGACCGTTCCCCCTCCTATCGACGAGAGGTCACCGCGAAGGTCGAATCCGGCTGGAAGATCGAAGAGGAAACGCAGGACCGCGTGACGCTCGTACAGCGCGAGTTCGGCAATCCGGGCGTCCACCTCGTCATCGCCATCCTGACGATTTGGTGGGCGATGGGCGTCCCGAACCTGCTGTACGCCGCATACCGGTACTTCACAAACAGCCAGCGTACTATCGTCTGGAAGGACCGGGCCGACGCCGAGGTGAACGAATCGACGACGAACCTCGGGTGAGGACTCGAAGACGGACTCCGAGATGCTCTCGCTCGTGTTCTGCGGCCCACAGGCGCGCGCGGTGAACACCCGACGCGTCGGCATCGACGGTCGTCAAACGATTGTTAACGTTTATCTACGCGGTAGGTAACACCGCGGGCGTGAATCATACGCACGCCGTGTGGGACCCGAACGTCGACGAGGACCGATACCGAAACCCGATTATCCACGCGGACTACTCCGACCCGGACGTGGTCCGCGTGGGAGACGAGTTCTTCATGACCGCGTCGAGTTTCAACGCCGTGCCGGGGCTGCCGATTCTTCACTCGCGCGACCTCGTGAACTGGCGGCTCATCAACCACGCCATCCAGGAGTTGCCACCCGCGTTCGACCGCCCGCAGCACGGTAACGGCGTCTGGGCGCCGTCGATCAACTACCACGACGGGACCTTCTACATCTACTACGGCGACCCCGACCGCGGCGTCTACATGACGTCGACCGAGGACCCTCGCGGTCGGTGGACGGACCTGACGCTCGTCCACGAAGCCGAGGGATGGATCGACACGGCACCGCTCTGGGACGACGACGGAAACGCCTACCTCGTCCACGCGTTCGCGAAGAGTCGCGCCGGGGTCAACAGCGTCCTCCACGTCGCGCCGATGGCACCGGACGGAACACGTCTCGTCGGGGAGAGCCGCGAGGTGTTCGACGGGCACGGCGACCACCCCACCATCGAGGGACCGAAGCTCTACGAGCGAGACGGACGGTACTACGTCTTCGCGCCCGCCGGCGGGGTGAGCGACGGCTGGCAGACTGTCCTGCGCTCGGAGGACGTCTACGGGCCGTACGACGACCGGATCGTCCTCGCACAGGGGGAGACGGACGTCAACGGCCCGCATCAGGGAGCGTGGGTCGACACGGAGAGCGGCGGGGACTGGTTCCTGCACTTCCAAGAACTCGACCCGTACGGTCGCATCGTCCATCTCCAGCCCCTTCGGTGGGACGACGGCTGGCCCGTCATCGGCCGCGACGAGGACGGCGACGGGACCGGCGAACCGGTCGGAATCCACGAGAAACCCGACGTCTCCGCGGGCGAACTCCCGACGATGACGCCGCAGACCAGCGACGACTTCGAGTCGGCTCGGTTGGGACTCCAGTGGCAGTGGCACGGAAACCCCCAGTTCGGGTGGCACTCGCTTACTCATCGCCCCGACGCGCTCCGTCTGTTCCCCCGGGCCGCCGACGATGCGGAGAACCTGTGGTCCGTGCCGAACCTGCTCCTCCAGAAGTTCCCCGCCCCCTCGTTCACGGTGACGACGGCCGTCGACTGCGAACTCGGAGACGAAGGTGGATACGGGGGACTGCTCGTCATGGGGACCGAGTACGCGTCCCTCGACGTTCGTCGGACGTCCGACGGCATCGAGGTGACGCAGCGTCGGAACACCGCGCCGGCGGACGGAGATACCGACACGGTGCTCGAACGAGTGTCTATCCAACAGTCGTCGGTGCGGCTACGGGCGTCGGTCGAAGCGGGCGGACGAGTCGAGTTCGCGTACGCGACGGACGAGTCCGAATCCGAGTTCGAGTCCATCGGAGCGCCGTTTCAGGCGCAACAGGGACGCTGGATCGGAGCGAAAATCGGCTTGTTCGCCGTGCAATCGGTAGATATAGACGCGCCGGCAGAACGTGGATATCTCGACGTCGAGTACTTCCGGGTCGAGGGACCGGACGGAGCTTAGATGATGCGATTGGCCAGCGATTCGCCGGCCCGCCACCGCCGGTAGTTATCCAAGAACAGCCGCGTGAACCGCGTCGCGAAGTCGTCCGACCGACCGCCGACGTGCGGCGTTACGACGGTGTCGTCGCGCCCCCAAAGCGGCGAATCCTCCGGCAGAGGTTCCGCCTCGAACACGTCCAGTCCGGCGCCGCGTATCTCTCCCGTTTCGAGAGCGTCGACGAGGGCGTCCTGGTCGACAACCGGACCTCGGGCGACGTTGATGAGGGCGGCCGAGTCGGGAAGCGCGTCGAAGACGCTCGTGTCGACGGCGTGGTGCGTTTCGTCGGTGAGCGGCACCGTCAACACGAGCAGTTCCGTCTCGGGCAACAGGTCGTGGAACCGCTCGGTGGCGACGACGCGGTCCGGCGGGAGTACGCCGGAGTATATCGCCGGCGTTCGCTTGACGCCGTACACCTCGAAGCCGAAGGCGCGCGCTCGCCGAGCGACGGACTCGCCGATGTTTCCGAGTCCGAAGACGGTCATCCGTCTCCCCTCCCAGAGCCACATCTCGTCGCCGACGCGTCGGTCCCAGTCGCCTCGGCGCTGGTTGTCGAAGAGCGGACCGAGTCGCCGCGAGAGCGCGAACGCGAGGGCGAAAGCGTGTTCGCTCACGGTCGTGTCGTGGAGCGTCTCGGCGTTGGTGAACGCCACGTCGCGGTCGGCGAACGCCTCCAGCGGAAAGGCGTCGTAGCCGATGCTCGTCGACTGAATCCACGTGCCCGTCGACAGGAACGCCAGAAAGTCGTCCGTCCAGTTCTGCGGGTTCGTCACGAAGACGTCGGCGTCGGCGAGGTGGTCGCGGACGTCCGCGTCCGACTCCGCTGCGACGACCGTCAGGTCGTCGGTCGCCTCCGCGACGGCGCTCGCAATCGGCGTGTCGTGGTAGATAACCGCGTTCGGCATCTGATAGGCGAGCCTTCGGCAGCGTACGTGGTGAACGTATCCCTCTCGCGCCCGACCATGACGCGCGCGCGAGGATGTCGTCGGAATCCGGGGGTGCTGAGCGCTGTCGGTCGAAGCACCCCGCTTCCGACCGCTCAAGTGCTACTAGCTCCGCCCACAGGCGTCGTCAAAACACACGCGTAGCTGAATTTCTTTATATTAGTATATTTATAACCGTGTTAATTTGTGAAACTGCTGCGACAGTTCCAAATACTATGATACTACTCTATAAGAATATACTATGGATGACCTTTCAGTTCGGAGGGGGTTTCGGACGGCGATCACGATCACAGTAGTCGCGATGCTGTGCGTGTCGCCGGGCGCGGCGATAACGTCGACGGGGCTGTCTCCGGTGACGTTCGGCGACGTCTCGGACTCGCAGTTCGTCGACGCATCGGATTCGGTGTCGGTCTGGCAGAAGGCGGCGTTTCCGTTGCGCGTGAACGCGGCGTCGAGTAGCGGGACGGTCGTCGAGAACCAGCGAATGACGGTTCTCGCCGAAGAACAGAGCGCGGAGATACGGCTCAACAAACAGCAGTTGGCCGTGTTCAACCCCGACGACGAGATCGAGATGAGCTTCAAGTCTCGCTCGCCGGTCTCGACGCAGGCGTTCGAGGACGCCGAGGTGCAACTGCTCGTCGCCAAGGCCGGGCCGAACTCGTCGGCCCTGCTGTCGGGGTCGAACCTCTCGACGAACGGCCTCCTCGACACGCTGACGAACGCCGAGCAGTCCGGGAACGTCGCCTTCGAACTGCAAGACCTCGGCCGGCTTCAGGACGGAACGACCTCGGCCTCGTACGACGTCTCCGAATCGGGAGCCGCTCGCGGACCCGGGCAGTACGCGTTCTTCATCGTTCAGACGACGGAGGGTGACGGCTTCACCGTCAACGACGGCTCGCTCGCCGTCGACGGGAAGGCGCGCGTCCTCGGAGCGGATATCGCCGTCGTGCAGGCCGCCGAGGCCTCCGCGTCCGTGATGACGGAGGACCCGGCGCCCGGCGACGAGGTGACGTTCGACGTCGACTCGACGTTCACGCACTCGAACGTGAGTCACGCGATCATGCTGTACAACGAGTCGCAGTACGCCAATAGCTGGACCCGCTTCACCGTGAGCGGTCCGATGAACGAGAAGCTCTCGGCCGATCAAGTCTCCGTCACGAGCACGATCATCGGCGTCAACGGAACGCGGAACGTGACGGGAACGACGAGAATCGGCGGCGTGACCATCGGCGACGGCGTGGTGCAGGGCGAGACGCGCGTCGGCAGCGTCGCCGACTGGCTCGCAGACCAGCCGAGCGGAGCGTCGACGGACGCCGAGACGCCCGGACAGACGACCGGGTCGTGGCTCGATGCCTCGGTGACCGCGGTCTCCTCTACGGACGGGACGGCCACCATCAGCGTCCAGTCGGAGGAGAGTTGGGCCGACGGGACGTACCGGTACGTCTACCTCGCGCAGGCGAACGGACAGAACAACCTCTCGACGACGACCGGAACCATCGAACTCGGGGCGGACGAGAACCGAGAGGACGAGTCGGACGGAGGAAGCGGTGACGGCGGCGACGACAACGGTAACGACGGCAGCAACGGTCGCAGCGGCGGTGGCGGTGGCGGCGGAGGCGCAGGCGCACCCCCCGCCAACCCGGGACCCGCAGAACCCAACAGGGGAGACATCAGCGACGGGCGGGCCGACGTCAAGGTCGGCACCGGAATCACGGAACTCCGCGTCGGCTTCCGCGCCGGCGGCACCGGCGGCTCCGTCGTAGCGCAGGAACTGAACGCTCGCCCCGACACGGTCCCGGCGATTCCGAACGCGAGAGAGCTCAGGTTCGTCGACATAACGGTCCCCGAGGACCGGACCGAAGACGAGGCGACCCTCCAGTTCGACGTCGACACCGCGATGTTGGACGGCGTCTCGCCGGACCAACTCGTCGTCTACCACTACCACGACGGCGAGTGGTCGGCCTTGGAGACGACCGTCGTCTCCTCGGAGGAGACGGTCGTCACGCTCGAAGCGACGACGCCCGGCTTCTCGCTGTTCGCGGTCGGCGTCGCGGACGAGTCGTCCGATTCGGTCGAAGACGGCAGCGGAGACGGAGCGGACTCGGGCGATGCGGACTCCGGCGACGACGGGGAATCCGCACCCGACACCGAAAACGAACCGGCGGACGCCGAGACGCCGGAAGGCGGAGTCGAGGGCGAGGGTCCGGCACAGGAGGAGGGTGGATTCGACATCATCCTCATCGGCGCCATCGCCCTGTTCGCGGTCTTGGCGGGCTTCTACGTCTACCGGGGCGCCGAGTAACCCCCGAGAAACCAATTCGGACGAGCGGTCGGCCGCCGAGAACGTTCGGCCCGCCGACCGCGTCGGCTTCGGGAACGGTTCTCCGTGACCGAGCACGGACGATTCGACTTTTGCGTGACGTCTTTTCCGAGGTTTAGATACGGAGCGTGAGCTGTTTGTGTGGTTGTGTGGCGGCGTTGCCGTTCTCTACGTCTCAAATACCATAGTAGAGATTCGAGCTGTCTTCGGCAGCGGTGCCCTAATTCCTCTTAGAATCCATTTTCAGCTCGATTAAAGACAAGAAGAGGTTCTACTCCACGTATAGATATCAATTATGATATCTGAGGCGAGGAATACAAGAGAGCTCGATTCGAGGTGCGACCGTGAAAGTATTGATACGTCGCCAGACGGGGAGCGTCCGAGGGGTGAACCGCGCGACCGGCGTGGCGACGAACTCCGATTCTCATCGGACAGAATTCGTTCGGCTGAGGGACGTCGCGTTCGTCCTCGCCGTGCCGTGCCTTCTCGTCGCGGCCTTTCTGCTTCCGGAGTCGATTCGAGGGGGACTCGTACTCTCGTACGAACGCCCGACGGCGCTCGCGATGTACGCGTCGCACTTCGTCCACGTGCGGGCGTCGTCCCTGCTGTCGAACCTGCTGGTTTTCTTCCTCGTCGTCCCGCCGGCGTTGTTGGCGAGCGTCCGAAGCGGTCGGCGACGGCGGTTCTACGTCGTCGCGTTCACCGTGCTCGTGGTGTTCCCGTTCGTGCTATCGGTGTTGAACATGCTGTTTCCCCGACCTCGGGTCGGAATGGGCTTTTCCGGTATCAACTTCGCCTTCGTCGGCTACCTCCCGCACGCCCTCGCCGACCGCTTCGAGGCGGACCGACCGGCGCCGACGCGGACCGCGAGGGCGTTTCTACCCGCCGTGTTCTTCGTCGGTGCGGCGGTCGTCGTGCTTCGGATGTCGACTCCGCTGGGAGTGACACCCCGCGCAGGCGGATGGCTCGCGGCGGTCGGCGCGGGCAGCGTTCTGGCGGTCGGGACCTGCGTTCAGCCGGTCGTTCGGCGTCCGAGGGTGCGAACGCGTTCGCTCGTCGAGACGATGCCGCCGCTGGTTCCGTTCGGGAGCGTGCTGTTCGTGCTCGTGATCGCCGCCGGCTTTCCGTCCGGCGGCTACGGGGGGCGCGTGATCACGAACGTCTTTCTTCACTTCCTCGGCTACTCGTTCGGGTACATCGTTCCGTACGTCGTGTTCCGCGTGCTCGAAGCCGAGTTCGACTGAGCAGGGTAGCGCAGTGCTCCCGGACTCGCTGCTGCGCGACGGTCGGCACCCGGCGCCGGGAGCGGCCCGAACGAATTCGGTCACGACCGACGCATCGATACCGGTTCCGCGTCGGCGAGCACGCGAGCGCGGGGGAATCGAATCCGAATCAGGTTCCCGTCCGCGGTCGAATCGAGCGAGATGTCCCCGTCGGAGAGTTCGACGACCCAGTAGACGAGCCAGAGCCCGAGTCCGGTGCTGTGGAACACGTTCGTCATCGCGTGCGGGTCTCTGAGCACGTGCGCTTCGATGTCGGGAATCGGCGGCGCGTCATCCTCGACGCGGAGTTCCACGGCGTCGCGGCGCAGTCGGACCGACACGGAGACCGACGGTCGGTCGCGGTCGCTGTGTACGATCGCGTTTTCGAGGAGTTCCGCGACCGCGAGTCGGACGTTACTCAGCGCGTAGACCGTCGCGCTGTCGGGGAGCGACGAATCGATGTCGGCGTCGGGGAACCGTCGCCTCGCCCGTTCGACTTCATCGCTCGTGACGGCCGTCAGGTCGACCAAGTCAGTGGTAGTCTTGTGGTTCAGGATGTCGACGACCTCGCGTTCTTTCTCCGCGCTCTCGAGCAGTTGCTCGCCGGCGGTTCGGATTTTGTCGGTCAACTGCGTGGTATCGCACGTCGTCTCGTCGATGAGGTCGGCGTTACCCAGAATAACGTTGAGCGCGTTCCGGAGGTTGTGTCGGAGCAGGTTGTCCATCACCGAGAGCTGTCGATCCCGGCGGTGTCGGTCGGTGATTTCTCGGGTGAAGCCGCTGATACGGACGACCTCCCCGTCTTCGAGTATCGGCTGCGCTTGCGCCCACACCCAGACGTTGTAGTTCTTCCGCGGGTTCACGCGGTACTCCATGTCGGTGGACTCGCCGCCGACGAGGCGGTCCATCGCACACCGAACCGCCGGAGCGTCGTCGGGGTGGATCGCCTCCAGAAACGCGCTCGCGTCCGCTTCGAGTTCGGCGACCGGTCGCCCGTACACCGTCTCGTAGGCCGGGTTGACGAACAGGAGTTCGGAGAACTCCCCGTCGAACATCCACAGCACCTCGTCGGTCACCGACGAGATCTCCTGCAACCGGGCGGTGAGTTCCTCGTGTTGGCGTTCGGCCTCCACCCGGTCGCTGACGTCGCGCGAACTCACGACGTAGCCGTCGAGTTGCTCGCTGGTCGCGTTCGACATCCGGCTCTCGAACCAGACCCACGAGTCGTCCGCGGTTCGGTACCGATACTCCACCGTCGCCTCGGAGAACGACTCGCTAGCGATCGTTCGCCGAAAGACGTCCCGAACGGTGTCGAGATCGGCCGGGTGGATGTACGTGAGCGCGTTCGTCCCGAGTAACTCGTTCGTCTCCCAGCCCAAGATGCGAGTGACGGCATCGTTCGCGTAGAGGATGGTCGCCTCGTCGTCGACGACCATGATTTTGTCTTGGGTGTAATCCAGGAGGACGTCGAGATCCATTGTCGGGGAGTTCGCCGACCATACGTATTAATCTTCTTACCAGTCCATATATGAGATAGTCTGTTCGGGAGTCCGTTCTTCGTCTTCCGGATTTCAGGGAGTATGAAGGCGAGAACGGGCAGAGATGTGCGTCACCGGCCGGTCGGTCGCGACGGGAGAAGCGGCTGATTGTCGGAATACATAGAATACTAGATATGCTACAGATACGGCTCGCACACCCGCTCGACGCCCTCCTCGAACGACACCTCGGGTTCCCACCCGGTCGCCTCGTGCATCTTCGTGTAGTCGGCCATCGTGTCGTGGACGTACACCTCGAAGGGGTTCTCGACGTACGCGGGTTCGACGTCCGTCCCCAGTGCGTCGTTGATCATCGAGACCATCTCGTTGAACGAGTAGCTCTCGCTCGTTCCCAGGTTGTAGATGCCCTGCAACCGGTGTTCGGCGGCTAAGACGAGGCCGCGAACGATGTCGTCGACGTGCGTGAAGTCGCGGGTCTGCGACCCATCGCCGAACAGTTCGGGCCGCTCGCCGTTGGCGATTTTGTGGGCGAACTGCGCGACGGTGTTGGCGTACTCGCCTTTGTGCTCTTCGGCGCCGCCGAAGCCCTGGTACACCGAGAAAAAGCGCATGCCGGCGAGGTGCATGTCGTAGTGGTGGTGGAAGTACTCGGCGTAGCGCTCGCGGGCGAGTTTCGACGCCTCGTAGCCCGTCCGGGCCATCACGTCCATGCTCTCGGAGGAGGGTTCGGTGCGGGAGCCGTAGATTGAGGACGTCGTCGCGTAGACCACGGTGTCACAGCCGTCGTTTCGCGCCTGTTCGACGGCGTTGACGAAGCCCTCGATGTTCACGCGGGCGCCCGTCGTCGGGTCCTCCTCGTGCATCTTGTACGAGGAGAGCGCGGCGAGGTGATAGAGCACGTCCACGTCTTCGGTCGGCAGGTCGTCGTCGAGAACGCTCGCGTCGACGAACTCCACGTCCGAGGAGAGATTCTCGGGCGTGCCGAGATAGAGATCGTCGACGGCGACCACGTCGTTGTCTTCGGCGAGGTAGTTGGCGAGATTAGAGCCGATGAACCCCGCACCACCCGTCACGAGAATTCGCTTGTTCTGCATTCGGCTATGAAATAATGAGTCGGTGACAAAGGTGTACCGGTGCGATGAGCTGGTATGTCCGAATTAAATAGAAGAAACAGATGCGGATAGCGAGCGGTGCGGCGGCGGGTCGGGTGGTCGAGTCGCCGACGTTCGCCTCGTTTCGTCTCGCTTCCCCGCGGCCCCGACCGACGACGGTCGCCTATCCACTGAGGTGTTCTGCTTACCCCACCAAGGTCCTTGGTCTGTTACACGATGACGACCACGAACGCGGACGAGGCCCTCACCGTGACCTGCCCCGACTGCGACGGCGAGTTCTCCGTGGAGATGACCTCGCGCGTCGAACGGGCCGACTACAACCCGGACGGCGTCGTCGACGCCGACTGCGGCCGGTGCGGCCGGAACTTCGCCGTCGGGTTCCACCGACGCCGCAGCCCGGAGGTCTAGACGGCGTTCGATACCGTTCGAACGGAGCGACAGTCACCGTCTCCGTCGAACGTCGATAGTCCGTAGTCGATAATCGGAGGCGGAGAGAACATCACCAGAGGGCGGCGGCCGGCGCCGGTCGAGCGTACCGCCACGGAGTCCGGTGCTGAGAGGTTTTCGAGGCCGATTCGCCGGATCAGTATCTATTAAAGAGTGTAATTATTTTACTGGTTTCTTAGATTGAAGTACTCTGAAAATAAACATTCTAACACGATTTGGGTATTTTCCGTGGCAAAACGTGTAACTGTGACGAAAATACTATCACAGTCGCCCGAGAGTCCCGAGTATGGTTAGGCTGTTCGCAGGCGGAGCGGCGAGAGCGCTCGGAGCGTTGCTCTTCGTCGTCGTCCTCTGTGTTTCACCGGTCGCCGGAGTAACGGACGTTTCAGCGCAGGACACGGGTACCGCCGAACGGGTCCCGGACACGCAGTTCGTGGAGGCGACGGACTCGGTGTCGGTGTGGAAGAACGCGCCGTTTCCGCTCCGGGTGAACGCCTCCGCGAGTAACGGAACGGTCGTCGAAAATCAGATGCTCACGGTCAGAGGACAGGGCGCGGAAGTGCGTCTCAACAAACAGCAGTTGGCCGCGTTCAACCCCGACGAGGAGATTCAGATGAGCTTCCAGTCGCGGTACCCCATCACGACGCGCGCCTTCCAAAACGAGGAGGTCCAACTGCTCGTCGCGAAGGCCGGACCGAACGCGTCGACGACGCTGCAGAACACGCCGCGGACGTCCGTAGGCGACGCGCTGGACTCGCTGATGGAGAAGAACGCCTCCGACGACGTCTCGTACGAACTCGTCGACCTCGGCGAACTGGAGAAGGGCGCCATCGAGGCGTCGTACGACCTCTCGGCGGACGGGGAGGCCCGCGGTCCGGGGCAGTACACGTTCTTCGTGGTTCAGGACACCGAGGGTGAGGGCTTCACCGTCGAGAACGGATCGCTCGCCGTCGACGGGAAGGCGCGCGTCCTCGGGATGGACGTCGCCTTCGTGCAGGCCGCCGAGGCCTCCGCGTCCGTGACGACGGAGGACGCAGCGCCCGGCGACGAGGTGACGTTCGACGTCAACTCGACGTTCACGCACTCGAACGTGAGCCACGCCGTCGTGCTGTACAACGAATCACAGTACACGAGCGCTCGCACGCGACTGGCCGTCGACGGTCCGCTGACCGCTAACGTCTCTTCGGACCAGATAACGGTGCAGAGCACACTGGCCGGCGTGAGCGGCACGAGGAGAGTCGTCGACAACGCCTCCGTTGCCGGTGTGAGCGCCGACAACGAGACGGTCCGCGGTCACACGACGTTCCGCGGCCTCGCCGACTGGATCGTCGAAGGCGCGAACGCGAGCGATCGGATGAACGGCAACGCCGCCGCGCCGGGCAAATCGGGTAATCCCGGCAACTCGGGCGATGCTGGACGTCCCGATAACCCCGGCAACTCCGGTGACGCCGGTCGTCCCGACAACCCCGGTAACTCGGGCGGCGCGCCGATGATGGGCGAGCAGACGTACCTCGACGCCTCCGCCACCCTCGTCGCCTCCACGAACGGGACGGGCACCGTCGACGTCCAGACGGGCGAGGACTGGGAAGAGGGCACCTACCGCTACATCTACATCGGGCAGGCGAAGGGAGGGAACAACGTCTCGACGACGACCGGAACCGTCGAACTCGGTAACGCGACCGTCGAGAACGACAGCGAAAACTAGCGGGAGCGAATCGGTCGGTCCGAGCGCCGGACCGCCGGATTGCGGGATTTTTTTGCGAAGGTCGGAGGACGCGAGGGGCTGTCTGTGCTGATGCGTTTATTTGGTCGAGAAATCGAACCGTCTGGACAAGCGCTACTCGGTGTCCACCTCCCAGTACTCCGCCAGCGCCCGTTCGACGACTTCCGACTGGTCGCTCTCCGATTCGAGTCGCTCAACGAGTTCCAAGTCGATGCTGAGCGTCTTCCGAACTTTTCGCCCCATAGCGGAGAGTATCTACGGAGACGGACATATGGTTTATTATGGACTATCACACCTGTCTCGAACGACTCGACCGGGCCGAATCGATAATGTTCGGATTGTGGTACGTTCTCCCGAATCCGGGACGCGGCGGTGCCGGGATGACCGAATCCGCCGACGCGAGTCGGATGCGGAACCGCTCTTTGGAGAGAGGACTAAACGCGACGGCGGGGATACTTTTTTTGAGGTCGACGATAGATGTTTCAGTCGCTCACTGTCTCGATATCGTCGGAATCGGGTTCTGACGCGGATAGTACTGTAACGGTTCTACATAGCTCGATTCGAGCGGCGGACGTGCCGTTCTGACGAGGGTTAAGCGAGTACTCCGCCGACTACTGCGGACACGGTGGTGTGGCACGTGTCAGCACAGTTACATCTCCGCGCGGAGGAGTCGGTCCGGGTCGGCGACGAGGAAGACGTAGCCGACGCCGAGTGCGCTCCCCACCGCGAGGAGCATGGCTCCGAGTCCCGACCCGACGAAGAGCCACGCCGACAGGGGAACGTCGAGTCGAATCCCGAAGACGACGAGCACGTCGGCCCACGAGAGCGCCCGGAGGCAGGCGAACGCCGCCGCGAAGGCGATAACCGTCGCCGGAAGCGCGAGCGTGACCGCGTCGCGCACCAAGGCGGCGAGCAGTTGCCGCCGACTCGCGCCCGTCGCGCGGTAGATGCCGATGCGGCGGCGGTTGGCGTGGACGGCGTGTGCGAACGTGGCGGCCGTCCCGCCGACCGTGCTGGCGCCGGCGAGGACGAGCATGACGAGAAACAGCACGCGCACGTTGCCGAACACGCCCTCGACGGCGCGTCCGATGCCGCTTCCCTGCGAGTACTCGCCCTCGAAGTCGACGGTCGAACTCACCCGCTCGTCCCCCGTCACCTCGTACGTCGTCGTGGCGAGGACGGCGCCGTCGGAGACGACGCGCAGGTCGTACGTCCCCGGCGCGAGCGTCCCGTTCAGTCCCGCGTCCGACGCCGGGACGGTTATCTGTTGGACCTCTCCGCCCCCCAGCCTGACCGTTCGTCGCTCGGTTCCGCCGGGTGTCACGAGCGAGACGTTCCGGACGAGAAGCCGCCCCCACGGGTTGCCCACCTGCACGGTGACGGTCGGTCTGGTGAGTTGCGTCCCCGACTCCGGGGAGACGTCGACGCGACCGCTCAGTCGCTGCGGCGCCCCTTCCTCGACGACGAGCGCGTGCCGTTCGCTCGCGTACCCCTCCTTCTCGACGGTCAGCGTGTACTCGCCGGGTTCGTCGGGGACGGGCACGATGGCGCCGCCGCTCGCTCGGGTCTGTCGCGTTCGGTCGCCGAGCGTCACCGTCGCTCCCGACACCAGCGTCCCGTTCGGCGTCGTCGCCGGCACGACCAGCGTCGATCCCGGCGGGGCGCGGGTCGGGTAGCCGTCGGGGAGTTGCAGCGTCCGCGGGTCGTACACCTCGACGCGCTTCGTCGTCCCGTCGGCTCGAATCGTGTACGTCCCCGACTCGGAGAAGGTGAACGTCACGTCGGCGCTCGCCGCCTCGTCCGGGGCGAGCGAGAACGACTCCCTCCGACTCCGGTCGCCGGCGCTGACCGTCACGTTCCGCGTCGTCGCTTCCTCGCCGTAGTTCCGGACCGCGACGGTGACCGCGTACGGGTCGCCGACCTGCACGGAGTCGTTCCCGGCGAGACTGGTCACGGCGAGGCCGCCAGGTCGCTGCGAGAGTCGCTCGAACTCCTCGGCGGTGCCGTTCGTCCGGATGAGGTGGACCTGCCCGTCCCCCGTCGCCAGCGTCTGCGCGGTATCCAAGGGGAGCACCAGTTGGTCGTCGGTGATGCCGGACCCCGAGAATCGGCCGACGACGGTCACTCGACGGACGCCCGGCGTGACGCTCCCGCCGAGTGTGAGCGTCTCACCCACCTCGACGTCGAGCGTCTTCGCGAGACTCGCGCCGACGACCGCCTGGTCGTACGCTCGTGGGGCGTGCCCGGCGACGAGTCGAGCGTCGGTCACCTGCCCGAAGGCGGTGAAGTTCGCCCCCCGGACGAGGTAGGGGTCGCCGTCGGTGGTTTGGGCGTACAGCACCTCCGGGCTGGCCGCGATACCTTCGTCGCGGAGGACGGTCGCGTACTCCTCGCTGATTCGACTGTTCAGCGGGTGGACCGACCCCGCCTCGGTGACGGTTCCGCTCTCCGTCGTCGCTAGCGGCGCGATGGCGCCGCCGATGGCCGTAACGAGGAGAAGAACGAGCATGAACACCGTCAGCGTCGTCGTCGTCGGCACCGCCGCGCGCCAGTCGACGAACGTCGGACCCGCGTCCGCGACGAACGCTCGGAGGCGTCCGACGAGCGAGTTCGGTTCGTCGCCCACACCACCGTGTCCGCTGTACCGACCGCCGCGCGCGTCGCGGCCGATAGCCATCGGGTCGCCGCGGACGACCGGGAGCGTAGCCAGAACGCCCGCGAGCAACCCCATTCCGACGAGGAAGCCGCCGACGAGCAGAATCGCCTGCAGGATGGACGCCGTGACGACGGCCTGAATGGAGACGACGAAGCCGGCGTACGTCGCGGCGTTGATGACCGCCTTCACCGCGATGAGACCGAGCGCGAACCCGAGGAGGACGCCCGTCCCCGTCAACCCGAGCACGCGGAGGAGAAGCACGGCGAACAGGCGGGTCGGCGAGATGCCCGTCGCGCGGGCCACGCGGAGTTCTGGGTGGCGGTCCCGGATGGACATTCGCGTGACGCTGTAGACGACGACGACGACGAGCAGACCGCCGCCGACGGCCGCGACGGAGAGCGTCCGGACTACCTGTCCGAGGCCGCCGACGAGGAACGGCAGCGCCGCGATGAGCGGCGCGCCCTCGTACCGCCAGGCCGCCTGCCGGTCCGCCGTCGACGCCGATGCCGACGCCGACTCGCCCGTATCGATGACGAGTGCCCCCGCGTCGTCGAGCGACGTCACCGCCTCGGCCGACCCGACGTACCACTCGGCCGGGAAGATGGTGCGCTCGTCGGGATGGGGCGTCAGTTGGACGGCGGTGTCGCCGAGACGCCGCTCGGTCGGACCTTCGACGGGGCCGGTGAACCCGCTCTCGGGCGCCGCGGGTACGCTCGCCGGGTTCCACGCCACGGAGGCGCTCTCGATTCGCGGCGGCGCGTCCGGGGGTACGCCGACGACCACCTGACTCTCCCCGTCACCGCCGTCGCCCGTCCGAACCGTCGTGACCGGGAAGACTATCTCCTCGGCGTCGCTCGCGTCGGCGGCCGCGACTGCGTCGTCGTACGAGTCGTCGTAGCTCACCGTCGCCGAACTCCCCAAGTCGCCTTCCAGCGTGGAGACGTAGGAGCCGACGGTGAGCAGCAGAACGACCGAACCGATGAGGAAGGCCGTCGTGACGGCGACGACGGCGACGCTCAGCCACTCCCGGCGCGACCACGACGAGACGAGCGTCGACTCAAACCGCATCGGCGTCGCGGGCGCGGTGCGGGTATCGGTGTCGGTCGTCGCTCATCGCGGGAGTGAGTAGTCTATCTCGTCGTCGGCGTCGGCGTCGACGGTCAGTCGGCCGTCCCGGAGGAGAACGGTCTCCGCGAACCGGGGTTCCAACCCCCGGTCGTGGCTGATGAGCACCAAGGCGGTGTCGGTCCGTTCCTTGACGCCGAACAGCAGGTCGAGCACCTTCTCGGCCGTCCGCGGGTCGAGTTGTCCCGTCGGTTCGTCGGCGAGGACGACGTCTGGTCGGTTCGCAAGCGACCGGGCGATGGCGACGCGCTGTTTCTCCCCGCCGCTCAGCGTCGCGGGGTACTGGGATTTCAGATCCGTAATGTCGAGCGCGTCGAACAGTTCGCCCAGCCACTCCTCGTCGCGGCTCCCGGTGTGGTCCTGCGGGAGGGCGGCGTTGTCCCACGCCGAGAGGTCGGGGATGAGCTGGAAGTCCTGAAAGACGAAGCCGATGGTGTCGCGGCGGATGGCGGCGCGCTTGCGCTCGGGGAGGGAACTCGCGTCCTCGCCGTTGACGTAGAGCGTCCCGCTGGTCGGCGTGCTCAGGAGACCGAGAACGTTGAACAGGGTGGATTTCCCGGCGCCGCTCGCTCCGCGGACGAGGAGGGAGGCGTCGGGGGCGACCGAGAGGGAGACGTCTTCGAGTATCGCGCTCCCCCCGCGCTCGACGGTGAGTCGGTCGCCGCGAAGGACGGGACCAGTCATATGCCGCAGCGTTCACACTTCTCCTATGTAGGTTATTTGTTCCGGAGGGTGTCAGGACGGCCCCCGGGTCGGCGACCATCCGGTCGGACGCGACCCGTCACGTTCCCACGCCCGCGCGGTCCGCTATCGTGGGCGCCAGAATCGTGACGCTCGCCGCGACGGCGGTGCCGACGACGGTCACGACGAGAGGCGGACTCGTGAGGTAGATGGCGACCCACAGGACCGCGGCGGGGATGCCGGCGGCCAGCGTCCCGCCGAGACCGAGGCGTCGGGACGGACGCACGGCGTACCACGCGACCGCGGCGCCGACCGACCCGCCGAGCCACTGCCCGGCGTTCCAGACCTCGCCGGCCGGGGCGAGGGCGCTCAGAACGACCGCGAAGACGCCGATGACGATGCCGAGCAGGAGGACGCGGAGCGGTTCGCCGTCCTCGATGGTCGCCGCGACGGCGAACAGGAAGACGCCCGCCAGGAACCCGCCGACGACGTCGACACCGTAGTGAACGCCGAGTATCACCCGCGAGGACGCCACGAGGAGGAATCCCGCGGCGGCCACCGCCCACCGAGTCGTCGCCGACCCGATGCTGAGTCGGGAGGCCAACGCAGCGAAGACGGCCGCCGTCCCGAGTGCGTGTCCGCTCGGGAACGCGAATCCGGTCGCGGTGGTTATCGACTGGAACGCCCCTCCGAGACCTGCGGGAAGCCAGCCCGGAGCCGTCACCACGTCGGCGGCCGGCGGTCGCGGCGCGCGAAAGAGATTCTTGAGCAGGTCGGTGAAGGAGAACGCCGCCAGCGTCACCGCGAGGACGAATACCCCGTCGCGCGGCTGCTCGACGAACTCGCGGTCGGTTCCGAGCATGTACACAAGGCTGGCCACGAGCAGCAGGAACCACGGGTCGCCGAACTGCGTGACGACCCCGGCGACGGTCAGCACGAGTCCGAGGTTCGCCGAGGCGACCTCGAAGAGGCCGAAACTCCGGCCGGGGACGGTGCTCAGGACGAACGCGAGCACGACGAAACAGGCGGCGGCCACGGCGGCGATTCCCACTCCGATCTTCTGATAGCGTCCGTCGGACTGTCTGAGTTGGCTTCCTTCGAGCATGGCTGTTACCCTCCGAAGCTCTCGGCCGGCCTCGGACCGACCATCTCGCCGCGGCGCGCGAACGTCGACCGGTTCGGAAAGTCCCGCCCATCGCGTACAGCCGCGGGTTTCGCGTTCATGAGTGCAGTGTTGGCGCTAGGGCCCGGACGTGTAAGAATGATACGGCACCCGACGAGGAATCCGACGACGAGGTACTCTCGGATGCGTCGTCAAACCGGACGCGAGGTGGATTGTAGGCGTCGCACTGACTTCGTCTTTCGACGGATACCGTCGGGTCGAACCTTCGCTCTCGGCGGTTCTCCACGGGTCGTATTAACAGCCCTCGCCGCCGGCCTCGGTCGGCGTCGAAACCACGACCGGGTCCAACCCGTTCGCGGTGTACACGACGTTCCGCGAGTCCAACCACCCCTCGTACGTCGATTGCGTGACCGTCTGGGGTGCGGAGGGGAACAGGTGCGCGCCCGTCGTCGTCCACGACCGCTGAGAGACGACCGGGCAGGTCGGACTCGGCCCGCCGGTGAGCCAACTCGCCGCGGGCCCCACGGAGGCGTCGCTGCCGAAGATGAAGGTGCCGACGCGGGTGAGCGTGTGGCCGCCGGTCCACGCGCGGTCGGTGTGCGCGCCGAGGAACGCGACGCCCCGATACTCCGAGTCGAGCGTCGTACTCGGCGCCGAGGCGGTGTCCATGTTGAGATACGCCAGCGGCGCGGAGGCGACGACGGTGAGGACGACGAGTACCGCGAGAACGACTGAGAGCGCCCGCTTTCCCCCGCCCGCGGAGAGACGGTCGGAGTCGAGCACGCGCACCAGCGTCACCGCCGCGACGGCGAGCACCGGGAAGTGCAGGAACGTCTGCGCGCGCATCGCCGTCGCGAAGTACTCCGGCGTGAGCGAGGCGGTGAGGCTGAAGCCGATGATGACCGCGGGCGCGGCGAAGAGGGCGACGAGCAGCGTCGCGCCGCGGTATTCGTCAAGGACGTCCAGCGAGGGCGCCGCGGCGACGGCGACGACGACGAGAAGACCGACGAGGGCGAGGATGAGACGGGGCGTGCTCACCGTCCCCGGGAAGACGGGGGCGAAGGCGTTCAGCAGCACGACGGCGAAGAACGTCCCGACGACGGCGAGGTAGACCGCCTGTCGGATACGGAGGCCGGTGTGCTGGAACCAGACGACGCCGATGGCGAGGACGATGACCCACGCGACGAACAGGCCGGGGTAGGCGGTGACGCGGTCGACGTACGGGACGGTGAGCGACAGGCGCGTCGCAACGGCGCCGTAGTAGAGGGCGATGTACGCCCAGAAGCCGCCCGCAACGGCGACGCCGCCGACGAGCGAGCGCACGGAGAGCGTCTCCGAGACGTGCCGGGCGGTCAACGCGGTGACGACCAGTCCCACGACGAACGACGTGAACGTGTGCAAGAGCGGGAAGATGCCGAGAACGAGGGCGACGAGGCCGTACCAGCGGGTCTCGCCGGTTCGGTAGGCGTAGTGAAGTGCGAAGGCTACGGTGAGGGTCAACAGGATGCCGACGATTTCCTCGTCGGGTACCAGCGTCCGGCGGAGGAACAGTCCCTCGACGGCGAGGAGGCCGGCGGTGACGACGGCCACCGACGACGGGGAGACCGACAGGCGCGCCGAGTCGCGGACGACGCGGCGAGCGAGGACGGCGCCGACGAAGACGACGAGCGTTCCGACGACCGTCGCGAGCGGTTGGGCGACGTAGAGAGGGTCGGCGTCGAAGACGAGACCGGCGGTCGCAAAGAGCGTCGTGAACAGGAGGCTGTCGGCCCGGTCGGTGAAGGGGAACGCCCCGGTGTCGACGACCGTACGGGCGAGGGCGGCGTAGTTGAAGCCGTCCAGCGTCGAGGGGAAGGGACTCCAGTAGAGGGGGGCGGCGCGAAAGGCGAGCGCCACGGACACGACGGCGGCGAGGAGGAGGCCGACCCGGCGGCGACTCATTTACTCATCACTTCCCGACGGCGTCGGTATATGTCTATCTACTAAGAGCGCCGCCGGGTCGCGCCGGAGGACGGCGACGGCGGCCAGCGTCGCGCTGACGAGCGAGAGCGCGACGCCGCAGGCCAGCGCTCCGAGGACGATTGTCGGCGAGAGGGCAGGTTCCAACACGAGACCGAACACCCGAAGTTCGCCGACGGCGAGCAGCGCCCGGACCGCCAGATACGCCAGCACCATCGAGAGCACGGCCGCGGTGGTCCCGATTTTGAGCGCGTCGACGAAGACGTCGAGGAAGACCGAGCAAGGGTCCGCGCCCGTCGCCCGCCGGATGCCGATTTCGCGCGTGGCGGTATGGACCGCGCGGGTGAACGCCGCGGTGGTGCTGCCGACGGTCATCACGCCGAGCAGCGAGACGACGGCGAGGACGAGCACCTCGATGTTGCCGAACGCCACCTGTATCGCCTGCGTGATGCCGCCGCCGCCGGAAAACTGCCCGCTCTGTGCGAGCGCCGCCCCGAGGCGGGCGTCGCCGCTGACCGTATAGGTCGTGCTCGCCTCCGTTTCCGTCCCGGCCGACGCCGTCACGTCGTACGCTCCGGCCGGTCGCTGGGGAATCTCGACGGCGAACCGCGCCGTCTCGCCGGGGTCGAGCGCCAGCGTCTCCGTCCGCTCAACGCCCGGCCCGGTCACGCTCAGGTTCGCTTCGACGGATTCCTCCCACGGATTCCGCGCCGTCACGGTCGCTTCCGGTCGCGTGAAGATGCTCGGCGCGTCCGGCGAGACGCTCACGTCCAGCATCGGCGCCCGCGTCGCGTCCGGCGCGACGGTGACGGTCGTCCGCGCACGGCGGCCCTCGGACTCGGCGACGACGGAGACGTTGCCGGCCGTTTCGAGCGAAATCCGCGCGTCTCCGTTTTCGTTCGTCGTCGCCGTCCGTCCGTCGACGCTGACCGTCGCTCCGCCGACCGGTCGGCCGTTCCGGAGCACTCGGACGGTCGGCGTCCCGCCGACGGGGGCGCGGGCGGGCGCCTCGACGACGAAACCGGCGCCGTCCGCATCGAGTGCGACCAGCGAGTCGCCGTCGACGGTGACGTTCTTCCGGACGTCGCCGACGACGAGGGGGTACGTCCCGTCCGAGAGGTCCTCGAAGGCGACGAACGCCCGCGCGGAGCGTCCGCTGTCGACCGTCACCTCGGCCGTGCGCGTCCGCTCGCCGAGACGCACCTCGACCTCCCGGGTCGCCTCGCGCAGTCCGAGGTTCGTCACGTCGACGGCGACGCCGGGCGTCCCGTTCTCGGTGACGACGCGAGCGCTCGTGACGACGACGGTGGAGGTGCCGGCGGCGTCGACGTCGAGTCCGTCGGTCCGGACGAACTGGACGGCGTCGTCGCCGGTGGTGGACATCTCGCGGGCGGCCGACAGCGAGACGAGCAGTTGGTCGTCCTGGATGCCCTCGCCGGAGAACGTACCCGTGAGTTCGAGGCGCATCACGCTGGCGTCGGTGCTGCCGCCGAGGACGATGGTGTCGCCGGGCGACAGTCCGGTCGACCGCGCGAGGTCGGCGCCCACAAGCGCCTCGTTCTCCGCGTCGGGCGCCTCGCCGCGCGCCACGTCGACGCCGGAGAGCGCCCGGTAGGCGGTGAAGTTCACCCCCCTAGCCACGATGGGGTTTCCGTCGTACACCTCGAACAGGAGTATCTCGGGGCTCGCCGTCGCCCCCTGCGCTCTGAGCGCGTCCGCGTACGCGGCGGGGACGCTGCTGGCGATGGGGTGTGGCGCGTCCGGTTGCGTGATGGTCTCGCCGGTGTCCGCCAGCGGACCGACCGCGCCCGCCACCGCGGTGAGGAGGAGCAGCGCGGCCATGAACACCGACAGCGTCGCCGCCGTCGGGACGAGGGCGTCCCAGTCGACGAGTCGCGTCCCGACGAGGCGACCGAGTCGCTCGCGGAGACGCCCGCGGTCGGGTCGTCCCTGCCCGGTGAGCGACGCCGGGTCCTCGGTCGCGCCGCGGTAGGCGGCGAGGAGGCCCGCCAGTCCGCCGACGAGGAGGAAGAAGACGACGGCCGGCAGGAGGACGGCGAGAACCGGTTCGGTCACCCGCGCGCTCAGCGTCGTCGGGAGGCCGCGGTAGACGGCGGCGTTGACGACGGCGCGGACGAGGATGAGACCGAACCCGTACCCCGCCGCAGTGCCGACGGCGGTGAGCGCGAGCGCTCGAACGGTGAACAGCCGGAAGATCTGGAACGGCGTCGCCCCGGTCGAGCGGAGGACGGCGATATCCGGCCGGCGCTCTCGAACCGTAATCTGAACGACGCTGTAGATGGTCACAGCGACGAGCACGCCCGCCGCGACGGTGGCCAGTTGCAGGAGGCGGACGAGTTCGGCAGCCCCGCGGACGAAAAACTCCAGCGCGGACAGAAGCGGCGTCGCCGGGCGCGTCTCCGTCTCGCGGATGGTCACCGCGGAGGCGCCCTCGAACGCGGCGGCCGTCTCGGGGTCGGTCACGTACCACGAGTCGGGGAGAACCGACCGCGACTCCCGCGGTTGGACGCGGACGGTTCGCTCACCGACAGAGACCTGTCTCGCTGCGCCCTCATAGTCGGCGCTCGCGAGGACGCCGGGGTCGGGCGGCGGGAACTCGACCGTCCGCCCCCTGACGGTGATGCTCGGCGCTCCGTCGGGGACGCCGACGACGGTCACCTGTTCGCCGTCGAGCGTCGTCTCGGCGACGGTGAGTTCGACGACCGCCGCGCCGTCTCCCCGTCCGGTGTCGTCGATGCCGTACGGCGTCTCGAACTGCGCCGCGATGGCCGTGGTCTGGGACCCGAGCGCGACGCCCAATACGGCCGCGCCGACGAGAAAGGAGACGGTGAGCGCGATGACGACGACCGCCAGCGTGTCGCGCCGCGCCCATCCGAAGGAGAGTACTCGTCGATATCCCATCTAGTCTGTCGGAATCTTCGCGTCGGCGACCAAATATGTGTGTGGTGTCCGAATCGAGGGGTCGCGGTCGGACGGGTCGGTCTCTCTCGGAGGCAGACACCACCGTTTCCGTCGTTCTTCGTGCCCGTTCGGCACCGGATTCCCACCCGCGGAGTCATCGTGCAGGGCGGAGTCCGAATCGCCGGCCGGAACGTGCGGGGACCACTAGACGGTTTTTAGTGCGTCACGGGCGTACGTCGAACACACAATGGTTCGGGAGAGCGGGTGCGAGTGACCGCCGCGAGTTCGATGACGCGTCGGGGCGGACCGGGGCACTCCCGCGGCGGCACGGTCGTCGCATGATCGGCCGCGTCGAGTGGCGGGTGGCCCTCGCGCTCGTGGGGATGATTCTCAAGTGGCTCTGGCTGCCGATGCTGCTCCCACTCGGCATCGCCGTCTACGACGGCACCCCCCTCGCCCCGTTTGTACTGTCGATGCTCGCGACCGTCGGCATCGGAATCGGGCTCGAACGGCTGACCGACGAGCGCGACCTGGGCGTGCGCGAGGCGTTTCTGATGGTCTCGTTGACCTGGCTGAGCATCGCTCTCGTCGGCGCGGCTCCCTTCGTCCTCGCCGGCAACGGGGCGCTCGCCTCCCCCGTCAACGCGCTCTTCGAGAGCATGAGCGGGTTCACGACGACGGGCGCGACGGTCATCGTCGACTTCGAGCGTCACTCACGGGCGATTCACATGTGGCGGTCGATCATCCAGTGGCTCGGCGGACTCGGCATCCTCGTGCTCGCGACGGCGGTGCTGTCGCAACTCTCCGTCGGGGGCGCCCAACTGATGGAGACCGAGACGCAGACGCGGGATGTGAACAGACTCACGCCCCGCATCTCTCAGACCGCGGCCCTCCTCTGGAAGATATACATCGGGCTGACCGGACTGCAGATAGCCGTCCTCTACGGGTTGCACCTCGCCGGTCTCGCACCCGAGATGACGCTGTACGACGCCGTGGCCCACGCGTTCACCACGGTGTCGACGAGCGGGTTCTCCCCGCGACCCGAAAGCATCGCCGCCTTCTCGCCCGCCGTCCAGTGGGCGGTCGTCCCCTTCATGGCGACGGGGGCGACGAGTTTCGTCCTGCTGTACTTCCTGCTTCGGGGCGACGTCGAGCGGCTTCGCAACAGCGACGAGTTCCGCTTTTACGTCGGCGTCCTCGCGTTCTTCTCGGCCGGGGTCGCCACCGTCCTCTTCGTCGACACGGCGCTGTACGAGAGCCCCGAGGCGGTCGTCCGTCACTCGGTGTTCCAGGTGGTCTCCATCGTGACGACGACCGGCTACGCGAGCACGGACTTCAACCTCTGGTCGTCCGGGGCCAAGCACCTCCTGTTCGCCTGCATGTTCGTCGGCGGGATGGCCGGGAGCACGACGTGTTCGATCAAGACGCTGCGCTGGCTGGTCGTCCTGAAGGCGTTCCGTCGGGACCTGTTCGTCGCGACCACCCCGAGCGCGGTTCGGCCGGTCCGGCTGAGCGGCAGCGTCGTCGAGGAGAAGACGATTCGAGACATCTACGCCTACACCCTCGTGAGCCTCGTCATATTCATGCTCGCGACGATATTCGTGGTCGTCGACGCCTCGCGGGTGCAGTTGGGCGTGGGCGAGTTCGAGGCGATGAGCGCGGCCGCGGCGACGTTCTTCAACGTCGGGCCGGCGTTCGGTATCGCCGGCCCCCTCGAAAGCTACGAGCCGTTTTCCCAGTCGACGAAACTCGTCTTGACCTTCCTCATGTGGATCGGGCGAATCGAGATTATCCCGGTGCTCGTGCTGTTGACGCCGTCGTACTGGCGGTCGTAGTCGCTGCGTTCGGTCCGACCCACTTCGACCCGTCCGACCGTGGGCGAACGTCAGGCGTCGACGACGGCGAGTTTGACCCGCTTGACGCCCTTGAGCGGCCGAATCTCCGACAGCAACGCCTCGATTCGCTCGCCGGTGCCGTCGACCGCGATGGACTCGAGACAGAGGTGGTCGCTGAGGTGGACGTGGTGGACGGCGATGATGGTATCCGAGAAGTCGTGTTGCAGGTCGGTCAGCCGTTCGGTCACCCCGCTGTGGTCGTGTTCGTAGAGGACGACCACCGTTCCGCTGAGCGACCCGGAGAGCCCGGTCTGTCGGTTGAACTCCGTGACGAACGCGCGGAGCGCGTCCCTCGTCGCCTCCGAACGACTGCCGTACTCGCCCGTCTCGACCACCGCGTCCAGTTCCGCGAGCAACTCCGGCGGAAGGGTGACGCTCATCCGGTCGCTGGCTCCGCTCATGATTCCCCATTCCGGCAGCGAACGGTTAACAGTTGATAGCGAGCGCCGCGGGCGACCCGTGCGGACGGCGCACGCCGGCGTCGCGGCGGCGCCGCGCGTTCCGCGAACGAGTATTACGATTCGGAGCAAAAGTATTATTCCGGTGCTGCGCGACGGGCGTGACGAATGCACATTCCGGACGGATTTCTCGACCCGTGGGTCGCGGGGCTGTTCTGGCTCGGGGCGGGTATCGCCATCGGCGTCGCGGTGCGGCGGGCGCGGGACGAACTCGGCGACGAGCGGACGCCGCTGCTCGGCGTCGTCGCCGCCGGCATCTTCGCCGCGCAGATGCTCAACTGGCCGATACCGGGGGGAACGAGCGCTCACTTCGTCGGCGGTGCGTTCGCCGGTATCCTTCTGGGTCCGTCGCTCGGCGTCCTCGCGATGACCGCCGTGGTCTCGATTCAGGCGCTCGTGTTCGGCGACGGCGGCATCGTCGCGCTCGGCGCGAACCTGTTCGCGATGGCCGTCGTCGACGTGCTCGTCGGCTACGCGCTGTTCCGCGCCTGCAGGAGCGTTCACGAGACCGGCGCCGCCTTCGCGGCCGGGTGGGGGGCGATCACGCTCTCGGCTCTCGCCGTCGGCGTCGGCGTCGGGGCGTCCTCGGCGTTCGCGTACGAACTCGGGACGACGGTCACCATCATGGTCGTCGGCCACGCGCTGTTGGGCGTCGTCGAGGGGGCCATCACGGCGGCCGTCTACGGCTACGTCGCCGACGCCCGACCGGACCTCGTGCTCGGTCACGGAGACGACGGATGCGCCTCGGGGGTCGGCCTGTGAACGCCGTCCTCGGGAAGCCGTGGGTCCGCCGGGCGGTGGTCGCGCTCCTCGTCCTCGTCGCCCTCGCGCCGGTGTTCGGGTGGGCCTCGGGCGCGGTCGGCTACGCCGAACCGCTCGAAAACGCCGCCGAGGAGACGGGTGCGGCCGACGCCGCCGCTTCGACCGTTCCCGCACTCTTCCCGGATTACTCGGTGCCCGGCCTCGGGTCGTCGCTCGGAACGCTCGTCTCCGCCGTCGTCGGGACGGCGCTCACGCTCGCCGTCGGCGTCGGCGCGGGCCGGCTTCTCGAACGGTGACCGGCGTCCTCGCCCGCACGGTCGAGTCCGTCTCGGGTGCGCTCCGCGCCGTCTTCGCGGCCGAACGGGTCGCCGCCGAGGACGGGTTCCTGCAGGGCCGGGACCCCCGCGTGACGCTCCTGTCGCTGGGCGGGTTCGCGCTGGCCGTGATGCTCGCGCGGACGCCGGCAGTGACGCTCTGTCTCGGCGCCGCGACCGTCGGACTGGCGCTGCTGTCGGCGGTCCCCCTCCGGGAGCTACTGGGGCGGTCGGCGGTCGTTCCGGCGGCGGCCGCCACAGTCGTCCTCCCGCAGGCCGTCCTGCTACCCGGCGACGCGCTGGTGGGCGCGAGTCTGCTCGGCGTCGCCGTCGAACTCACCGACGCCGGCGTCGCCTACGTCGTTCGGTTCACCGCGCGCGTCTGGGTCGGCGTGGCGCTCCTCTCACTGCTCACGATGACGACGCCGTTCTCGGCGCTCGTCGCCGCGATGCGCGAACTCCGGGTTCCGGTGGCGCTCGTGTGGGTGCTGGCGGTGACGTACCGGTATCTCTTCTTGTTCTTCGACGAACTGCAGCGGCTGGTGCTGGCGCGGAACAGCCGAACGACGGGGTCGGCGGGCGCTCGGAGCGAGTGGCGCGACGCGAAGCGACTGGCGGGGACGTTCCTGCTGCGGACGCTGGACCGCGGGGAGCGCGTCGGTCGCGGGATGCGAGCGCGGGGCGGCGCTCGGCCGCCGTCGCCGTACGGTCGCTCCCGCGCCGTCGACGGGTACGACTACGCCCTGAGCGCGTGCGCCGTCGCCGCCGTCGTCGGGGCGGGGGTGGTCCGATGGCTCCCGTAATCGAAGCCCGCGGGCTGACCTACGAGTACGCCGACGGCACGGCCGCGGTTCGAGGCGTCGACCTCACCGTCGAACCGGGAGAACGCGTCGCCGTCGTCGGGGCGAACGGGTCGGGCAAGAGCACGCTCCAACTCGCCCTCGGGGGCCTCGTCGAACCGACCGCGGGGACGGTGACGTACTTCGGGGAAACGGACGACGCGGAGGCGGTCCGGGACCGCCTCGGCGTGCTGCTGCAGGACCCGGACGACTACCTGTTCAACACGACCGTCCGCGAGGACGTCGAGTACGGTCCCGCCCAACTCGGACACTCGCGGGAGGCGGCGCGGCGGCGCGTGGGCGAACTCGCCGCAGAACTCGGGTTGGAGGCGCTGCTCGACCGCCCGCCGTTCCGCCTCTCCGGCGGCGAGAAACAGCGGGCCGCGGTGGCGAGCGTTCTCGCGTTCGACCCCGAGGTGCTCCTCTTGGACGAACCGTTCGGCGCCGTCGACGCCCGGTACCGGGAGCGAATCCGCGAACTGGTGACCGACCGCGAGGGGACCCTCCTATGGTTCACCCCCTCGGTCGACGTCGTCCCTAAGGTGGCAGAACGGGTCGTACTCGTGAGTCGGGACGGCTCGGTCGCCGCCGACGGCCCCGTTCGGGAGATACTCACCGACCGGTCGCTGCTGGAAAACCACGGTCTGCGGCCGCCCGCCGCGGTTCGACTGTTCGAGGGAATCGTCGAGCGGGACGACCTTCCGCTGACCGTCGAGTCGGCGCGGCGGCGCCTGCGGCGCGGCGAGTGACCCCCGCTACCCGCCGGAACGCGGCAGTACACTTATGTGACAAATCGTGTACGTGCGAGTATGAATCCCAGAGGGTCGAACCCGGTGGACGTCGCTCCCCGGACGCGCGGGGAGTTCCAGCGCGCCGCCGCGCAACTGGTCGAGCCGCTGTTCGCACACGTCAGTCCGGGCAACGCGCGGATTCGACCCACGGCGACGGGCGCACACTTCTCCGACACCGCGGCCGAACTCGAAGGATTCTCGCGCCTGCTGTGGGGGCTGGTTCCGCTCGGCGTTCACGCCGAGGTCGGGCGCTGGCCGCAGATTCGCGAGGGACTCGTCAACGGCACGAACCCCGAACACGAGGAGTACTGGGGCGCCGCGGGAGACTACTCGCAGAAGCACGTCGAGATGGCGGCCATCGGCGTCGGACTCGCGCTCGTTCCCGAACACCTGTGGGAGCCGCTCTCGGACACTGAGCGCGAGCGGCTGGCGACGTGGCTCGACCAGATAAACGACGCCGAACTGCACGACTGCAACTGGCTGTTCTTCCGGGTGATGGTGAACCGGGGCCTCCGAGCGGTCGGGGCGCCGCACGACGCCGACCGGACAGAATCGTCGCTCGACCGACTCGAGTCGTTCTCCCGCGGCGGCGGCTGGTACACCGACGGGCCGGCCGAGCGGGCGAGCGGGAGTCCCGTCGACTACTACCTCCCGTGGGCGATGCAGTTCTACGGCCTCCTCGACGCCGCGATGGCCGAGGACGGCGACGAGCGGGCCGAGCGGTTCCGCGCCCGCGCGAAGGCGTTCGCGACGGAGTACGTCCACTGGTTCGACGAGGCGGGTCGCGCGATACCCTACGGTCGGAGTCTGACCTACCGGTTCGCGCAGGCCGCGTTCTGGGGCGGCCTCGCGTTCGCGGACGCGAAACCCGACGCGCTCTCGTGGGGGGCCATCAGAGGGTTGTGGGCGCGCAACGTCCGCTGGTGGCTCGACCAGCCGATATTCACCGACGGCGGACTCCTGTCAGTGGGCTACCGCTATCCCACCCTGAAGATATCCGAGAGTTACAACTCGCCAAACTCCCCCTACTGGGCGCTCAAGGCGTTCTTCCCGCTCGCGCTTGCCGCCGACCACCCGTTCTGGCGGGCCGAAGCGGAACCACTGCCCGATTTGCCGGCGCTTACCACCCAACCCGAGGCCGGGAAGCTGGTCTGCCGGAGCGAAGGGGGAGACCACCTGTTCGCGCTGTCGCTCCCCCAGACGAGCCCGCACGGTCACGAGAAGTACGCCAAGTTCGCCTACTCCGCACGGTTCGGCTTCTCGGTCGCGAGCCGGCGTCCGGGCGCGGGGCGGGCGGGTCACGACAGCGCGCTCGCGCTCAGCCTCGACGGCTCGAGGTACGTCACGCTTCGGGAGGCGACGGCGACCGAGATGGACGGGACGACCCTCTCCGTCCGGTGGGAGCCGTGGGATGGGGTCGGAGTCCGAACGTGGCTCGCCCCCGCGCTCCCGTGGCACGTGCGGGTCCACCGAATCGAGACCGACCGGACCGTCCACGCCGAGGAGGGCGGATTCGCGCTCGACAAGACGGGTGACGACGGGGACGGAAACGGGGTCGTCCACCGCACGCGAGGCGGGACCGCCGTCGCGCGGTACCCGAACGGCGTGAGCGGTATTGCCGACGGGTTCGGCGGCCGGACGGCCGCGGTGGTCGACGAAGAACCCAACACCAACCTCTATCACCCGCGAACGGTGGTCCCGACGCTCCGGTCGACGCACGAGTCGGGCACGCACTGGCTCGGGTCCACGGTCGCCGCCAGCCCCCGCGCGGACGGCGCGTGGGACGCCGACCCGAATGTGTCATTCGAGGCGACCGACCGCGGCGTCGTCGTCGAGACGGCCGACGGCGAAACGCTGCTCCGCTGTTCGTCGGAGGAACGGTGATTCGCGTGCGGGAGGTTCGCCGAGCGGAGGACGTGCGGCGTGCCTACCGACGTCGGTCGCAGTCGGGTATCAGTACGGCGTTCGGATGCCGACGCCGTTGGAGAGACGCCAGGTGAACCGGCGCTCCGACGGGTCGGCGACCGACAGTTCGCACGCGCCGAGAAGCGGGACGACGCCGGTGTGGAACCCCTCCCAGCGCGACCGGTACGTCTCGCCTCCGATACCCGACTCGTAGGAGCCGTCGGGCACCGTCACCGCGCCGCCCGCGACGCCGACTCGACCGCCGTCGGTCGAGAGAGAACGGGCCGCGGAGAGGCGGTCGCCGGAATCAGCTTCGATCTCCTGTTCGAGCCACGTGAACGCCGGTTCCTCGGTGTAGTAGCCCCACGGGTCGACCTCGTAGCGCTTCCCGAGGAGTCGACCGGCGGACCACAGGCGCAGGCGGTACCGGTCGTCCGCGAGACGGTGGACGAGCAAGGCCGCGTCCTGAAGCGCGAACCGTCGGCTCCGAACGATCTCCATCCGGCGCGCGTGGGCGCCGAAAAATCGACCGGGGGACGAATGGGGGTCCGACCACGGAATCGCCGCCGCACCGTACTCCGCTCGCATCCGGTTGCGGTACGCGTCGAACTGGTCCGGATGGATGAAGACGTCGTCGTCGGGCGAGGAGAGGTCGACCGTATCGGTCGAACCGCCGCCGAGTTTCGTGCGGACGACCCCGCCGTTCAGGCAACCGGCCGTCGCCGCCACCACTCCGACCGCGGCCGTCGCGCCGGCCCGTCGGATGAAGTTCCGTCTGGAGGACACGTGTCGCAGTAGTGACAGGCAGCCGTATAGCTTTTCTCCGCGAAGGGGGTCGTTTCGCGACGAGGAGAACGCTCGATTCGGAAGTACTCGCAGAGATTGGGGAAACTGGGTCGTGTTAGCGCCGCACGCAAAGCTTGAGTTGTGTATTCGGTCTCAAATCTTCCCTGTACACTAACGTACTCGTGGATAACGAGACCGAGAGCACCCGGTAGCCGAATAAAAGCGGTAATCGAGTCTCTTTCCGACCGAACCCAGGGATAAATAGAAGTAGAACACAATCCGTTCGCGACCGACGCCCGAAGAGACGCCGAACGGGGTTCGGTCGAGTGCGGGCCGTCGGAGTCGCGGGCGGGCGTAGCCGTATCCGAGCGTCCGCGCACCCGCTCGACCCACCCTCCGAGCAGGGATAGCTTTTCATCCGCGGTGCCGAACGGACGACTCGACGACCGTAGACATCTCCCATGAAGGATTTTCCGACGACACCGACCGCCGCGGACGCGCCCGCCGAGATGTTCGAGCGCGGGCATCTCTGGTTGCTCGAACTCGTCGACGGCGCTGGACTTCGGTTCCGACTCGGCGACGGCGGAGTCCTCCGCTTCGGTGACGAGACGCGCGTCTACGACGGCCCCGACGACGTCCCCGCGCCGTACCAGCACGCCGTCCGGCACGTTCGCGAGAACCTCGACCGCGAGTCGCTCCGGAACGCCGTCGCCGACCCGAAGAGCGTGGTCTTCTTCGGATGGTCGACCCAGCGACGGTCGACCGAGTACGACTGGGAGCGCATCCCCTCGTTTCTCGGCGTCGACGTCTGGTCGGCGTCGGCCGACGGGTTCCGGCCGCCCGACACCGCCGAGAAGATATTCGAGCGCCTCGGCCTCCGGCCGGTGAACGCCGTCGAACGAGAGCGGAACACCCGCGACTTCGACCCCGAGTCGTACGTCGTCCCGCGGTCGGCGTGGTACGACGGACCGGCCAAGGGCGTGCTGATTCGGAACAAACGCGGCGGGCGCGCTCGACTGCTGCACGCCGAGTTCCGCGAGCGAGACCCGAACCCGGTCAACGTCTCGGCCGAAGAGTTCGCACAGGAGTGTGCGACGCAACAGCGGTTCGAACGCGTCGCGGACCGAATCGAGGCGATGGGGTGGACCGTGACGGCGGACGTGCTGTACGACCGCGTGTACGAGGACGTGATGCGGGAGGAGCACCGGCGACTCGCGCACCGCGAGAGCGACGTGGACGTGGCGGCGTTCCGGTCGGAAATCGCCGCGCTGACGCGAGCGTTCGTCTCGTCGAGAGAGCGGTAGAACCGGAGAGGCGACGCCGGAGAACATAACCGGCGGTCGTGCACGCGGGCGTTACGGCGGTGACCCACGCGTCGGTCAGCACCGACCCTCCCGCCGAAACACCCCGAATCGAGACTTCTCTTCGGACGTATGTGTGATTAATTATTGGTTTATGCGCTCAATTATCAATAACATTTAAACGTGTATGATACGAGCTTCTCGCCCGGTATGGATCGAAAAGGCAGGACCGAGGGCGGGACCGAACGAGTATCACGGCGGCGATTTCTGACTACCGCCGGCGCGACCGGCGTCGCGATGGGGATGGCGGGCTGTTCGGGCGGAAGCGGCGGCAGCGGTGCGACGACGGGCGGCGGGGGAACGGCGAACTCGGAACCGGTGAAGTTCGTCTCGAACAACAACTCCCCCAAGTTCAAGGAGATGCTGAACGGGTTCGCCGACCAGTTCGAAGAGGAGCGGGGCATCCCGGTCGACATCGAGTTCACCGAAATCGGCGGCGACTACGGCCGCCGCGTCGCGCAGTTGATTCAGGGCGGGAATCCGCCGGATATCATCAACGCCGAGCAGTTCCGCATCGGCGCGTACGCGGTGCAAGGTATCCTCCGTCCGGTCGGAGACGTGATCAGCGCGGTCGAAGAGCAAGAGGAGGAGATACCGGACAACTTCAAGTTCAGCTACGAGGGCGAACCGCGACTCGTCCCGGCGGTGGCGTCGGTGACGAACAACTGGTACCGTTCGGACGTCTACGACGAACTCGGCGCGCCGGCGCCGACCACGTGGGAAAAAGAGCGCGAGGCCGCGCGGATGATCACCGAGGCCGACAACGACCTCCTCGGACTCGGCTACACGACGTCGGCGACGGTGTACGGGTCGTATCACGCCTGGTGTCGCCTCTGGGGCAACGACGCCCAGGTGGCGCGGCGGTCGGACGGCACCGTGCAGGTCGCACTCGACTCGGGGAGCAACCGCGAGCGAGTGCGGGAGGTCTTGGAGTACACGAAGGAGATGACCGAGTACTCCCCCACCGCCACGAACTGGGACTGGGGTGAGATATACGAGTCCTACACCGGCGGGACGACGGCGACGGCAGTCTACTCGGGCGGCCGCCCGAAGACGCAGTCCATCGCGCAGGACCGGCCGTGGGCGGAGTCGACCAAGCGGGTCTCGAACCCCTACAACGCCTCGAACCGGGACGCGCCGATGGGCAACTCCGCGGCGACCGGTTACGCCTTGGTTCAGGGCTCCGCCAATCCCGAGGGGGCGAAGGAGTTCGTCCAGTACATGGTGACCGGCGAACGACTCGTCGAGTACGCGCGCGCGCTTCGGTTCCACAACATCCCGATCTACGAAAGTTGGTACGAACCGGGGTCGCGGTACCGAGAAGGGTGGGACTACCTCAACGAGAACTTCTCCGAGGAGACGATTCAGGGCGAACGTGACGCCCTCTTCGGAGGCAACTCACAGCCGTTCACGGCCGAGACGGACCCGCCGAACCCGTACGCCGCGCCCGCGTTCACGTCGTTCCAACTCGGACAGATGTTCTACGACGTCACGCAGGGGAACACATCCGTCGAACAGGCGATAGACAACGCGGCCGAAGAACTCCGCAGCAGCACCGGGATGGAGTGAGACGAGGGATGTCTTCGGCAACTGACTACGTCAGCTCGCTCGTTCCGCGCAGGTGGACGCGTACGACGAACAGCTACCTCGGCGACCTCTTCGAGAACGAGTACGCCCTGCTCGTCGTCTGTCTGGGGCCGGCGCTCGCGCTGTTCTTCCTGGTCGCCATCCTCCCGATGGCGTGGGCGTTCAACCTCAGCCTCTACGAGGTGTCGACGCTGAACCCCGTCTGGACCTGGGTCGGTCCCGGCCGGTTCGTCGATATCCTGACCTCCAGCGGGTTCCAGAACGCGTTCGTCAGGAGCCTCGTCTTCGGCTTCGGCTCCGTCGCCATCCAACTCGTCCTCGGCGTCGGGTTGGCGCTCCTCGTCAACAAGGACTTCCGAGGGGACGTGCTCGCGCGAGCGCTCGCGCTCTTACCGTACATGGTGCCCGCCGTCGTCATCGGGATGGTCGGACAGTTCATGCTCAACGCGCAGTACGGCATCGTCAACCTCGCGCTCCTCCGGGTCGGCCTCCTCGACCAACCGGTCGCGTTCCTCGGCCTCCCGGAGACGGCGATGGCGACCATCATGGTCGTCGCCTCCTGGAAGTTCGCTGTGTTCGTCACGCTGCTGACGCTCGCGCGCCTGCAGTCCATCCCGGACCACTTCTACGAGGGCGCGACCATGTGCGGGGCGAACGCGTGGCAGAAGTTCCGCGACGTGACGCTGCCGCGCATCCAGAACGTCATCCTCATCGCTGCGCTGCTCCGGACGCTGTGGATGTTCAACAAGTTCGACATCATCTACATCATGACCCGCGGCGGGCCCGGACAGACCACCACGACGATACCGCTGCTCGCGTACGAGATCGCGTTCAACCAGTACGAACTCGGTCAGGCGGCGGCCATCGCGGCGCTGATGTTCGTGTTCCTCGCCCTCTGGTCGGTGCTGTACTTCCGAGTGGCGCGGCCGGAAGAGGAGGTGCGCGTCGCATGACGCAGATCGTCGGCACCTACCTCAGTTACCGGCAGGCGGCTCGAATCAAATCGATATCCTATCAGATCGTCGTCTGGGCGACGCTGCTCACGCTGATGGTGCCCATCATCTGGCTGGTCATCGGCGCCTTCAGCGGTCTGGAGGCGCTGCTGTCCGGGAACATCTCGCGTATCTTCTCCAGTATCACCTTAGAGCCGATCCGGCAGGTGTTCTTCGCGTCGAACTTCTTCACCTACTACCGGAACAGCCTGGTCGTCGCCGCCGGCGTCGTCGTCTTCACCGTCGTCGCGTCGACGCTCGCCGGGTACGGACTGACTCGCGTGCAGTTCCGGGGGAAGAAGTGGCTCGCGCGGCTCATCCTCTTCGGGTACATGTTCCCGCCGCTGCTGCTGTCGCTCCCCATGTACCAGATCTGGCGGGAACTGGGGCTGCTCAACTCCCTGTTCGGCCTCGTCATCGCCGAGGCGTCCGTGCCGCTCCCCTTCGGCATCTGGACGATGTGGCTGTTCTTCCAGACCGTCCCCCTCGACTACGAGGAGTCGGTCTGGATGGCCGGCGGGTCGCGCTGGCACTCGTTCAAGGACGTCGCGCTTCCGCAGGCGGCGCCGGGGATGATTGCGGTCGGTATCTTCGCGTTCCAGTCCGCCTGGAACAACTACACCTACCCGAAGGTGCTCATCTCCGAGGATGCGCTCCGACCGCTCACCACCGGTATCACGCAGTACGCCGTGCAGAACTACGTGTTCTGGAATCAGGTGATGGCTATCGCGTTCACGATCGTCATCCCGGCGTTCCTCATGGTGTACTTCCTTCAGAAGTACCTGCTCGAAGGGTACAAAGCGACCGCGTAACGCGACGAGACAGACTGATCCAAAATGACAAACATACAAGTAGAAGAACTCCGGAAGGAGTTCAGCGGCGAATCGGGCACAATCACAGCGGTCGACGACGTGTCGTTCACGGTCGAGGACGGCGAGTTCGTCTGCATCGTCGGTCCGTCCGGGTGCGGGAAGACGACGCTGCTCCGCTGTATCGCGGGGTTGGAGACGCCGACCAGCGGGAGTATCCAACTGGGCGGCGAAGAGGTCGCCGACGTCCCGCCGCAGCACCGGAACCTCGCGTTCGTGTTTCAGGATATCACCCTCTACCCGCACATGAAGGTGTGGCAGAACATCTCGTACCCGCTCAAACTGAGCGGCCACTCGAAGGAAGAACGGTACGAGGAGGCACAGGAGGTAGCCGAGACGATTCAGATCGGTGAGCTTCTGGACAAGTATCCGGGAGACCTCTCCGGGGGCCAACAGCAGCGAGTCGCAATCGGGCGGTCCATCATCCGCTCTCCGAGGGCGTACCTCTTGGACGAACCGATGAGCGACCTCGACGCGAAGCTAAAAAAGGAGATGCGCGTCGAACTGCAGCAGATTCAGCGAGAGGTCGGCGGGACGATGACGTACGTCACCCACGACCAAGAGGAGGCGATGACGCTCTCGGACCGAATGCTCGTCATGGACGAGGGCGAGATACAGCAGTACGGCTCCCCCCACGCGGTGTATCACGAACCAAACAACACGTTCGTCGCGCAGTTCATCGGGTCGCCCGAGATCAATCTCCTGCCGGCGACCTGTCCGAACGGGGACGGCCGGACCGTGGAAGTAGAGGAGAGCGGATGGAGAATCGGAACCGGTATCGACGAAGAAGTCCCCGAGAAGGTGATGGTCGGGTTCCGCCCGCGTCACACGACCGTCCACCGGGACGGTTCCGGAGAACTCGACGGGGAGATATCCCTCGTCGAGTCGGTCGGCGACGAGGGAATCGTCTACGTCGACAGCGAAGTCGGAGAGCTCCGCAGCGTGGTCGAAATCGAGGAAAAGCCGGTCAGAGAGGGCGATGCGGTCAGTATCGACGTCAATCGAACGTACCTCTTCGACCGAGAGGACGGGACGCTGCTGACGCACGACGCCGACCTCAAATCGCGGAACGAGACCCGGGTCACATCGTAGCGTCGGGTCTCGGAGAAGCGAAGGAGACGAACGCGGGGTGAGACAGGGTCGGCCGCAGTGGGTCCGCCGCATCGGAGCGAGTCGCGAACCGAAATCCGCCGTCCCGGCCGGTCTTTCTCCTAACGATTCCGCTCTCGCTCGAAGAGAAAGCGACATCGGTGCGGACGGGGTGACCCGGCGTTGCGTCGCTGATGCGAGTGCTCGTCGAATCGACGGACAATTAGAAGTCAACAGAGCAGATGTTACCGTAATAATACTTGTCGTCGAATCCTCCGTTATTATCCGCCTATCGAGGCCGTCACCGGGGTTTCCGACGGCGGATGTGACCGAGGCAGATACCGCACCGATAACCACGAATCGGCGTCGCGAGACGGTCAAGGGCGCGAACAGCGGAGATGTTAGCGACCGATTTCGTCCCCATCAGTCGAATCCTATCGAACCGCTGCAGGGTCAGGGAATCGCTTCCGGCGACTCAATCGTCCGTTAGACGCCGCGAGAAGCCACCTAACTGACGTATAACTATCCTTCAAAAGTAATGAATATGCTGAGTAAGAACTAATCTATGAGACGATTACGAGCGACCGACGTCGAGGGGGACCCCGCGGGACCGACTGCCACCCGACGTACCGTGCTGAAGGCCCTCGGAGTCAGCGCGGGACTGGCGGGATTCGGCACATCGACCGGGGTGGCCCAGAGCGAGGAGTCGTGGTCGATCGTCGCCCTGCCCGACACGCAGTTTTACGCCGAGGACACGTCGGAATATCCTGCCGAGATGACGCAGTGGATCGCCGACAATCGCGAGAGCGAGAACATCGCCTTCGTGAGCCACGTCGGCGACGTGGTCGAGAACGCAAGCGAAATCGAAGAGTGGGAGCACATGGACGGAGCCATGTCGACGCTCGACGGCGTCGTCCCCTACTCGACCGTCCCCGGCAACCACGACTGGGAGACCGTCGGAAAGCGGAGTTCATCGGTCGACAACTACGTCCGGTACTTCGGACCCTCGCGTCACGAGGGACGGGACTACTTCGGCGGCGCGGGCCCTGGGGACAACGAACTCAACAGCTACCAACTGTTCTCCGCGGGCGGCTACGACTTCCTCCATCTCGCCTTGGAGTGGGAACCGCGGGGGGACGTGGACGACCCCTCCACGCCCCTCGGATGGGCGCAGGAAGTGCTGGAAGAGTACTCCGACCGGCCGACCATCGTCACCACGCACTCGTACCTCCGGACCGACCCCGTCGTCCGACTCCGATCCGTCCAGGAGGAAGAGGAGGACGGAAACACGGGTCGGACCGTCTGGAAAGAGCTCATCAAACCGAACGCGCAGGTGTTCATGGTCCTCTGCGGCCACTGGTACAGAGGCGGCGGCGAGGCCCGAAAGGTGTCGATGAACGACGCCAGCGAGGAGGTCTACCAGATGCTCGCGAACTATCAGCAGAGAGACGAGGGGGGACACGGACTCTTCCGTCAGATCCAGTTCCGACCCGACGAGGGCGGCAGCGACGACGCCCCCGACCGAATCCACGTTCGGACGTACTCGCCGGTCACCGGAGCCGAAACGGACGCTAACAGCGAGTTCGATTTCGACCTCGACTTCGACGCTCGCTTCGCCGAACCCAAGGAGCCGACGAGCACCGCGTTCCAACAGGGCGTCGACGGCTACGGCGGTACGGTCGACACCACCCTCTACGAGTCCGACCCGACGACGACGTACGGAGACGAGGAGACGATGGCGGTGGATAGCGACGAACCGTCCGACTCCGGAGAGGCCGCGCAGGCACTCCTCCGGTTCGACGGTATCGTCGGCGACGGCGAGCGACAGATACCGCCGGGATCGACCGTCGACACCGCCACGCTGGCTCTCGAATGCGTGAACGACGGCGACGGAGCGACGCTTCACCAGATGCGCACCGGTTGGGACGGCGGCGACACGTGGACCTCGGTCGGCGGCGGTATCCAAACGAACGACTCCGACGCGGCGTCCGACCCCGTCGTCGGGACCAGCGCTGTCGCAGTGGGGACGTTCACCGTCGACGTGACCGCGAGCGTGCAGGCGTGGGTCGACGGCGAACGGAACCTCGGGTGGGTGTTCTCTCCCACCGGAAAGGACGGCTTCGACCTCGCAACGGCGGAGAGCGACACTCCACCCCGTCTCACCGTCCGGTACACCCCGTCCAACGGGGGCGACGACGGTGGCACCGTAACGGGCGACGCCGACGGCGACGGCGACGTGGACGGTGACGACGTCGATGCAATCCAGCGCTCGGTGGCCGGGAAGGACGTCGACATCGACGCCGACGCGGCGGACGTGGACGGCGACGGCGACGTGGATATCGCCGATGCGATCGGTGCGAGAAACATCAGCGAGGGCCAGCAGTGAGCGACCGAACCAACGTGTTGGCCGTCTGCGCCCTGCTGATGGCGATCGCAACCGTCTCCGTCGGGGCGGTCATGGTGACAGAATCGACAGCCTCGGCGACGACGACAGCGATCAGCGTCGGAGAGGAAACGGCGACGTCGCCGGACGACGCTCTCACCGCGGAACCCGGCGAGACCATTACGGTGACCGTATGGGCGAACGCGTCGGCGGTGACCGGCTACCAGACGAGGCTCGGCTTCGACCCCGACGTCGTGCGGGTCGACGAGGTAGCGGGGAGCGACGACTTCGCCGCCCCGGTCTCGAATGTGGACAACGAGAGCGGTAGCGTCGTGTTCAATCAGGCCCGCCCTTCGGAGATGGACGATCCCGTCTTAGTCGAAATCACGCTGACGGTGGTCGGAGAAGCAGGCGAGAGCACCGCGCTCTCGTTCGACCGGTCGGAGACGAAGTTCGTCACCGACGGCGGGCAAGCGTTCACTCCGGAGACGTACGGCAACGTAACCCTGAGCGTCGAGTAGCCGTAGACGGAAACGCTCACCGAGGACGGCGCCACCGCGACTGGCGGGACCAAGCCCGAATTCGGGTTCCTCGTCACGTTCGCGGCTGTGACCCTTCTGGTCGGCTGACGCGCCGTCAGTCGCGACGGCGATAGAGCGCTTTCCCTCTCCGGCCTCCCTTCTCCCTTTCTTTTCGACGGCCGCGCTCGATACCGACCTCTGCGCCGATAGTATCTCGGCTCGCCTACATCGAAGTAGTTATACTAATTTAGGCAGGCCTAAATAATATGCACGAAGAGCGGACTGGTCAAGACGGCCCGACGAGGCGGCGGTACCTCCGCCTCGGCGGTGCGGTCGTCGCCGGGTCACTATTGGCAGGATGTACGGGCGGGAGCGACGCGGGGTCGACAGCGGAGTCGGCGACGGACACCGCGACGACGGCCCCGGGAACCGAAACCGATTCGAACGCGAGCGAGAGCGAATCCGAATCGACCGCGGTGGGCGACTCGTACTCGGTGACGATGGCGCCGATGGGCGAAGTCGCGTTCGACGCCGTCCCCGAGACCGTCTTCACGCGCCTGACGCACTTAGCCGGGATGGCGTTCGCGCTCGGCCGCGGGAACGACGTGAACGCGATGCACGCACCCGATTACTACGACGGCGTGTGGAACCAGTTCACGCCGCGGCTCGACAGCGTCGAACTCGACTGGAGCGGGCTGTACTCCTCGTGGACGCCGAGCAAGGAGAAACTCTACGAACTCGATTCGGACGTCCACCTCGCGGACCCGGCGAGCGTCTTCGCCGAGGACAACTGGGGGATGGACGACATCGAGGAGATAGCCGGGAACGTCGCCCCGTGGTTCGGTAACGCCTACAGCGCGAGACGTCAGGAACCGCCGAAGGAGTGGGCCGACCGCTACGAGTACTACGGCCTCTGGGAGATGTTCGAGAAGGTGGCGCAGGTGTTCGACGCGAAGGCACAGTACGACGCGCTGGCGGACGTACACTCGGGTCTTCTGGATACCATCGAGTCGGACCTCCCCCCCGAGGGCGAGCGGCCGTCGGTCGTGATGGCCATGCCGAACGACTTCGAACAGATATACGTGTACAAGGTGACGAATCCGGGAACCCTCACGGCGCACACGCGGCCGCTGAAGCCCGTGGAGGCGCTCAGCGACGACGTCTCCTCCGGCGACGCCATCGACATCGAGGGGCTGTTGGAGGCCGACCCGGACGTCATCCTCGGCAACGGCGGGATGGCCCCCGGTACCGACATGGCGCAAGTACGGCGGACCCTCGAAGACGACCCCGTCGCGAGTCAGCTCTCGGCGGTGCGGAACGGTCGCGTGTACGCGCAGGCCGCGCGCTACCAGGGACCGATTCTCAACCTCTTCCAACTGGAGATGACGGCCAAACAGCTATACCCCGACCGATTCGGCGAGTGGCCGACGTACGCCGAGGGACCGTATCCCGAACTCCCCGAGGACGAGCGACTGTTCGACCGCCGGCGGGTCGCGGACGCCATCAACGGCGACGTCTGAGACGCGGGACGCGGGCGACAGCGGTGACGCGGGCGAACGTGAGCGATGACACCCGCGAACCGAGACGCGACGCCGCCACCATCACTCCGACCGCGGACCGGGCGTCGAACGGTGCTCGCTCGGGGTCGAAACGTCCCGTCCGTCGACCTCCCGGACGCGGTAGCCGCGCCTCGCGGCGTGAGAGAGGATTGCGAGACCGACGTCGGACGCCTCGTCGACGGACTCGTCCGCCGCCAGGGTCTCCAACGCCCGACGGTCGTAGACGTGAAGACCGCTCCGAAACCGCCCGACGAGCGGGTGGAGTCGAACGGCGCCGAGGCGGGCGAGCGTGCGGCGGTTCGCTATCCACTTTCGGGTCGAACCGAGCGGGTTGACGCCGGATCGGGCGTCTCCGTCGGACTGGCGTCCGACCGTAATCTCGGCGTCGGCCCGTCTGTGGTCTTCGAGGAGTCGCGGGAGGTCGCCGACGTCGTACCGCTCGCCCACCTCGACGACGGCGAGGGCGTCGGCGCCGCGTTCGACGGCCGTCCGGAACAGCGAGCGGAACGTCGCGCCGGGCCCCCGGTCGCCGTCGTCCCACCGAACCGTCGCCCCGGTCGCGGCGGCTTTGTTAGCCGTTCCGTCGATGTTTCCTGTAGCGACGACGATGACCTCGTCGGCGAACAGTCGCGCGGCGGCGACGGCGTCGCCGATGCGGTCGCCCTCGCCGCGAGTCAGGAGAGCGACGGCCAGCGACGTCGGGTCGTCTCGCGCGTCGGCGTCGTCCTCGTAGCGCGCCTCGACCGAGCACTCGCCCGCTCGTCGGAAGTCCGCGAGCGAGCGGTCGAAGTCGATCCGACGGTCGGGCGACCCCTGAAAGACGAGACCGGGGAGCGACCGCGCTTGCGCCGCCGCCGAGAGGGCGCGCCGGAGGTCGCCGTCGTCCTCCGTACTCGGCAGCGAAACGCGCGTCGCGCCGAACCGCTCACAGAGGCGGAGCGCTTCCACGTCGGCGTCGCCTCGGTCACCGAGGAGGACGACGAAGCCGCGCGTCAGCGCCCGAAGCGCGGTACGGACGAGCGCGTCGCCGTTCGACGCCGTTGCGACGATGCCGACGGCCGGCCGGTCGTCGCCGACCTCCTCATCGACCGTCGAGCGGTCGTCACCGTCCCCGTGAACGGCCGATAGCGTCCGTATCAGATTCACGTCCGGGGTCGAGTCGAACCGGTCGACGTCAGCCACCGGAGCGTGAAACGAGAGCGAGATTCGGGTCACCGGGTCGTGCCCGACTTCGGCGTACAGCTCTAAACCCCGCTCGGAGAATTCGTAGTAGTGTACGTCGCCGCGGAACCGAGCGACGCGCTCGTCCGCCGGAATCGCGTCGACCACGCGCACGGCGACGGGTGTCTCCCGTTCGACCGCGAGTTCGTACTCGACGACCACCTCTTCGTCCGTCCGCGAGACCGATTTCTGTACCGAAACGGAGTCGCCGTCGGTCTTACGTTCTTCGTTCCCACCGAACTCTACCACCGTCTGTCGCGTGAACACGTGCATCGAGTTTCACTCCCAATAGCGGGCTTCCCACAACCCGCTGATTGTCCCTTTCGACGCGGACCCCGGCACCCCGTCCCGGCGTCGCGCCGCATCTTCGTGGTCCTGTTGCTCGTCCATCAGTATAGTTTTGATCAGCGTATCCCGACGCGACGGCTCTTAACGGGACCTTCAGAGGTGAGAGGACGCCAAACCAGTTCGGATAGCGTACCACCGAATCAGGCGGCGTTCGCGCGCATCGACCGGTTACTCACCGGTATGGAGTCGATACCGCGTCGGCGCTGAACCGTCTCCCCCGGTCAATTTCTAGTTAACCGTGAACAATTAGCGTGATTGGTCGACTAGACGGTAAGCGCCGCACGCGCATCGGGTTCGCCGCCGAGACGGGCGACCACCGTGGTGAAATGAAATCAGGCGGGAGACGCGTGAGTACGGTAACGGTCGAAAGCTACAGGGTGTTCGACGTCGAACGCCGACTCGCGTGACCGGCCGCCGGTGCGACGACGTCCGCGACTACCATGTACGAAGACATACTTATCCCATACGACGGAAGTGCAGAGGCCGAGATGGCCGCGAGACACGGTATCGAACTCGCGGCGGAACTAGGGGCGACGGTCCACGGTCTCTACGTCATCGACCTCCCCGGTGTCCCCCGAGCGCTCTCGCTGCGGGACGACGAGGAGGAACTTCGATCCGAGTACAAAGAGTACGGCGAGAAAGTGCTCGACGAACTGTGCGGCATCGCCGCCGAGTACGGCGTGGACTGCGAGACAGCGATGCGGAGCGGATCGGTCAGCGAGCGCATCGTCGACTTCGCCGACGAGGAGAGGATGGACGCCATCGTGATGGGGTCGGCCTACCGCGGGAGAATCGGTACGCTCCTCGGCGGAACGACGGACAAGGTGGTGCGAACCGCGACCGTTCCGGTCATCACCGAGCGGATGAAAGCCGACAACCTCTAACCGGAGCGCCGCCGGGCGGGGCGTCCGAACGGGGCGACTCAGTCGTCGAGGAGGTACGTCTCCCGGAAGTAGATTATCAGACTCGCGCCGAGAAAGCAGAACGCCGCCGCTCGCAGGTCGCCGCTCGCCATCAACGCCAGTGCGGCGGCGAACAGGAGGACGACGAGCGCGGCCGCGGCCGTCGGCAGGAGTTCCGGCATCGTCTCGAACTCGTCGCCCCGTCACTTGTAGACGGGGGACTCCTCGCGGCGGTGTTCGGCCGTGTCGAGTCGGTCGCGGTCGACCCATGCGTAGACGTGAGGAGCGTCCAGTAGGTAGCTTCCAGTACGTAGCTAGCTCACGAGCGACGCATCCGTCGAGACCGAGGCGTCGGTGGATAGGACGGCCGCGCGCCGAACGAGGGTGAGAACGGAGGGAGGACGAGGACCGACGGGAGAGACCGGAACGGGGACTGACAGCGTCGGGGTCGAACTCAGTCCGACCCTTCGGCGTCCTTGGTCCCCTTGACGTCGGTGACGACGTCCCGCCGCGAGGTTTCCACGTCGAACTCGTCGCCGTCGGTCATGTCCTCGATGCGCTCGGCGAACTGCTCGGACTGGAGGAGTTCGTACTCGTTGTCCAACCCGAGATACACCGTGTAGCACATCAACACGAGGATGACGGCGAACGGGAAGCCCGTGGCGATGGCGGCGGTCTGGAGAGCGTTGAGGCCGCCGCCCCACAGGAGGACCGCGGCGACGCCGCCCTCGGTGACGGCCCAGAAGATGCGCTGGGCCTTCGGCACGTCGTGCTTCCCGCCCGAGGTCAGGTGGTCGATGACCAGCGACCCCGAGTCCGAGGAGGTGACGAAGAACGTGATGACGAGCAGCGTCGCCAGCAGTCCGGAGATGGCACCCAGCGGGAACTGGTTGAGCATGCCGAACATGGCGAACGTCTGTCCCGACTCGTTGTATATCGCCATCGCGGCGCCGTTCCCCTGCAGGGAGTTGAACAGCGCGCTCCCGCCGAACGCCGAGAGCCAGATGGTCGAGAACAGCGACGGCAGCACCAGCACGCCGACGACGAACTCTCTGACCGTCCGCCCCTTCGAGATGCGCGCGATGAACATGCCGACGAACGGCGACCACGCGATCCACCACGCCCAGTAGAACACCGTCCAGGCGGACACCGTCTCGCTCCCCGGCCCCATCGTTCCCGTGAAGAACGACAGGGCGGGGAGGTTGCTGAAGTAGGTGCCGAGCCCCTGCATCCAGGCGCTGAAGATGAACACGCTGGGCCCGACGACGATCATGAACAGGAGTAGGGTGAACATCAGATAGAGGTTCACCGTGCTCAGTTTCTTCACGCCGGCGTCGAGGCCAGCCGCGACGGACAGCGTCGCGATGGCGGTGATGCCGGCGATGAGGAGTATCTGCGGGACGGTTCCCACCGGCACGCTAACGAGCCCCAAGATGTCGCCGAAGACGTACGAGAGGCCGCTGTTGACCTGGCTGACGCCGAGACCGAGCGACGTCGAGAGACCGAACAGCGTGGCGAAGACGGTCACGAGGTCGATAGCGTGCCCGATGGGACCGTAGATGCGGTCGCCGAGCAGCGGCCAGAAGATAGAGCGGAAGGTGAGGGGGAGCCCCCGGTTGAACGAGAAGAACGCCAATCCGAGGCCGACGAGGCCGTAGATGGCCCACGGATGGAAGCCCCAGTGGAAGAACGTCTGCGCGAGGGCGGCCGCCCCCGCGCCGCCACTACCCGACTGCGCCTCGAAGAAGCCCGGGACGTTAGAGAAGTAGTACAGCGGTTCGGAGACGCTGTAGAACATGAGCCCGATGCCCATGCCGGCGCTGAACAGCATCGCCATCCACGAGAAGTCGCTGAACTCCTTTTCGGCCTCGACGCCGCCGAGGCGAATCGTCCCGTACTTGCTGAACGCGAAGTACGCGAGCGTCACGATGAAGATGTTCACCGCGAGGAGGAAGAACCACCCGAAGGTGCCCTCGAAGAAGCCTCGGATGGCGCCGTACGCCCCGGCCGCCGTCATCAGCGTTCCGTCGGCGGTCCGCAACCCGACGAGCGACGCGAAGTCCTGGAAGAACACCGTCAGTACGACGAACGTCGCGATGATAACCAACGCGACCGGGAAGACGACTGGGTGAACGTCGAACCCGAATTTTTGGATGTTCGTGTCACCCGGTTCGCGATCCGACTCCGGGTGGAACAGTTCGACCTGAAGACCGTCGGACATCTCGCCAGTTGAATCGTCACTACTCGCCATGCGGTACTCTCTCCGTTCGGTATCGTCCGTATTCGCGTGCGTTCATGTTCTAGTTTCCGTCGTTTCGAGGCGGTTATCGCTCGATGGTCGACGTCGATGGGCCAGCGGTCGAGTCGTGTGGACGAACCGCGGCCGGGCCGACCCGGAAAACGGCGCCGAGGCGGCGACGAACGAGGCGGATTCCCCTCGACTCGAACCGGTTCGGTTACCGTGTCTGCCGTTGGTACCCTGTGAATTCATGCATCGTGTCCCAGCGTTATATCAGATTGGGCCACCCCAACCGGTCGCGTGCGTAAACGACCGGTGACACACATCCAATCGTGCTACCATTGGTCACGATTGTTCGACCCACGGTCCGTGATACCGTCCTGGCAGATAAAGATACACGTTGAGTCGCGGCGGTCTTTTTACCAAAACGTTCATCCCACGATTTCGAACGTTCGATTCGCGGACGGACGACGGTCAAACCCGTCGCCTCCGGGGCTGCCGCCACTCGCGCGATTGTGAGAAAAAGTGCAAGCGGAGGGCGACGCCCGAGACGTTCGAGGGCGACGGCGACAGCGAGAAGCGAGTCGACTGGGTGAGCGTCCGCCCATCGCGCGCTGTCCGAGTGCTGGCGTCGTATCGATAGTGTTCGCTCATCCGAACTCTTTTGACTGACTAGTCAGTAAGTCAGATACCACCGAGATGAACGACGAACTACCGACGGGAACTTCGAGGCCGACGCGCGACCGACGCCGGGGTCGCGCGGTCCTCGACCGCCGCGACGTCGCAGTCGAATCGGGCCGGAACGGGTCGGACGCGGGCGGAGAGGTGACGCGCTGATGGGACTCGCGGACCGCCTCGGCTCGCTGTTCAAGGGGCGCGAGGAGTTCGACCTCACCGAGGGCGGAATCGCCCGCCCGCTGTTCTACCTCTCGTTACCCATCGTCGTCACCAACCTGTTCCAGACGGCGTACAACCTCGCGGACACGTTCTGGCTCGGTCAGTACAGTACGGACGCGCTGGCGGCTATCAGTTTCGCGTTTCCGATGGTGTTCCTGCTCATCTCCTTGGGCATGGGACTCTCCGTCGCCGGCAGCGTCCTCGTCGCCCAGCACACGGGGTCCGGCGAACCGGAGCAGGCGGAGTACGCCGCCTCGCAGACGCTCGTGTTCGCGCTCATCACATCGGCCGTCCTCGGAGTGATCGGGTATCTCTCCGTCGAGCGAGTGCTCGGACTGCTCGGCGCCTCGCCCGACGTTCTCCCCGGGGCGACGGCGTACATGGAGGTCGTCTCGCTCGGCATACCCTTCATGTTCGGATTCTTCGTCTTCGTCTCGCTGATGCGAGGGTACGGCGATACCATCACGCCGATGCTCGTCATGTTCGGGTCTGTCGTCGTCAACATCGTCATCGACCCCTTCCTCATCAACGGGTGGTGGCGGTTCCCCGAGATGGGAATCGAAGGGGCCGCTGTGGCGACCATCTTCTCCCGCGGACTGGCGGCGGCCGTCGGCATCGCGATCATGCTCCGGGGCGACCGCGGCGTCACCGTCCACCTCGACCAGATGGTCCCGGACTTCACCTACGCCCGTCGGCTGGTCGAAATCGGCGCGCCGGCCTCCGTCGGCGGGATGGGGCGGGCGCTGTCGATAAACGCCCTTCTCGTCATCGTGGGGACGTTCTCTTCGACCGTGGTCGCCGGCTACGGTATCGGGACGCGGATGTTCTCCGTCGTCTTCCTGCCCGCCATCGCGTTCGCGCGCGGCGTCGAGACGATGACGGGACAGAACATCGGCGCGGGCAAGGAGGACCGCGCCGCGCGGACGAACGACTTGGCGGCGAAGGTGCTGTTCGGACTCCTGACGCTCGCGGGCGTCGTCGTCTTCCTCGCCGCCGAACCGATCACGGCCGTGTTCACGAACGACCCCGCGGTCGTCGACGTGGGGGCGACGTTCCTCCGCTACGTCGCGCCGACGTTCGGCTTCATCGGTATCATGCGCGCGTACGCGGGCGGGTTCCGCGGCGCTGGTAAGACGATAATCGCCGCCACCATCGCCATCCTCACGCAGGGCGTCGTCCGCATCCCCATCGCGTGGTTCGCGTCCCGAAGCCTCGGTTCGTCCGGCATCTGGCTCGCGTTCGCCGTCTCGAACGCGGTCGGCGCGACCATCGCCTACCTCTGGTTCCGGCGCGGGACGTGGCGGCAGGCGGACCTCACCGGGTCGGCCGTCGACGGCGGGGAGCGTCCGCGGGGGGACGCCCCCACGGACGACTGACGGCGCCGCAGACGGCTACGGAACGTCCATCCCCGACCCCGTCGACGAGGGAATGAAGTAGACCTCGAAGTCCGCTTTCGAGCGCGTCGCACCGACCGAAGTATGATGGGAGAGACATTCGCGTTCGGAGGACGGCGAAGCGCACGGGGTTGCGACGAGCGGTCGTCGTTTCCTCGCCACTCGGCCGTCCGCGGCGGAGACGAAGGTATCACGACCGGACCACCGCGGACCGGGAGCTATAGTAGCGTCTGCAAGTCATCACACACTCGACCGCACGACTGCGTGCGGTCGGATGAGTACACAGTTGCAGACGCTACTATAGTAGTCGCAAAACACGGCAGGTAGAACTACGTCGAGACGTCCGACCGCCGTCCGGGTTCCGAGAAACAGAGCGTGGACGCGCGAGTTCGTGCTGCCGAAACCGGACGGTTCGGAAAGTCGAACGGACGGGCATCCGGCCCGACGGTCGTTCGGACGGGTTCGTTCCCGGAAACGCCTTCGGAGCGGAGCAAGACAAAGCTACGGCTGTAACGTGTCGTGAGCGACGCTCGGTGGCGCCGTCTACGTGGCTCAGACACCGTATACGTCTTTTCGCCGGGTGGTAGAGAAATCCGTCCCTATGCTACTCGTCTCGAGGGAACGCGTGATGTCGGTCGCGGGCTTTCGCGACACCGGTTACTCGGTCGTCGAAGGCGGCGAGTGGACACAAAATCCGCTGGAGCGGCCGGCGACCGAGGACAGAGCCGAAACGGTCGCCTCGCGAGACACACTGATAAGTACTCTCACGACGACGACTACGGCATGAAGCCGCGCAGAACCGGAGATACGCTCCAGACGACCGATATTTCGCTCCGGGTCGTCGAACACGTCACCGAACTCGACGGCGCGACGCTCGCCGAACTGACCGCGGAGACGGGGTTGGCGAAGAGCACCGTCCACAACCACCTGAAGACTCTCTCACAGTACGGCTATCTGAACCGCGAGGGCGACACCTACCACGTCGGCGTGAAACTCTACCACCTTGGGAACTACGCGCGAAAGCGGCACGAAGCCTACGAGGTGGCCAGAGCGGTCGTGCCGGAACTGGCCGACGAGACGCAACTGGAGGCGGACTTCACCGTCGAGGAGAACGGTCGCATCGTCTCGCTGTACGACGTGTCGACGTTCTCGGACACCGCTTCCTCGCTCGTGGACAGCCGACTGTTCCACGTCCACAGCACCGCCTCGGGCAAGTCCATCCTCTCGGAGTACTCAGAGGAGCGAGTCCGAGCGATACTCGACCGGTGGGGGCTTCCCGCACAGACGGAACGCACCATCACCGACGCCGACGAACTCGTGGAGGAACTCGAAGCCGTCAGGGAACGGGGGCACGCCACGAGTTTCGGGGAGGCCATCGAGGGGATGTGGGCGATAGGCGTCCCCGTTACGGGACCGGACGGGACGGTGTGCGGTTCGATCAACGTCTGCGCGCCGACCTACGCCCACGACGAGTCGAGAGAGCGCGCCGTGGTGGACGCACTCGACGAGAAGGCCGCCGTCTTCGAACGGCGACTCGCCGAGCAGGGGACGTGAAGCACCGGTACGGACACCACCGTGTCCGCTGTTCGAACGGGAACGCGCGTCCGACTGCGGCGCTCTGAGCCGTACAAATTTTGGAAATTGTAGAGGTTGTGAGCCGTCTCGAAACTATTCGACGGGGGAGGCCGACGGTGATTCGGAGCCTCGGCCACGCGTATGTCGTTGTTCTCGCTCGCGGCGGACGGACGACGAAGCGGTTCCGCCGGTGCTTCGGGTCGCCGTCGGGCGACGGGACGGAGCGACCGTCGGGTGCGGGGGAGCCCACAGTTTATTCGTGTTGTGCTCGTTAGCGGTACGCATGCAAACGCGCACATTCGGGCGGACGGGCCACGACAGCACCGTCGCGACGTTCGGTGCGATAGCGCTCAACTGGCTCGAACAGGAGGGGGCCGACCAGATGGTGGAACTCGTCCTCGACCGCGGGGTGAACCACTTCGACGTGGCGCCGACGTACGGCGACGCGGAACTGAAACTCGGACCGAAACTCCGGCAGCACCGCGAGGAGATATTCCTGGGCTGCAAGACCCAAGAGCGGGACTACGACGGCGCGCGGCGGAAACTCGAACGCTCGCTGGACCGCCTGGGCGTCGAGAAGATAGACCTCTACCAGGTCCACGGACTGGAGTACGAGGAGGAACTGGACGAGATAACGAGCGACGGGGGGGCGCTCGGAGCGTTCCGCGACGCGAAAGACGAGGGGTTGATAGACCACATCGGACTGACGAGCCACGGGTCGCCGGGGCTGATTCTGGACGCCGTCGACCGCATCGACGACCTCGAATCGCTGATGTTCCCGCTCAACCCGGTCGTCGCCGGGAAGGACGGCGAGGAGCACGACTACGAGGCCGTGTTGGAACGCGCCGACGAGGAGGGAATCGGCACGCTCGGCATCAAGGCGTTCGCGAAGGGGTCGTGGCCGTCGACGGAGGAGTTACCCGAGGAGGACCGACCGTACGCGAACTGGTACGAACCGGTCGGCGCACCCGACGAGATTCGAGAGCGGTTCGACTTCGCCGCCGCGCAGGGTTTGACGAGCGTCGTCTCGCCCGGCGACCCGAAACTCGTCGCGATGGTGCTCGACGCCGCTGCCCGCTACGACGGGATGGACGAGGCCGCCCAGCGGTCGCTCATCGAGCGACTCCGCGGCGAGGACAGCCCCGTCCCCGAGCAGCTCCACCACTAAAAATTTCACACGGTTCAGAATTTTCGAGCCGCGGGAGTTGCCACGCGGTGGAAACTACCGCGACGATTTATGACCGACGGCGACCCACGTCGACGTGAAAGACATGTACGACGCCATCCTCGTTCCGACCGACGGAAGCGAACACGCGGGTCGTGCCGCCCGGCAGGCCGGCTACCTCGCGGAACTGTTCGACGCGACGGTGCACCTCCTCAGCGTCGTCGACGTTCAGGCGGCCGCCGGGGCGTTCAACGCGGGCGGCGTGGATAAAGCGTTCACCGACCGGTTGGAGGCCGAGGGCGAACGCGCCGTCGAGGCGGCGGAGGCCGAGATGGCGGGTGTCGACGCGGTCCGGACCGCGGTGGTCCGCGGCCGACCCGACAAGGTGATCCTGAACTACGCCGACGAGAACGACGTCGACCTCGTGGTGATGGGAACGCACGGGCGGACGGGACTGACGCGCTACGTCGCCGGGAGCGTGACGGAACGCGTGCTCAGACTGTCCGACGTTCCCGTGCTGACGGTGCGAGCGACCGATGAGGGCGAAGCGGGCGGCTACGAGGAGGTACTCGTCCCGACGGACGGGAGCGAGTACGCCGAGGCGGCCGTCGACCACGGCCTCGCCGTCGCCGAGGCGGCCGGGGCGCGCGTCCACGCGGTGAACGTCGTCGACCTCGGCGGGATGACGGCGAGCGCTACCTACGGACTCCCCGAGGACATCATCGCTCGCATCGAGGCCGACGGCGAGGAAGCGACCGACGAGGTGGCTTCGCGGGCGCGCGAGCGAGGTCTCGAAGCCGTCACCGACGTTCGGCGCGGGTCGGCCGCGCGGACGCTGTTGGACTACGTCGACCGGGAGGACATCGACCTCGTGGTGATGGGGACGGCGGGTCGGACCGGACTGGACCGGTACCTGCTCGGGAGCACGACCGAAGGACTCGTCCGCCGCTCCGAGGCGCCCGTGCTGGCGGTCAACGCGCGGAACCGGACGTCGGAGTCGTCGAAATCGAAGTCGGAGTAGAATCCCCTACTCGCCGACTCTGTCGGAGTCCTCGACGCTGTCGAGGAGTTCCGCCGCGCACTCCAACACCGTCTCGGGGTCGGCGTTCGCCGCCGCCGCGACCGCTCGGACGTGGACGGCGAGCGGCGAGAACAGGTCGTACACCTTCCGGTCGAGGTTGCCGTCCGCGCCGTCGGCGTGGGCGTGGACGTAGTCGGTGCCGTTGCGATACTGCACCGCGACGAAGAGCGACTCCGGCGGTTCAGAATCGTCGAGGAGGGCGGCCGCGTCCCGGAGCGACTGTCGGAACTCCTCGGGGGAGGCGCCGGGTCGCGGTCCGTTCGCGGGGTGACTGGTAGTCCCTTGCATAGTTCGTTACCTCCCACCACCACATACACTCTGATAAGTCTATCGTGCTGCGGAGAATGTACGAGGAAGAGACGTCTGTCGGACCGGCGTGCGACCCGTTACTGCTCCTCCCAGTTGTTGAGGGCGTCGAGGAAGACGTCGCGAACGTCGTCCTCGGTGACGGGCCGGGGGTTGGTTCGCAGGAGGCGCTTCTGCGTCTCGACGGTCTGTTCGGCCAGCCAATCGACGTCCTCCTCGGTGATGCCGGCGAGTTCTTCGAGGCCGCTCGGCAGAACGTTCAGATCGCGTTGGAGTTGGACGTACTCCGCTTTCAGCGCGTCTGTCGCCTCGCGGTCGGTCATCCCGTCGGTGTCGACGCCGAACATCTCGGCGATGTCGGCGAACCGCGAGGGGTCGCTCGCGGAGTTGTAGTCGATGGTGCTGGCCGGCGTGAGGACGGCGATGGTCTCGCCGTGCGTCGTGTGGTACTTGTTGCCGACGGGGTACGCCATCGCGTGACAGAGGGTCGCGCCCGCGGTCAGTCCGGCGATGGCGCCGAAGAGCGCCCCTTGAAGCATGTTCTCGCGGGCCGCCAGGTCGTCGCCGTTGTGGACGGCGGTGCGGACGTTGTTCGACAGCAGGTCGATGGCCTTCTCCGAGAACATCTCCGTCAGCGGCGTCCGCCCGGCGTACACCGGTCGCTCGGCCGGGTCGCTCGGCCGCAGCAGCGAGTCGTACTCGTGGGTCGTGTAGCCCTCGATGGCGTGTCCGAGCGCGTCCATCGCCGTCTTCGCCGTCAGGTCCGGCGGGAGCGTCGTCGTGAGCGTCGGGTCGAGGACGGCGGCGTCGGCGCGGACGTGGTTCGAGGAGATGCCCTCCTTTATCTCCTTTTCCGGGACCGAGAGGATGGCGACGGGCGAGATTTCGGCGCCCGTTCCGGCCGTCGTCGGCATCAACACGAGCGGTTCGCCCGACTCGGTCAGGGGTTCGCCCTCGCCGGTCGGTTCGGCCACGTAGTCCAGCGGTTCGCCGCCGTTGGCGATGACCGCCCGGGTCACCTTCGCGGTGTCCATGCAACTGCCGCCGCCGAGGCCGACGTAGAAATCGTAGCCCGCCTCCCCCGCCTCCTCGCGGACGAACTCGATGCAGTCCGTGACGGCCTCGACGGACGGTTCGCGCTCGGAGCCGTCGTAGACGTCGACCGAGAGGCCGTCGTCTTCGATTTCGCCGGCGACGCGGTCGGCGTGACCGACGTCGACGAGGGTCTCGTCGGTGACGACGAGGCCGCGCGCGTCCTCGTCGACGCCTAAATCGCGGAGTTGGAACGCGAGTTCCTCGGTCGAGTCGCGCCCGAAGCGTATCTCCGGGATGTCGATGTGCCACACTGTCTCCGGGTCGAGGCCGTGGTTCGGCGCCGAGACGGAGCGCTCGTAGCTCATCAGGACCACCCCGACTCGATTTCGGCGAACTGCTCGGGGTCGTGGCCGTAGACGACTTCGGCGTCGTGTCGCCGTTCGAGGTCCTTCAGCGTCTGGAGGCTGTCGAACCAGTGGCGACCGCTCCAGAGCAGTTGCGCGCCCAACGGTACCTCCTCCTCGTAGTTGTCGCTCTGATAGATTTCGTCGCCCGCGAACACGACGGTGCCGTGGTCGTCGAGGTGTATCATCGTCCCCGTGAGACCGGGCGTATGTCCGGGGAGGCGGACGAACTCCATATCCTCGAAATGCGTCTCGCGGTCCTGGTGGAGCACCTGCCAGTTCAGGTCGTGGTCGAAGTCCCCCAAGATATACGCGCCGCTTCCCTCGTCGGTCTTCGCGGAGTAGTAGGCGAACTTCACCTCCTCCTCGTGGACGTAGACGGGCACGTCCGTTCCGTCGAAGTGGTGGAGACCGCCCGCGTGGTCGAGGTGGAGGTGGGTCTGGAACACGGCGTCGATGTCGTCGAGCGAGTAGCCCGCGTCGCCGAGGTCGCCCTCCAGGGTGTGCTCGCGCACGTCGTGCGGGTAGAACGCCTGCTTCAGCCCCTCGGGCCAGTGGCCGTCGAGGGCATCCTCGTGATTGCCGGTGTCCCAGAGGATGGTCGCCTCGGGGTGGTCGATGACGAGGTTCCACACCGGAATCTCGACGTAGTCCGTCGGCGGGTTCGGTTCGTCGTGCGTCCCGAGCGTGTTACCCTCGACGAGGTAGTTGAGGTCGCACTCCAGTCCCCCGCGGTCGATGACTTCTATCGTCGCATCTACCATGCGAACTAGTGCGATTAACAATGTCAAAAGTCTGGTGGGTACTCGACAACGCTCGTTCCTTCAGCACCGATAGGTCGGAAGCCGGTAAGGGGAGTTCGAGTCGGCCGCTTCGCGCCGCGGACGATCGCGGACTGTATAGATATCTGCAATCGTATGGCACGATACGAACTCATATTTCGGCTAGGAAAATCTTTGTGAGAGAATTAAGATGCACTACTGTACGTCTAATTGTGAAATCGGAGATAAAAACACCTGAGTCCACATTTATGGATTTCTATTTTGATATCGAGGTGGAACCACTCGTTCCGCACAGACCACGGCCGACGTCGGAGCCGACGCGTCGACGAACGCCCGTGCGCGGACGATTCGGCCGGCTCGAACGACCGACGGCGGCGGAAACGGGCTCTCTGACCGTCGAAGACAATTTATTTCCAGACGCTGTACTCGAAAAATAATTAGTTTTAATGGACGGCATACACACTCTCCGTGTATGGACAGGCACACCGCGGAGCCGACAGCCGAGGGTCTACCGGGTCCGAACGCCGCGGAGTGGATCGAGTTCCACTCGGAACACGCCGCGCCGAGCGAGTACTCCCACGAGTTCGTCTGGGACGTGACCGCCGAGGCGGACGGGCCGTTCGTCACCGACGTGGACGGGAACGTGCTGCTCGATTTCACCTGCCACATCGGCGCTGCCCCGCTGGGTTACAACAACGAGAAGGTGCTCGGGAAACTCCGCGAGTTCGACCTCGTGGAGCCGATGAAGATAGCGGGACAGGACATGTACTACGGCGCCGGACCGGACCCGGAGGAGTCGCCGTTCCCGGGCGCTAGTCACCTGATGAAGAAGCTCTGCGACGTGTCCGACCAGTACGGGATGGACACGGTGTTCCTCTCGAACTCCGGCGCCGAGGCGGTGGAGAACGCGCTGAAGATAACGTACGACGACGCGCCGGCGGCGAAGTACGGCTTCGCCTTCGAGGGAAGCTTCCACGGCCGGACGATGGCGACGCTCTCCGTCACGCGCTCAAACGAGGTGTACACCCGCCACTACCCCGAGATTTCGGGTGTCAAGACCGTCCCGTTCTGCACCGACCGACACTGCACCGAAGGGGAGTGCGACTGCGGGTTCTCGCCCCGCGATGGGTCGCAGTTGCGGCGGGCGCTATCTCCCGAGGGCGGCCACGTCAACCCCGAAGAGGTGGCGTTCGTCGTGATGGAACCGATTCAGGGCGTCGGCGGCTACCGCTTCCCGAGCGAGGCGTTCATGCGGGAGGTGGGGGACGTGACCGACGAGTACGACATCCCCCTGGTCGTCGACGAGATACAGTCGGGCGTCGGACGAACCGGCGAGATGTGGGCGGCGGACCACTACCCCATCGAACCCGACGTCATCGCCAGCGCGAAGGGTCTCCGGGTCGGCGCGACCATCTCGAACTCCGAGCTCTTCCCAAGCGAATCGAACCGCCTCGGGTCGACGTTCGGCGGCGGCGACATCCTCTCATCGATGCAGGGCGTGTTCACGCTCGAAGCCATCGAGGAGCACGACCTGCTGGCCAACGCCACCGAACGCGGCCGGCAGGCGAAGGAACTGCTCCGCGACGACGCGCCGGAGTACGTGGCCGACGTCCGCGGGAAGGGGCTGATGCTCGCCGTCGAGTTCGACACCACCGACCGTCGCAACGCGGTCGTCGAGGAGTCGCTGAAGCGCGGCCTCCTCACGCTCGGGTGCGGGAAGAAGACGATTCGGCTCCTCCCACCGCTCGATTCGACCGAGCGCGAAATCGAACTGGGAATCGGCATCTTCACCGACGCCGTCGACGCCGCGGGGAACGAAGTCGCCTCCGCCCCGTCGTCGTAGCGAACTCCGTGTTTTCTTCTCTCGGCCGCCCTCACCGGCCCCGAGCGACGGCTACCGCGTCCACGTCTGCTCGAAGACGGGTTCACCGTCGTGAGTTACTTCGGTCCGCACCCGGCAGAGCGGCCGGGAGATACGGCTCGTCGCGCGCACCTCGAACGTTCCGAGGTCGTTCTCGATGGTCAGCGTCAGTTCGTTCCGCGCTGACGCCGACCCCGGGTCGTCCCGCCGCACGGAGGCCTCGAAGGCCCCTTCGCGCGTCAGCGTCCCGTGCGGGAGGTCGACGCGCAGTTCGTCCGTCTTCTCGACGCGGGCCTCCCCGGCGGCGTGTTCGCGGGCGGTCACCCACGACGACGACCCCGAAACGCGCTCGGGGGTCGTCGGCAGACGGTCGTCCGGCGGGGCCATCGGCACGGCGTCGTCGAACGCGACGCGGTCCAGCCGCCGCCCCGGGAACCGGAGGAGCGCCGGGTCGTCGGGGGAAGACCGGAGCGTGAACGACCCGCGCTCGGGCGTCGGCAGCACCGCCGGGAACAGCGACGACCCGACGGCGACCCGGATTCGGTGACCCGCCTCGAAGACGTGCGACTTCGGCGCGAGGGGAACCGAGAGGTCGGTCGGGTCGCCGGGCGTCATCGGGGTCCGTTCGTCGATGCCGTCGCGGTACGCTCCCCTGACGACGCCGTGGGTGACGAGCCTCCCGCGTCCGTCGGGGGCCACGTCGACGACGCGGACCGCCACCGTCGGGTCGGCGACGGTCGATTCCAGCGAGAGGGAGACGGCGCCCGTCCCGGTGAGTTCGACGGCCGTCTCCAGCGTCGGCGTGTCGAACGTCAGACTGCGCGCGTCGTCGTCGTTCGTGACCGGCGGGGCGACCGTCGCACCGTAGGGGTCGACGGAGGCGGGGCCGACCGTCGGGTCGAACTCGTACGTCTCCTCGACCGCACTCCCGTCGTATTCGGCGGGCGAGAGGAGTCCCTCGGGCGTGAACGCGAACCCGAGGGCGTCGTCGCCGGCCGTCGCGAGCGTCGGCCAGCGGTCGAGGCCGCGCCACTCGCCCGCCGTCGTCCCGCCGCCGTCGCGTTCCGTCCAGACGCGGAATCGGGGGACGTCCGGCGCGTCCGTTGTTCCTTCTTTCAAGAACCGGTCGAACCACGCGCGCACCTGCCGGCGGAAGTCGACGGCCGACTCGCGCCCCCGATGCGGCATCCGGTGGCGCCACGGGCCGAAGAGCGCGCGGGTGGGCGCGTCGATGCGGTCGACGTACCGCACCGTGTCCTCGATGTACGGGTCGCGCCAGCCGTCGACGGCGAGAACGGGCACGTCGATTCGCTCGACCGGGATGACCTTGTCGTCCCAGTACGCCTCGTGCGGGTCGTTGTCGAGGAACTGGAACAGCCACGGGTCGCGGTCGGGCAGTCGGCCGAGGCGGTCCCGCCACGCCCTCATCGCCGCCGGGTCGGCCTCCGGGTTCGACGGCGGCTTGGCGTCCAGCGCCTGCATCAGGGTGAGCCAGTCCATCCCGATGGTGAGGAACTCGAACAGGCCGCCGTAGGTGTAGGCGTTGCGCACCCCCTCGAACGGCGTGTGAATGGGGACGATGGCCTCCAAGCCGTCGGGTCGCTGCGCGGCGGCGTCGAGGGCCGTGATGCCGCCGTAGGACTTCCCGAACATCCCCACCTTCCCCGTGGTCCACGGTCGGGCGGCCAACCACTCGACGAGCGCCGCCGGTTCGGTTCCCTCGCGGCGTGTAAACGGTTCCTCGACGAATCCGGTCGAGGCCCCCGACCCGACCATGTCGGCGACGACCACCTCGTACCCGCTCGCGGCGAGATAGCGGTTCAACGGGTCGTAGGCGCCGTACGTGATGCTGTCCTGCTGGGGATAGGGGACGTACGTCAGGAGCGCCGGCGACGGTCCCTCTCCCTCCGGTTCGTACCGCGTCGCGGCGACGGTGTCGTCTCCGACGGGAACGCGCACGTTCTCGTGTCTTCGGATCCCGCTCAGTTCGTCCTCAGACATCGCCGAATCCACCGCCGCGGGTCGTGTGTGCTGCTATCATACGTCGTGGAAAGAAGCCGCCGCGAAATAAAGGTGCAGTACCGACCGGCGGCGGGCGCTCACCCGAGCGTGTGCGACGAGACGGCGATTCCGTCGGCGTCGTCCAGCGACGCGAACACCTCACCGAGGTGGTCCCGGCCGGTGCCTTCGACGCCGACGGTGACGGGCGTCCGGTTCGGCGGGTCGTCCGGCGTTCGGTCGGCGCGTTCGACGGCGTCGAGTCCGGCCCCGCGGCCGGAGACGATATCGCCGACCCGGCCGAGGGCCGCCGGCCACTCCCTGACGTGCAGTCGCGCCTCGGCGTAGCGGTCGAGTTCGAACAGGCCGGTCCGCGTCAGGTCGGCGTGCTCCGTCAGGTCGACGTTCCCGCCGGAGACGACGCAGGCGACGTGTTCGTCCGCCGCGTCCACTTTTTTCGAAAGGAGGGCGGCGACGGGCGCCGCGCCCGCCGCCTCGGCGACGGTCTTCGCCCGTTCCGCGAGGAGAGTAACGGCGACGGCCATCTCGCGGTCGGAGACCGACACCACGTCGTCGACGCGTTCGCGGAGGACGGCGAACGTCTTCCCGAGCAGACGCGCGTCGGCGATTCCCTCGGCGGCGGTGTCGATGTCCGAGAGCCGGTGTATCTCGTCGCGCTCCAAGGAGGGTTTGGCGTGCGCCGCCCCCTCCGGTTGGACGCCGATTACACGAATATCGGGGTCGTGCGCCTTCAGCGCCGTGGCGACGCCCGAGATGAGACCGCCGCCGCCGATGGAGACGAGGACGGTGTCTACCTCGGGGTACTGCTCGCGTATCTCCGCGCCGACGGTGCCCTGCCCGGCGATGACGCCCGCGTCGTCGAACGGGTGGACGAACTCGTAGCCCTCCTCGTCTGCGAGTTCGAGGGCGCGTTCGTAGGAGCGCTCGTAGATATCTCCCTCGACGAGCACCTCCGCGCCGTACCCGCGGGTAGCCGTTATCTTCGCCGCGGGCGTCACCTCGGGGACGACGACGGTGGTGTCGATGTCGAGGAGTCGCCCCGCGAGGGCGACGCCCTGCGCGTGGTTGCCCGCGCTTGCGGCGACGACGCCGCGCGCCTTCGCCTCCGCGGGGAGCGTCGCCATCGTGTTGTACGCGCCGCGTATCTTGAACGACCCCGTGCGCTGCATGTTCTCCAGTTTGAGGCCGACAGACGCCGCGCCCGACATCTCGGCGAACGTCGTCGAGACGTCCAGCGGCGTCTCGTGGACCACGTCCGCGATGCGCTCGCGGGCCGCCGCCACGTCCGCGGCGGTGACGACGGCGTCGGCGCTCTCCGGAATCGAGCCGTCGCTCTCCTCGTCACCGGGCACCGGTCTCACCCTCGCTCGCGCCCCCGCCCTCGCCGGCCGAGAGCACCGCCTTCGTCAGCACTTCGGCGCCCATCGGGAGACTGCGCTCGTCCACGTCGAACGTGCCGGTGTGGTGGCTCGTCGGGTGGTCCGTCCCGACGATGAGGAACGTCGCGCGCCCGCCCTCCCGGTGGGCGCGGTCCATGAGGAACGTCGCGTCCTCGCTGGCGCCGAACGCCGCGCGCTCGGTCACCGTCTCGACGCCGTCGACGCCCGCGGCAACGTCGGCGACGAGTCCCGCCAGTTCGGGGTCGCTGTCGACCCGCGGGGACTCGCTGACCACCTCCACGTCGGCCGTACAGCCGTGCATCTCGGCCGCGGATTCGAGCGTCCGCGAGAGCTTCTCTTTCATGTACTCCATCAGTTCGGTCGTCTCGCCGCGGGCCTCGCCGTGGATGGTCGCCTCCTCGGCGATGATGTTGCTCGCGGTGCCCGCCTCCGCGACGCCGACGTTGACGCGGGTCATCCCGTCGGCGTGCCGCGGGATGCCGTAGGCGTTCTGGATGGCCGTCCCGAGCGCCTGCATCGCGTTGTCGCCCTCGTTCGGGGCCTTGCCCGCGTGCGCGGACGTGCCGTGGAACGTCGCGTCGACGTGGCACATCGCCAGAATCTCCTCGACGCCCGCGACGACTTCGCCCGTCGGGTGGTCGAGGCCGACGTGGACCGCGAAGAGGGCGTCCAGCCCGGCCGCGTACTCGCTCTCGGCCATCGGGCGGCCGCCGCCGGACACCTCCTCGGCGGGTTGGAAGAAGACGGTGAACCGCCCCGCGAAGTCGCTGCGCTTCACCGCGTCGAGGACCGCCAACCCCCACGTCATATGCGCGTCGTGACCGCAGGCGTGCATCGTCTCGCCCGTCTCCGAGCGGAACCCCTCGCGGGCCGGAACGTGCTCCTCGTCGGCCGACTCCTCGATGAACAGACCGTCGATGTCGACGCGGAGGCCGACGTGCGGGCCGTCGGCGGCGTCGGCAGCGTCGGCGCCGTCCGCGCCGGATTCCTCACCCCGCCGGTCGAGTACGGCGACGAGGCCGGTGTTGCCGCCCGCCATCTTCTCGACCAACTCCTCGTCGGCCCCCTGCTCGACGGCGCGGTCCATCCAGCGCCGCACCTCCTCGGAGTCGGGGTCCGGGGCGGCCATCCTGTCGTCGGGGTCGTACGCCTCGGGACCGACCGCGAGTTCGTCGACGCCGATGGCCTCGACTTCCTCGCGGAGTCGCGCCGTCGTGTGGAACTCCCGCCAGGCGGGTTCCGGATAGCGGTGGAACGCTCGACGCAACCGGCTGAGATCTAGCTCGGTCGTCGCTACCATACGACGCCCTGACACGCGCCACCCACTTAACTGTGAACGGATTCCGTGGACGGCGAATACACAAAAGGACTAAGTCGGGCAGCGACGACACGAGGACCACTCACTATGACGGAGACACCGGACGTCGTCGTCCTCCGCGAGGGGACCGAGGGACTGTCGATGGAGTCGTACGCGGAGACGCTCCGCGAGCGTCTGCCCGACCGAACCGTCGCGCTGGCGCGCACGCCGCGGCAGGAGCGCGAACTCGTCGCCGGGGCGCGCGTGGTCACCGGCATCGACCTCGACCCCGAACTGGTCGAGTCGGCCGAGAACCTCGAACTGTTCGCCTGTACGTTCGCCGGGACGGACCACGTTCCGACGGACGAACTCGCCGCGCGCGGCGTCGGCGTGACGAACGCCGGCGGCATCCACGCGCCCGGCATCGCCGAACAGGCCATCGGGAACATGCTGACGTTCGCCCGCCGCCTACACGAGGGGTGGCGGCGGAAGGAGAACAACGAGTGGCGACACTTCCAGTCGGGCGAGTTCACCGACAGCACCGTCACCGTCGTCGGTCTCGGCTCCATCGGGCAGGCCGTCGTCCAGCGGCTACAGGGGTTCGAGGTGGAGACGATAGGCGTGCGATACACCCCCGAGAAGGGCGGCCCCACCGACGAGGTGGTCGGATTCGACGAGGACGCGGTGCACGACGCCCTCTCGCGGTCGGAGTACGTCGTCGTCGCCTGCCCGCTGAACGACCTCACGCGCGGCCTCATCGGCGAGGCGGAGTTCGCCACGATGCCGCCGGAGGCCGTCCTCGTCAACACGGCCCGCGGCGGCATCGTCGACACCGACGCCCTCGTCTCGGCGCTCCAGTCGAACAAGATACGCGGCGCGGCCCTCGACGTGACCGAACCCGAACCGCTGCCGAACGACCACGAACTCTGGGACCTGGAGAACTGCCTGCTCACGCCGCACACCGGCGGCCACACGCCGAAGCACTGGGACCGCCTCGCCGACATCGTCGCGGAGAACCTCGACCACCTCGAATCGGGCGAGGAACTGGTGAACGAGGTGCTCGCGCCGGGTCGGGAGTAATCGAGGGCGACGGGAGGGAGAGCGAAGAGAAGAACGGAGGGAAGCGCGCGGGCGAGTCAGCTCAGGGCCACAGGCCCCGCGTCGACTTCGCCTCGGCGACCCGTTCGAGGGCGACCACGTACGCGGCGTTGCGCCACGTCACGTCCTTGTCCTCGTACTGCGCTCGCACGTCGTCCCACGCCGAGAGCATCTGCGACTCCAGTTCCTCGTGGACGCGGTCCAGCGTCCACTGCCGCCGGTTGATGTCCTGCAACCACTCGAAGTACGAGACGGTGACGCCGCCGGCGTTCGCGAGGATGTCCGGAATCACGGGCACCTCGCGGTCGGCGAGAATCTCGTCGCCGGCGAACGTCGTCGGGCCGTTCGCCCCTTCGACGACCACCTCGGCGTCGATATCGTGGGCGTTCCCGGCGGTGATGACGTTACCGACCGCGGCCGGAATCAGCACGTCCACGTCAAGTTCGAGTATCTCCTCGTTCGAGAGCGTCTCCGGCGCGTCGTAGCCCATCACGGCGCCGGGTTCCTCCTCGTGGGTGGCGACCGCTTCGGTGTCGAGGCCGTCGGGGTCGTAGATGGCCCCGTTGACGTCGGAGACGGAGACGACGTTCGCCCCCCACTCGTCGAGGGCGCGGGCGGCGTTCGCGCCGACGCTCCCGAACCCCTGTACCGCGACGGTCGTCTCCGAGAGGTCCCAGTCGTAGTAGTCGGCGACCTCTCGCGTGACGATGGCGACGGAGCGACCCGGCGCCTCCTCACGCCCGTAGCTGCCGCCGATGACCGGCGGTTTGCCGGTGACGACGCCCGGCGTCGTCTCGCCCTGCTGCATCGAGTAGGCGTCCATGAACCACGCCATCGTCTGGGCGTCCGTCCCCATGTCCGGCGCGGGGACGTCCTGCTTCGGCCCGACGACGTCGCGGAGTTCCTCGGCGAACCGCCGAGTCAGCCGCTCTCGCTCCTCGTGGGAGAGCTCTTTCGGGTTGACGGCGACGCCGCCCTTTCCCCCGCCGAACGGGAGGTCCATCACCGCGCACTTCCACGTCATCCACATCGAGAGCCCCATGCACTCCTCGGCGCTCACTTCGGGGTGATAGCGGAGGCCGCCCTTGTACGGGCCGCGGACGTCGTCGTGCTGTGCGCGGTAGCCCGTGTAGACGTCGAGCGAGCCGTCGTCCCGCTTCAGGGGCACCGAGACGCGTTCGACGCGCGTCGGGTGCCGGAGCCGTTTGATGACGTTCGAGTCCACGTCGACGTGCGCCGCCGCCCGTTCGAGTTGCCGTCGGGCGGTGACGAGCGCCGAGTCCGCGTCCGCCTCGTTCGCGTCGTCTCCGTCTGGTGCCATATACGGAGACGATGACGAACCATCGTGTTAAATTAATCGATAGCTCAATCCGTGCTGTTCGGACTGTGTTCGTCTCGAAGAGAGACGATGAGATACAATTCGGAGTTGAAGAAGTATTGCGCCGAACGAAAGCCCCCGACGGACCGAGGCGTCGGACGACGTGTCAGTCCGTCGCGGCGCTCAGACCGAGAACAGCTTTCGCGGGAAGTCGGCGAGCACCTCCGCGCCGTTCGACGTGACGCGGAACGTCTCGGAGAGTTCGGCGCCGAAGTCGTCGAACCATAGACCGGGAATCATGTGGAACGTCATGTCCTCCTCTAACACCGTCTCGTCGCCGGGGCGAAGGCTGGCGGTGTGCTCCCCCCAGTCCGGCGGATAGCCCAGCCCCATCGAGTAGCCGATGCGCTCCTCCTTCTCGATGTCGTACTTCGCGATGGTGTCGCGCCACGCCTTCTCGACGCGTTCGCAGGTGACGCCCGGTTCGGCGACGTCGAGGGCGGCTTCGACGCCCTCGACGACGA